>DDSR01000289.1 GCA_002343455.1 Deltaproteobacteria bacterium UBA2385 | reverse complement strand
GCGCACCACCGGGCCGGCGCCGGGCGAGCAGGCCCCGGGGTTGGCCTCGATCGGGCGGCGGGCGTTGGCGATGGCCTCCAGCGCGCGCTGCCGGTCGGTCGGGCTGGTGTCCTCGTCGTCGGGGTCGACCAGCGAGCCGCTGGCGTCCCGGTACAGGCCGAAGATCTGATCGGACTCGGCCTGGAGCAGCAGGCGGAACTGCGTCGCGGCCGGGTCGTTGGGGTCGTTGACCTTGGGGGTCCAGTAGCCGGTGATCTCGTTGAACTTCGCCGCGGTGATGCCGTGGCGCTGGTAGATCAGCTCGGGCGGGACCTGGTTGTCCTGGGCGTCGCGCTCGAAGGAGTAGGCGGCGACGATCTGGGTGTAGGTCTCGATCGGGCAGGGCTCGCCGCCGCCGCGCGCCGCGGACTGAGCAGCCTGGTACAGGGGCATGAAGGCGTTGGCGGTCCGGCCCATGTCCCCCGGGTCCTGCATCTTGGCGGTGAAGCCAGCCTTGGCCTGCTGCCAGTCCTGGGGCGAGACGCCCTCCTGCGCGGCGATGGCGAACTCCTTGGACTCATCCCCGGCCGTGTCGGCCATGGCGGCGCAGAGGCGGGCATACTGTTCGAGGCTGACGCCACCAAAGGACAGGTCGGACACGGGGTACTCCGGGTGAGGGGAGCCCAGCTTAGCGAAGGCGAGCGCTCAGGGCGAGCCCTCGGCTTCCCGCTCCCAGCGAGCCCGCAGCGTGGCGGGCCAGAAGCGCGCCGGAGGCACGGCGCAGATGGCCGGACCCTGCCGCAAGACGACCACGGGGAGCAGCACATCGCAGAGGCGGCCTCCCGGCAGCAGGTTGGGGAAGAAGACGCAGTCGAATGCGAACACGGCCCGCCCGGAGGTCAGCACCAGGGGCAGCGCCTCGCGGCGCCGGTCCTTCATATGGTCGCGGCTGTCCTCGACCAGGGCGCGCAACCCGGGAGCCACGGCGCCTTGGCGGGCCACCGCGTGGAAGCGGCTGGCCGTGTCGCTCAGCGCGCCCGGGTGGATCTCGAACCAGGGGTCCCAGGAGATCAACAAGGTCCCCGGTGCGGTGGTCTCGCCCTTCCAGGCGAGGTCGTTGGCCTGCAGCACCAGGGCCAGCCGGGCCTCGCCCTCGGCGTAGAGCAGGGGCAGCCGGTCGAGCTGCTCGCGTAGCGGCCCCTCCTTCAGCCAGGGCTTCTCGACCTCGCCGAGCCACTGGGCCGCCTCGCAGCCCGGCGAGCGCGCCGCCCAGCGCTCTCGCAGCTCCACCAGCCGCGGGTCGATCATGCGCCCACGCGGGCCAGCAGCTCGCGCAGCACCCGGGCGGCGGCTTCGATCGCCTCGGGGTGCTGGCGGGCCAGGGCGTCCTCGAAGGCCAGCAGGGCGGCGTCGACGGCGGCCTGGGCCCCTCCCTCCAGGCCCGCCAGGGCGGCGCTGGCCTGCTCCACCAGGAGGCGGTTGGGCAGAAGCTCGCGGGGGTGCACCTTCAGGCGCTCCATGGCGCGATGGGCGCGCTCCCGGGCCTCGGGGCTGAGGCGCCCGGCCTGCTGCTCGATCAGGATGCTGGCGGTCTTGCCGGTGGAGGCGATGGTCGCCTCGACCTCCAGCAGGCCGTTGAGGTCGTGGACAAAGGCCAGATCCACCGCCTGCCGGGCCTCCTCGCTCTCGGCCAGGGGGATGCCCTGCACCTTGAAGCTGCCCAGCGGTGTGTTCAGGCGGGTGTAGCGGTGCTCGCCCTGGAAGACCGCCACCGTGATGCTGGTCTGTTTGGGGTGCAGGGTCCAGACCCGCTCGACCCGTCGCACCGGCAGGGTGGTGTTGCGGTGCAGGACCGGCATGAAGTAGCCGGGAAGGAAGCGGTCGTCGCCCTCGCGGGAGATCTCCACCCCCAGGCTGTGCGAGAGCACATCGGTCACCACGATGTCGGCGACGGCCGCGTCGCGCTCGACCAGGGCGGCCTGCACGGCGGCGCCCAGGGCGATGACCTGGTCGGGATCGTGGCCCTGCACCGGTATGCGATCGAAGAGCTCGACCGCCAGCGAGGCGATCGCCGGCATCCGGGTGGCCCCGCCGACCAGCAGCACCTCGTCGATGTCCTGGGCGCCGCGGCGGGCGCTGGAGAGGGTGTCGATCACACAGGCGCGGATGCGCTCCAGCAGGGGCCGGCAGGCGGCCTCCAGCATCGGGCGGCTGAGCTCCAGGCTGCGGGCCGTGCGCCAGGTGGCAGAGGTGGGATCCGGCAGGGAGAGCGGCGCCCGCGAGCGCTCGGAGAGCTGGCACTTGGCCCGCTCGCAGGCGGCGCGCAGCAGGGCCCTCACGGCCGGAGGGCTCTGTTCATCCAGGCCCGCCTCGGCTTGGGCCAGGGCGAAGATCGCCTCGGTGAAGTCCTCACCCCCCAGGCGCCCGTCGCCCCCGGTGCCGACCACCTCGATGACCCCCTCGAAGATGTCGAGCAGGCTGACATCGAAGGTGCCTCCGCCCAGGTCCAGGACGACAACGCGGCGCTCCCGCTCGGCGTCGTGCAGGCCGTGGGCCAGGGCCGCGGCGGTCGGCTCGTTGACCATGCGCGCCACCTCCAGCCCGGCGAGGCGGGCGGCCTGGACGGTGGCGGCCCGCTGGGGCTCCTGGAAGTAGGCGGGCACCGTGATCACCGCGCGGGTCACCGGCTGGCCCAGGGCGAGCTCGGCGATGACACGCAGCTCGCGCAGCACCAGGGCGGAGAGCGCCGGGGGGCTGAGGCGCTCGGGGCCCACGGGCAGCTCGATCTCTCGGCCCATGTCGCGCTTGAACCAGCGGGCGCCGCTGTCCGGCCGGTGCGAGAGGCGGGCCTCGGCGGCGGCCCCGACCAGCAGGTGGCCCTCTTCGTCGACCGCCACGGCCCAGGGCAGCAGCACCCGCCCCTCCTCGTCGGCCAGCACCTGCGGCCCCGTCGGCGTCATCACCGCCACCAGGCTGTGGGTCGTGCCCAGATCGATGCCCACCGTGACGCTCACGGGTGCTCCTGCAGTTGCGGGTGGGGCTGGGGCCTCGCCGGCCCGGTGAGGCGCCTCAGCGTCATGCGGGACTCTCCTGCAGTTGCGGGGGGGGCTGGGGCCTCGCCGGCCTGGTGAGGCGCCTCAGCGTCATGCGGGACTCTCCCGAGGATGGAAGGCGCGGCGGATATGTTCGTCTCCCACGGCGCTCAGCGTAGCCGGCAGGTCGAGCAGGAGCGAGTCCATGGCGGTCTCTGCGGGCGCCTGGGCGGCCAGCTCGGGCAGCCAGAGGCCCAGGTCGCGGGCGAGGCGGAGCAGGGGGCTGGCGTCGGCGCTCTCCTCGCGGAGGGCGCGGGCGCGGGCGAGGGTGGGCTTGCCGATGAAGCGCTCGAAGAGCAGGATCGAGGCGAAGTAGCCCAGCATCCAGGCCAGCATCGCCAGCCCGATCTCCAGGTCGCTGTGCTTGATGAAGCTGAGCTTGCCGAGCATCGGGACCAGGCTGAAGGCCGCCACGACCATCACCACGGGCCGCATCCGCTTGACCCGCCTCTCCAGCCGCTCCGCCTCCTCCGCTCCTTCGCCCTGCTCCTCTCTCCAGGCCTGCACCCGCGCCGCCAGCCAGGGCAGCGGCGCGATGGGAGGCTTGCCGCTGGCCTGCCAGCGCCAGAGGGCCTCCTCGGTCTCGGTGAGGCGCTGGACCTCGGCCCAGAAGGCGCAGGTCCAGGCGGGGCGCTCGGCCAGGCGGCGCTCCAGCGCCTCCATCGCGCCGGGGCGGTGCAGGACCTCCAGCAGGACCGCGAGCGCGACGGCGGGGTGCTCGTCGTGCAGGCGCTCGGGCAGCCTGGCCAGCGGATCCGGATCGGCGCCGACCTCCTGGCGGGCGCTCAGCACGCGGATCAGCAGCTCTTCGGTGCGGGCGCAGGCCGCCTCCAGGTCCTCGGGCACCACCTCGCCCAGGCGGCTCGCCCAGGTCCGGGCCTCCACCTCGGGCACCACCCAGGCGCAGCGGCTGAGCAGCTCGATCGCCGCGGGCAGCCACTCCGCCTCGGGCAGGGAGCGCAGCCAGGCCTCGCGGGCGCGGAAGAGCCCCCAGGCCTCGGCGCGGCGGCCCTTCTGGCAGAGGACCCGGGCCCGGGACATCAGCAGGTACAGCCGGGCGCGCGGCTCGACCAGGGTCTCGTTGAGCGCGTCCCAGGCGGGGTGGTCGACCAGGGCGGCCGCGAAGGAGAAGAGGTGGACCACATGGCCCACCACCCGGGGCTGCAGGGCCGGGTTGGCCGCCGCGGCCAGCAGCCGGTCGGGGAAGCGGGCCAGGTCGCGGCAGCGGTCGATGCCCAATGCCGCGCTGAGGGATTCGGGATCGCCCGTCTGCAGGGCGCGGGCCAGCAGGCGGTCGGCCAGCTCGTCGAGCTTGTCCTCGCGGGCCCCGGCCAGCAGCGCGTCGGCCCAGCTCGCGCCGGGGGGCTCCTCGCGCTCGGGGGCGGGCTTCGGCGCCTTCAGCTCGGCCTGCGCCTGCTCGTAGAGGCGGCGGATGTGCTCGAAGGCCTCCGGATCCGACTCCGGGCCGTGGGCGCGGATCAGCCGGGCGTAGGCGCGCTTGAGCTGCGTCGGGTCCTCGACTGCCGCCCCGAAGAGCTCCGCCGGCGTGCGGGCCTCCAGCGGCTTCATGGGGAGCTCTGCTCCAGGATTTCAGCCACCAGGGAGGGGCCGTCTCGGAGGAGGAGGTGGGCCACCGGGGCCTCGGCCGGCAGGCGGACAGCCGCCGCGCGCAGCCCGGCCGGGCTCAGGCCGGGGGCGAGGGCGCGCAGGCCCTCCAGGAAGCGGGGGTGCAGCAGCGGCGGTCGGCCCAGGTCGAGCAGGTGCTCCAGGGCGGCCGCCTCGGGTGCCTCCAGCTTCAGCCTCCGCAGCTCCGCCCAGGCCTGCAGGCGCGCGCCGATGCGCGTGAGGGCGGGCGAGGGCGCGGGCCAGCGCTCGCGGAGGGCCTGCAGCGCGAGCTCCGGCCCCTCGGGCGGCCAGACCTCGATGTAGCGGACCAGGGCGATCTCGAAGAGCAGCAGCCGGTCCTCGCCGTAGTCGCGCAAGGCCGCCTCGACCGCCCCCACGATGCGCGGGCCCGGCGGGATGGTGCGCCCTCGGTGTTCGCGGGTGAGCTCGTAGGCCCGGTCGCTCAGCTCGGCGAAGACCCGCTGCGGGGGATGCTCGCCCAGCAGGCGCAGGGTCTGGGCCGGGTCCAGGTGCAGCCAGGCCAGGTTGTAGGGGTCGGGGGGCGTCAATTCGGGCATCGGTGGTAGGTCCCCGGGGCCTCGGCGGGGCCGGGCGGCAGGCCGGCCAGGACCGTGGCCAGGGCGTCGGTGACCTGCTCGCGGCCTCTCTCGCGCAGGTGGTGGTGGGTGTAGAACTCGCCCTCGGGCACGGGCAGGCAGGAGAGGTCGATCAGGTCGACCGGCTCGTTGAGCGCCCAGCCCATCAGCTGTTGTTGCTCCCGGTCCTCGACCGGGCCGTCCTTGACCACCGGGACCACCAGGACCACCCGGGTCCCCGCCGCCGTCGCCTCGTCGATCAGCAGCGCCGTCAGGCTCGTCTGGATCGGCATGGTACGGGGCATCTCCACCCGGTGGGGGGCGCTCAGGTTCGGGGCGCTCAGGTTCGGGGCGCTCGGGTTCGGGGCGCTCGGGGCCTGCTCGGGCATCGGCGTCCCCAGCAGGGTCGGGGCCTCGGTGATCACCGAGAGCAGCCCGTCGCGCAGCGATCGACGGTACCGGTGAAAACGGTCGCCCAGGCCGACCGGCGCGCCCAGGGCCAGCTCCTCGAGCTGCGGGTCCCGGGGCAGGATCGAGAGGAGCTCGCTGCGCTCCGCCTCCTCCACCAGCTCGCCGTTGCCGAGGCTGGCCAGCGGCGCATAGAGCACCAGCCGCGCCGGCCGGTGGCCCCGGGCCACCACATGATGCCGCCAGATCGCCAGCCAGTGCGCCGGCTGGGTGCCGGGGAAGGCCAGGCTCAGGCTGTCCGGCAGCCGCTCGATGGCGATGCCCATCTGGGCCACGCTGCTGCCCAGCACGATCGTCGAGGCCGGGGACTGCAGGCGGGCGGCGATCTCGGCGCTGGTCTCGCTACGCCCGCGCTCCGACAGCCAGGGCAGGCCGAGGCCGAGCAGGACCAGCAGGCCGAGGGTGAGCAGGGCGGCTCGGAGGACGGCGGTGGTGGACGTGGGCCGGGTCACGGAGGGGGATCATGGA
>DDSR01000396.1 GCA_002343455.1 Deltaproteobacteria bacterium UBA2385 | reverse complement strand
GCACGCTAGCCGGGTCGGCGGGGATCGGGCCGGGCGGGTCGGGGTGCACCGGCGGGCGCAGGGGAGGGGGCGCCGCCGGGACGGGCGCCTCCCGCGGGAGCACGGCCAGCCGGTGCACGTCGACGCCGTCGCTGTCCAGGCCCAGGTGGAAGAGGGTCTGGCCGTCCGGGCTGAGCGCCGGGTTGGTGGCCGCCCCGCGGCTGGTGCTGAGCGCCTCGACCTGCCCGTCCTCCAGGCCCCCTCCGTCGAGGCGCAGCCGATGGACCTCGACGTAGCCCTGCGCGCCGAGGGCGAAGAGCAGGCTCTGGCCGTCGGGGCTCCACTCCAGGTCGGCCACGCTGGCCCCCTCGGGCAGGGCCGGCAGCCGCTCCTCGCCCGTCTCCAGCTCGCGCAGGACCAGCTGCCAGCGCCCCTCGTGGCGCAGGTAGGCCAGCGTCCTCCCGCTGGGGTCGACCCGCGGGCGGTCCAGCACCACCCCGACCGGGAACTCCGCGATCGCCTCGACCGCACCGCTGCTCAGGTCGACCTGGACCAGCTCCTCGACCCCCCAGCGGCGCCGCAGGGCGACGGCCTGCCTGCCGTCGGGGAAGGGGTGGGCCTGGCTCAGGTCGGCGCCCTCGGTGATCTCCCGCTCCAGCCCGGTCTCGGGCTCCCAGCGGAAGAGGTCGGGACGGAGCTGGCCGCGCCGATCCTGCTGATAGACGGTCAGCAGGAGTGTCTTGCCGTCCGGCAGCCAGGCCGGGTGGTCGGCGGGACGGGAGGGGTCCTCGCGGCTGGCCACTGGCTCGCGGGGCAAGGTCGGCGGCGGCCGGGCGACGACGTCGTCGGGGTCGCGCTCGGCGGCCGCCCGGTGGGGCTCCAGCCAGCGATCGAGGGCCTCGGCGTCGTCGGCGGTCTCCAGCACGACCAGGCGGCTGCGGCCCTGCTCGCGCCGCATCAGGGCGAGGCGGGTCCCGTCTGGGGAGAGGCTCAGCTCGGCGCTGCTGCCTTGCAGATCGAGCCAGAGGCTGTCGTCGACCGGCCGGGCGGCCTCCTGCTGGAGGGCGGCGTGGCTGAGCTCGGCGCGGAAGCGGGCGTAGAGGCTGGCCGGAGGCTCGCCGAAGACCCCCTCGAAGGCCTGGTCAAAGCTGCGCAGGCTGCGGGCGGTCGAGCGGGCCCAGAGATCGGGCAGGGCCGCGCAGGCCCCCGGCGCCGGGACGTCGCTCGCGGGCTGGCAGGTGCGCGCCTCCAGCCACTCCAGGAAGGCGCTGCCGACGAGGTAGGGGTGGGAGCGGGCCATGAAGCCCTCGCCGCCCGAGAGGCCCTCGTAGCTCGGCAGGCGCCCGTCCTGGGCCAGGATGCGCAGCCAGGCGGCCCGCTCGTCGCCATGCGGGCGCCCCCGCCCGCTGAGGCGGCCCTCGACGACCGTGGCGTAGCCCTCGATCACCCAGCCGGGCTGGAGCAGCGGGGGCTCCAGGCCCAGCGGTCCCAGGGTGGCCCTCCAGAGGGGGCTGCGGCTGGGCCGGAGCAGGTGGACGAGGTGGGCGTCCTCGTGGACGACGAGGTCCTCGGCCCAGCTGCGGTAGTTCGCCAGCCCTCCGCCGGCGGTCGGTGCGGTCGGGAAGAGGCCCATCCGCGGGCCGCTGCCGAGGGGGATGGCGAAGCCGTTGGGGCTGCGCGCCGGGTCCATCAGGACGATGTCCACGACGCTGTCGGGGCCGGGGCCCACCTCGGCCGAGACTCGGGCCCGGATCTCCTCCAGCCGACCGGCGACCTCCAGCGCCCAGGGCAGGGCCACGTCGGGGCTGTGCAGGCGGTAGTGCGCCGTCTCCAGGGTGGTCCAGGGCTCGTCGGCGCCCTGGGCGAAGGCGGGCGCGAGGGCGCCGCACAAGAGAAGGCTTGGGAACACCGGGACCTCGCGCTAGGATGCGCTTATGTCCATCCTCGACCATCTGCGCAAGGCCTGGCAGGCCGAGACCCCTCCCGCCGAGCCGAAACCTGAGGGCACCGCCGACCTGGCCGACGAGGTGACCCGTCAAGCAGCGGCGGCAGCTGCCCGTCAAGCGGCTGCTGCCGCGGTCGTGGCGGTCGAGCGGGTCGGGGAGTCCCTGGTCAGCGACCTGGAGTCGATGCTGGCGCGCGAGCAGGCGCAGCGGGGGCCGAGCGAGCCGCTCACCCCCGGGGAGCAGGCCGAGGCCGAGCCGCCCAGGCCCAGCCGCGCCGAGCGCCGCGCCAAGGCCGAGCTGGAGCTGCTCCGCCTGAAAGCCGAGCGTGAGCGGCGCTGAATCGCGGCGCTGAGCTTCTGGGGGTGCCTTCAGCTCAGCCTGCGCAGATCCTTGGCCTCGAGCACCTTGCCCGCGCAGGCCGGGTCCAGGGCGGCCCGCAGCAGGGCCCGGGCCAGGGTGGTCCCGTCCATCTCGCCGTAGGCGTCGCGCAACCCGGAGGCCCCGACCGCGGCGGCCAGGCCCAGACCGACCCGGGCGAACAGGGCGCCGTAGCGCTCGCCGGGGCGGTCTTCGGTCCGGTCCGGCCCGGTGATGAAGGAGGGCCGGGCGATGGTCCAGGGCAGCGGCCCGCTCATCAGCGCCTGCTCGACCTCGGTGCGAGCCCGGAGGTAGGCGTTGCCCCCGGGGCGATCGGCCCCCAGGCTGGAGAGGTAGACGTAGCGTGGCGGCCGCTTGGCGCCCTGGGCCGCGCGGGCCAGCATCAGGCTCAGGTCTCGGTCGACCGTCTCGTAGCTCTCGACCGGCCCGCCCTCCCGCGCCGCCGCCTTGCCCCTCGCCCGGGTGGTCCCCAGCAGGCCGAAGACGTAGTCCGGCTCGATCTCGCTCAGCCGCTCGCGCAGGGCCTGCTCCTCCCAGGGGCTGCGGTCCACCTCGACCCCCAGCCCGGCGAGCTCGCCAGAGAGGGCGTCGCCCTTGGCGCCGGGGCGGATGTGGGCGATCACCCGGTGGGTGCCCGAGGCGACCCGCACCAGGGCCTGGCCGGTGTAGCCGGAGGCGCCAGCGATGAAGAGGGTGGCCATCAGGGCTGAACCCGCCGGGGTTGGCCGCGCTGGATCGGCGAGGGCTGGTAGCGCCCCTGCCAGAGGCGCTCGGCGAGGCTGCCCGCGAGCGGGGTCGGACCGGGCTCGGCGGGAGGCGCGAAGCCGCTGGAGCTGCGGGTCCCGACGAAGGCGCGGTTTCGGACATAGGTGCTGCTGGCCTCGGCCTCGTCGCCGATGAAGCTCAGATCGTAGGGCACGCCGTCCAGGTAGAGCAGCCACAGATCGCTGTCCAGCGGCTCCAGCTCCTCCTGGATGGTGTAGCCGAGGCTCTCCAGCAGCGGCATCTGGATGTGAAGCAGGTCGTCCTGGCGGGTGATGATCATCTCGCCGACGTTGTAGACATCCTCGTAGACGCCGACGTGGCGGTCCAGGCGCTCGGGGTCGACGGTCCACTCGGGGGCCTCCACCGGCGCGGGCAGGCCGGCGAGCTCCTGGAGGGCGGTCACGATGGCGTTGCTCATGCTGACGCCGTAGCCGCTGCTCAGGATGCTGAGGGCGAAGCCCTGCTCGGGCAGGACGTAGAAGTCGCTGCTGTACGAGAGGGTGTTGCCGCCGTGATCCCAGAGGGGCACCTCGTAGGCGTCGTCGATGACGGTGAAGCCGGGGCTGACGAACAGGCCGTAGCCATAGGCTGCCTGGGTGGGCCCCAGCTGCAACGGCACATGGGCCTCGGTCATGGCCAGCCGCAGATCGTCGCGCAGCACGCCGTCGTCTCCCTCCATAAGGAAGCGGGCCATCTCCAGCATCTGGGTGGGGGTGGTCCAGGTGCTGGCCCCGGCAGGTCGGGCGCTGGCGGGGTCGACGACCTGCCGCATGGGCACGTCCCCGACCTGGAACTGGCCCAAGACCAAGGCGTAGCCCCGCCCCTCGGCGTAGTTCCCGTCGGCCTCGGCCTGCTCCCTGCGCATCATCGTCCGGGGCATCCCCAGGGGGCCGAAGACCTCCTCGACCATCAGGTCCGGGTACCAGCGCCCGTCTGCCTCCTCGACCACCAGCCCGGCGAGGTTGAAGTTCGGGTTGCTGTAGTTCCAGAAGGCGCCCGCCGGGGACATCAGCCACAGGTTGGGGAAGAAGATCTCCTGGTGGAAGGCGGCGAGGTCTTCGTCGTCGTCGGCCGCCGTCCAGTCGATGTAGTCGTAGAAGCCGCCCTGATGGGTCATCAGGTGCTGCATCGTGATCTGGTCGTTCCAGTCGGGGTCCAGGGCGAAGTCGCTGCCGGGGAGCGCCTCGGCGAGGGACCTGTCGAGGTCGAGCTCCCCGTCTTCGATGCGCTGCAGCAGGGCCAGCGAGGTGAACATCTTGGTGGTGCTGCCGATCTGGAAGAGGGTCTCGATGTCGGGTGAGCCCTCCTCGTCGAGCCTCCGCTGCCCCAGCGCGACCCGGCAGGTGATGACGCCGTCCTCCATCAGCGCGGCCGAGACGCCCAGGGCGTCCGCACCGGCCAGGTCCGCCTGCAGCGCGGTCAGGAAGGGCTGGTGACGGTCCTCGCAGCCCTGCTGGGTGGGCACGGGCGTGGTCGGCGTCTCGGTGCCGCCATCCCCTCCGTCGGTGCCCCCATCGGTGCCTCCGTCCGTGCCCCCATCGGGCTTGTCGTCGGTGCAGGCGAGCAGGGCGAGCAGGATGAGCATGATGACCTCGGGTTGTCCCGAAGCTATCTCGTGTGTCCGCGCGGGAACCAGAGGATGGGATATCCTCGCCCCTCAAGGAGACCGCCCATGCCCCTGATGTTCGTCCTCAGCCTCTTCTTCGCCTGCGGAGCCAAAGAGGTGGAAGAAGCGGCGCCGGACGTCGATGAAGACGGCTTCGGCGCCGACGTGGACTGCGACGACCGGAACCCCGCGATCTACCCGGGGGCGCTGGAGATCTGCGACGGGATCGACAACAACTGCAGCGGGTTGATTGACGACGAGGACCCCGAGATCGACACCCGCAGCGGGTCGGTCTTCTACCTGGACGCCGACTTCGACGGCTACGGGGACCCGGACACGACGGCCACGGCCTGCCTCGCCCCGGCCGGGCACAGCGCGGACGGCACCGACTGCGACGACGGCGACGCCTCGATCAACCCGCGCGCCCGCGAGCAGTGCGACGAGGTCGACAACAACTGCAACGACCAGGTGGACGAGGGCATCGGCGGGCAGCTGCTGTACCTGGACGCCGACGGCGACGGCTACGGCGACCCGGCCACCGAGCTGGAGGCCTGCACCACGGTCGAGGGCTACATCACGGTCGCCGACGACTGCGACGACGCCAACGCCGCGGTCTACCCGGGGGCCCCCGAGCTCTGCGATGGCCTGGACACGGACTGCGACACAGTCGTCGACACCGACGGCACGGTCGCCTTCGAGGCCGCCGACGGCAGCTGGTCGGACGCGACCGAGACCTTCGGCACCGGCAGCCGTGTGACCTCGGTCACCCTCAGCGAGGACGGGACCTACTGGTTCTGCGACGGGAGCTGGCTGGTAAACCTGGACATCGCCGCCGACGTCGAGCTGCGGGGCCGGTCGGGAGACTGGTCGACGGTCGTCCTGGACGGCGATGGCGACGGCTCGGTGGTGGACGTGGTCAGCGGGGCAGACGCGGTCGGGCTCTACGATCTGACCTTGCAGGGCGGCTACGGCGACGGCGGCGGCGCCTACCTCAGCGATCGCGGGGGTGGCGGCCTGGCCTGCGACTCGGGCGCCACCATCACCGGCGCCGGGCTGCGCATCGCCGAGAACCGGGCCTACTACGGGGCCGGAGTCGCCGCCTTCGGCTGCTCGCTCAGCCTGACGGACAGCGAGGTGAGCGAGAACTCCGCCGACTCCCTGGCCGGCGGGATGGTCCTCTTCGACGGAGAGTTCAGCCTGGACGGTGTGGAGATCGCCTCCAACCTCGCCACCAGCGACATCGGCGCCATCTACCTCGCCCGGTCCAGCGGCAGCACGCGCCTGACCCTGCTGGACGTGGAGGTCAGCGACAACCAGGACTACTACACGACCGGGGGCATCTATGTCTCTGAGGCCCAGCTCGACATGAGCAGCAGCAGCGCGGGCGCATCGGCCATCGTCGGCAACTCCTCCATCTACGGGGCCGGCGCGCTCCAGGTCGACTACGGCTCGGGCAGCACCAGCCTCAGCTTCAGCGACGTGGACTTCGGCGACCTGGGGGCCGCGGACGACAACAGCATCCCCGAGGTGATCCACACCTACCTGTGGAGCGAGTACGTCGCGGACGGCGTCACCAGCTTCAGCTGCGACAGCGAGCGCTGCGGCAGCTCGACCACCTACACGCTGGGGACGCTGACCAGCAGCATCACCCTGGGCACGCGCCTGTACGGCAACATGATCGAGGCCGACAGCTACGCCGTGGTCGACTCCTTCTCGACCTACATCCAGGCCACGACGGGCTGCACCGCCGACATGTACATCCTCGGCACCAGCAGCACCCCCAGCTCGACGACGACCTGGGATGTGCTCTGGTCGGACACCGGCGTCAGCGTCGGCACCGGCGGCTGGATCAGCGGCGAGTACGTCTCGGTCTTCGTCGAGCCGGGCATGTGGTACGCCTTCGCCGTGGGCGAGACCTGCTCGGGCGGCGACTCGTTGTACTACTCCAGCGCCTCGGGGACCTCGGTCGGCTTCGGAAACCACGCCGGCTACGTCTACCTGAACTCGGGGAGCTACCTCTCCAGCTTCCGCAGCACGGCCTCGCTGAGCGCCTCCGCCGGCTCGATCCAGTTCGCCCAGTACATCGGCTCGACGACCCTGTAGGGGGCCGGCGAGGCCCCATGCC
>DDSR01000463.1:1001-3374 GCA_002343455.1 Deltaproteobacteria bacterium UBA2385 | reverse complement strand
GCCCACGATGCTCGCCTGGGCCGACGACGATCCGATGGTCGAGGCGGAGATCAGCGTCGAGCTGGCGGCCGCCTGCCCGGAGGGGCCGCGCCTTGCTTTCAAGGAGGGCGGACACAACATCCAGAAGAGCCAGGCGGCGGCGCTGGCGGAGGCGGTCCTGGGGTTCTGAGGGAGCGGGCAATCGAACCGCCAAGACGCCAAGACGCCAAGAGGTCGGTGGGGCTGCGAGCGGAGCGGGCGGAGTCGACCGGACCCGAGGTTGCCGGGCGCTGTGCCGGCTTGACGAGGTGCTCGGCGCGGGGCCGCGATGTTGGCGGGGTCTGGACCTGCGCTCGCTGGCTGGCTGGAGCAGCATGGCGCTCAGAGCAAGCTGTCGCCGCGGAAGATCATGAAGCGGCCGAGGGGGTGGGTAAAGACATCGTCCTGGATCGGGTTCCAGTACCATTCTCCCACCAAAAGGTCCTGTAAACCGTCGCCGTCGTAGTCGACACCGGAGAGGACCTTGTGGCCGATGCCGGTGTCCAGTACATCCGCTCGGATGAAGATCGAAGCGTCGCGAATCAGCCAGGTCCCGCTGCTAGGTACGTTCATCAAGGCCAGCGCGGCGCCCTCGTCTTCATCCGAGTCGAATGTGATCTGCAAAGCGAACTCGGGCACGTCGTCGCCATCCACGTCCTGCGTCACCTGTGGTTCATGGGTGTGCATGGCGAACTCGGTGTCGGACTGAACAACCACATGGGCATCCTCATTTGTACACCATCCACTTGGACAGTCGTACGGGAGGTTAAAGTGATGAAGCGACTGTTCGTCACTGGCCGTGACATGGGGGGTCCTCAGAACAAGCAGGTCGTCATAGCCCTTGCCGTCCAGATCGGGAACGCAGGCCAATCCCTCGCCGAAGCGCACTTCGGGATTCAGGCCATCAACTGTGAAGTCCGCGTCGTCGGTGGTGCGGTCGGCCGTCAAAGGGCCGAGAAAGACCCAAGCCTGTCCGGCAGGTTGTCTCTCGGTAAACTGATAGCTCCCACCGACCAGGTCCGTCAATCCGTCGCCGTTGGCATCGCACGTTGCAACATCAAAGCCCGACTGGTATGGAGCGTCGGTGCTGAACCGAACGCTCTCTTCCACGTCCAATCGGCCTTCGAAATGATCTTGCGTGAGCAGGTAGACGAAAGGCAGCCCCGTGCCGCCCAGGTCGAAGATGTTTCGCGGGTGGGCTCCGGCAGCCAGGACCCAGGGCTCCTCGCCGCCTGGCCGGATCACCCAGTCGCTGGAGCTCAGAAGCACGGGATCGTCCTCCTTGTAGACCCGCCAGGTCCCATCCACTACCGTCGGGTCTTCAAAGCTACTGGTCGGGTCCGGAGGTCCAAAGGCAATCTGGATCTCAGTGACATAGGCCCAGTCCGATTTTCGATATCCAAATGAGCCGAGGACGTAGTCCGTATAGCCATCGCCGTCGATGTCGGCGTCCGCATGCGCTGTCTGGTCTGTTGCCATGTTGTCCGTCAGAGGATCGTCTGGGTCGTTGGGAAAGGCCCAGGAGGCTATGGCTACATCCTGCACTTTCTCCGAGCCACCGGATGTGCCGACGGGACTCTCAAGAAGGACGTATTGATTGCTCAGCTCACAGCCTTTCTCCGACTGCGGACAGGGTGACTGGACCAAGGGCACCAAGATGTCGGGTCGGCCATCTCCATCTGAGTCCCCCGCCGCAACCATGTTGTGGCCCAGCCTACCCGGACTTGCTGTCTCTGGGTCCCGGTAGACCGTCCACCAGGCGTCTCCGCTCAACGTTGCAGTGTCAAAGCCGCACTCGTCGAGGTTCAGGTCGCAGTCTTGATCGACCCCGTCGTCACACAGGTCCAGGGCCCCGGGGTTCACCCCCGAGTCACCGTCATCGCAGTCCTCCCCGAGGGTGACCCATGTGCCCTCGACGCCTGGGCATCCCTCGACCGCGCTCTCGTCCCTACCATAGTCGTCCCCGTCCCCGTCCAGGTACCAGGTTCCCAGCAGACCCTCGTCGACGGCCGCGTCGCAGTTGTTGTCGACTCCGTCGCACAGCTCTTCGGCATCGGGATGGATGGCCGAATCTTCGTCGTCGCAGTCCCCACCCACGTCCACAGAGCCGTCAGCGCAGGTACAGGCCAGTGCGGCGAGGGACCCGAAGCCGTCACCATCTACGTCTGTCCAACAGGTCTGCGCGTCCTCCGATGTGGAGGGGTCGGCCAGCCCGTCGCAGTCGTTGTCGAGACCGTCGCAAAGCTCTACGGCGCCCGGGCGAACTTCCGGGTCGCCGTCGTCGCAGTCCTGTTCGTTGGCCACTTGACCCGGCGGCCGAACGCAGCCTTGCCCCTGGGGCGCGCCCGCTCCGTA
>DDSR01000463.1:0-986 GCA_002343455.1 Deltaproteobacteria bacterium UBA2385 | reverse complement strand
ACCATCGCCGGGCTTGTCTGGCGAGCAGGCAAGCGCAGCCAGGAGCAGGCTGGACATCAGGGGGCGCAGGACAGTGGTGTGAGCGTCTCGCAGTTCGCGGTGCTGCCCGCAACATTTGTGCAGGTATCTCCGGGTGGGCTGCTGACGTGGGTCTCGCCATCCATGTCGTCGAGCGTCTGACCACCTCCGTCGAGGATGTCGTTGCCGGGCCCGGCCACGATCACATCGTCGTCGGCGTTTCCACACAAGTAGTCCGGCTCCCCGCCGCCGTCGACTACATCCTCTCCGTTGTCGCCGCAGACGTCGTCTGGGCCGCCGTCCCCGTTGGCCATGTCGTCGCCGTCAAGGCCACAGACCTTGTCGGCGTCGGCACCACCCGCCAGGAGATCGTTGTAGTAGGCGTTGTCCGCCCGCGAACCCTGGATGTCGTCGTCACCCTGGAAGCCGAAGGCCCGGCCCACGAAGGTGGTGGTGGAGTAGGCGTCCAGGTTGTACTCTTCGCTGCCGTCCTCCCACCAGAGCTGGATCTGGTCGTCGTCGGGCGCGCCGTAGATGTTGACGCCCGCCATGTCGCGCCCCATCCACTCGTCCGGCGAGAGCTGGCAGTAGAAGTCGTTGCCGTAGGCGTTCACACCAAAGGTGCAGTAGCCCCCGAAGCCACCGCTGGGGATGGGGCAGAGCAGCCGGCTTCCCCCGTCGGAGGGGTCGTCCCAGACAGCCACGACCTTGGCGCCCTGCAGCGTGCCCACCGTGTAGGCCGCCGAGTCGCAGTTCCACTCGTAGAGGGTGGAGCTGATGATGCTGCGAGTGCAGGTGCCGAGGCACTCCGAGCCGTCCGGATCGGCGGGGATGACGATCTGCTCGTCGGAGCTGAGGTCGCTGTCGCAGCAGGGCGAGGTGGGCACCTCGGCCTGTGCAGGCATGCCTGCCGCGATGCCGCTACCTACCGCGAGGACCAGGAGCAAGCGGGTGGTCCTATCGGCATT
>DDSR01000105.1 GCA_002343455.1 Deltaproteobacteria bacterium UBA2385 | reverse complement strand
TTTTTTGGATCCGCATCGAGTGGTAGCTAGTGCCAGGCACTAGCTAGTCACACCCGCGGGCCGGGGTGGTCGCCGGGAGCATTCGGTTACGTGGAGGGCTCCTCCCAGACTCCCAGGAGCCGACCCATGAGCAGAGGCGTACAGGTCCGGATCAACTTCCATCGCACCACCGTCCCGGGGGTGGACCTGACCGACGCGGTGCAGGTCCAGGAGTGGGTGGACCAGGACTGTGAGCGGCAGGTGCTGGTCCATGGCACCTACGAGGATCAGCTGGTGGTGGTGACGGCGCAGGGCGTCATGGTGGGCAGCCTGAAGGGCGTGGTCGACCTGGGCGAGGAGCGCGCGCTGGTCCATATGCAGCGGGCGGTGGTGCCCGGCCAGGCCTTGTTCCGTCTTCGGGTGCGCGAGGTGTTGCTACCGGGGCCCGAGGGCGCCCTGCGTGCCCTGGCCCAGGTCGAGCTCTGGCCCGACCGCCTGGACTGGCGGGCGCGGGTCCGTCGCTTCGGCGCGACCACCGACGAGGTCGGCGTCTGGTACGGCGACTGGGAGGAGCTCTCCGGTGAGCGGGCCTCGGACGCGCCGGAGTGGCTGCAGGAGCTGCTGGACGACAGCCTGCCCAAGGCGATGGGGATGGAGATGGAGGAGAAGAAGATCGAGCCGGGGCTGGATGCCAGCTTCGCCATCCTGGATCCTCCCCAGGGGCCGCGGCCCGAGGATCCCCATCAGCTGCTGGCGATGGTGCACGCCACCCTGGACCGGGAGCTGCTGCAGAAGGGTCTCACGGCGAGCCTCTTCTTCGTCTTCCGACAGGAGCAGGCCGAGCGCTGGGAGATCCGCTCGGTCCAGGGCGCGATGATGGACGAGGTCCTGCGGGCCATCGCCCAGATCGAGCCAGCCTGGGGCGCGGTCTGGGTCTACCCGGGGGTGGCCCAGCTCCCGGACGGTCGCTCCCTGCGGGCCATCTTCGGGGTGGCCGAGATTGGGACGACGCGTGGCCTGCGGGCCCTGCCGGTGGACCTCAGCGGGCCGGACCCCGTCGCGATGGAGCCCTTCTACGCGCCCTTGGAGACGGTGGAGCAGAGCTGGTTCACCGGCGAGACGCCGCTGAGGCTGTCGCTGGTGCCCCGCGGGCCGCAGGCCTGAGGTGGTGGCCCTCGCCCCCTACAACGCGAACCGCGCGCTCAACCCGACACGGTCGATCGCCCCACGGTAGCTCCCGTTGCCATGGGGCCAGTTGTACGCCTCGTCCGGCCGCTCCTCGGGCTCGACCGCCATGGAGAAGGCGCTGTCGCCGACGACGCGCTCGGCCAGGAAGTGGTGCGACCAGGACAGCCCCAGCTCGATCCTGCGCGCCGGTCGCCCGGCCACCAGGCCCGACAGGACCGTGTCGTTGGCGTCGTAGTTGTTGGCCAGCAGCACCTCGTCCGGCACCGCCGCCCGGTCGTGCATCACCCTGGCCCCCAGCAGCAGCCGCTCCTTGATGCTGCCTTTCACGTCCAGGGCCACCCAGGGGCTGGCCTGGTTGTCCCGGGCCCAGGTCTGGGGGCGCTCGATCAGCTCGACCGTGTCCTCGGGCAGCTCGGGCTGGGCCGCGGCGATGCCGGTGATCTCGATCTCGTACAGATCGTGGGCCCCCCAGAAGACGAGGCCGCCCATGGCCTCCACCGTCAGGGTCTCGGTCGGCTTCAGCTGGACGCTGCCATGGATCCGCGAGGGCAGGGCGTAGGTGATGGCGGCGTCGCCCTTCATGCGGGCGTCGCACAGGCCGCGCGACTCGGCCCCGAAGCGGCCGAGCAGATCGGACTGAGGCGGGCAGGAGAAGCTCAGATCGACCCCGCCGGTGTGGGTCAGCTTGGCGCCGCTGATCCAGGCGAAGGCGAGGCCGATCTTCGGATCGGGCTGCACCCGCAGGCCCAGCGAGGCGGTCAGGCCCCAGGCGCTGAGCGGCTCGAAGTCCAGGGTGGTGGCGTAGGCGGGGTCCTCCAGGTCGGCGTCGGTGTAGCCGGGCTCCTCGCCCAGGGCCTTGATCTCGTCGGCGAGGTCGGGCATCAGCTCCTTGTCCAGCTTCGCCTGCCAGGAGCTGCGCAGGATCTGGACCCCGCCGCCGAGCGCGACCTTGTCTTTGTACGAGTAGCCGCCGCCCGCCATGATCGCCGCGGCCATGATCTGTCCCTGGCGTAGGTGGTAGCGGACCGGACCACCCTCGGGCGTCTGTTCACCGCCGCGAAGGTAGGGCGCGCCGACCCCCAGGCCCAGGCCCAGCCCCTTGACCCCCAGGTCGGTCGCCATGCCCGCGAACGGTACGACGCCCTGCATCCGCACCTGGTCGCTGCCGCCGTGCGGATCGGCGCGCTGGATGTCGACCACGGCGAAGGTGGGGGCGCCCTCGATCAGGATGCGGGTGCCCTCGCCCATGGCCAGGCCCGCCGGGTTCCACCAGACGGCCGCGCCATCGGTCGCCGCCGGGCTGCCCCACATGCCGGCCATCTCCAGGTTGTCCAGGCTGGCCGCCAGGGCCAGGCTCGACCCGAGCAGCAGGATCACTGGGCGACCGCCAGGCTGGCGGTCATGCCGATGTGGTCGCCGCCGCGGTCGCGGGTGACCTGCACGCCCTCCAGGCTGAGGCCCTGGATCGCCGGGATCGGGAAGCTCAGGTTGCCGACCAGGGCCAGCATGGTCTCCAGAGGCAGCATCTCCTCGACCAGGGCGGTGACGGCCTCGTTGCTGGCTCCCCAGTCGCTCTCGCGCACCATCAGGGACAGCTCGACCTCGCCCATCTCCAGGGCGATCTCTCCGTCCTCGTGGACCAGCCCGACGTCGACGAAGGCGGCGACGGCGATCAGCAGGCGGGTGCCGAGCTCGCCGTCGGGGGTCTCGATCGTCACCATCAGCTCGGCCACCTGGACCTGCGGCTCGCCGTCGACCTCGACCAGGACCGGCGGGAGCTCGGCCTTGACCTCGATGCTGCCCTCGGTCGCCCGCAGGGGGATCAGCAGGAAGCTCTGCAGGCTGCCGTCGTAGGTGTTCATGCTCAGCGAGAGCACATCGGCGGCCCAGGCCTCGAAGAGCATGCGGTTGAGCAGATCGTCGCGGAAGGCGGCCGAGAGGTCGGCGTTGCGGTCCAGCGTGGGCTCGCCCATTCCGGAACGCAGCACCCCTTCTCCGCGGCTGTGGGCGGCGGGCATGTCGGCGGCCATGCCCAGGCTGAGCAGCAGGCCGTCGTTGTCGATGCTGGCGTCCTGGAAGATGGCCTCGATCGACAGCGGGCTGCCCAGCAGCTCGGTCTCCAGCGAGATGTCCAGGCCGGCCAGGGCCTCGTCCAGCATGGCGGGGACCTGCTCCTCGACCATGGCCAGCACCTGCTCCTCGATGGTCGCGCGCAGGGTGTCGACCAGGATGTAGTCCTCGATGCTGCCGGGCAGCAGGCTGGTGTCGTAGCCGAAGCCGATCAGGCTGACCTGGACCTCGCTGAGGGTGGCCTCGAGCTTGCCGTCGCGGGCCTCGATGCTCAGCGAGCCGGAGACGTCCGCCGAGCTGGCCCAAAGGTCGACATCGGAGTCGAAGTCGATGCCGACCGCGTCGCCCCAGGCGTAGGCGTCCACCTGCAGCGAGGGGATCGAGCCCGAGAGCCGCAGCTTGCCGCTGCCCGGCTCCAGCGCCAGCACCGGCGCGCCGAAGCGGACCTGCTCGATATTGGCGGCGATGGTGACCGCGTCCCAGCCCCAGAAGCCGTAGGCGTCCTCGTAGATCGGGTTCATCCCCGAGAGGGCGCTGTTGATCGTCTCGGCGTCGAGCAGGCCCCCGACCATGCCGGTCAGCGTGTCCAGGCCGCCCTGGTTCAGGCGCACCACGGCGGCCTCGTCGATGCGGCCCTCGGGTGCCTCGAACTGCCCGGCGAGCACCCCGTGGCGGACCCAGAGCTCGTCGCCGTCCAGCGAGAGCCCGCGGGCCTCGACGACGGAGACGCCCTCTTTCAGCGTCACCTGGCCGGCGAAGTCGCCGCCCGCGCCGATGGTCGCCTCAATCCCGTTGATCTTGACGTTTCGCAGGTCGCGGCTGCCGCCGGAGACCGGCACCGGGCCCGCCGCCATCCAGGAGGCCGGCATGGGGCTGTCCAGGGAGAGCAGCGGCTTCGCGGGGAGATCCGCGTCGACCGGGGTCTTGTCTTTCGAGCACGCGAGGCTGAGTGCGAGCAGGCTGAGGGCGGTCATCGGAGCTCCGGGAGGACGCTGGCAGCAAAACCCGATTGAGAGCAGAGGTCAAGGCCGAGGGCCAGCCGTTCACGCAGTCGTTGCCTGCCGGGCCTCCCCCCTCCGTCTACCGCAAGGTGCGGAGCAACCGGGCCGGGCGTTGCGATGCCGCTGCGGAAGGAGTAGAGTCTCGAAAGGAGGTCGTCATGCTGTGGTGGATCTTCATGGCCTGCACGGGTTGGAAACCGAGTGGCGAAGGGGAGCCGAGCTACTACTCGTGCGGGGATGTGGAGGGCGCGACCCGGCGAAACAGAGATGGTGCGTACAGATACGGCGATCACGCGATCGTACCCTGCCGAACCCTGGTTTTCAGTGGTGCTGTGGTGCTTCCGTCCGGCGGGCCAGGGAAACCTGGTGGTGTATTGGTGGGCTCTAGGACCTACTTCAAGCTCGATTCGGAGTCGGAGGCGAAGCCCGATGTGTGGCCGAATGGCAGTAGTGGGACCTACGAGAAACGCGCCATTGTCTACAAACGCGACCTTGATCCTACCCGGTCTGGCGTGGAAATCCTGGAGAAGGAGCCGGGAACAGACATCGAGCTGCCCACCTTGGTTGACTTCCTCGGCGCACCTCCCGATACCTATGTCGTCACTTCAGACTTTTACGCTGACATGGACGGGGACGGTATGGAGGACTTGATCCTCTATGGCCCTCCTGCCTCAACCACCTGGCTTCGTGGCACAGCCGACGGCCTCTCCACCGAACCCTCCGCGACCGTCGTCCCCTTCACGACCCTGCCCATGGGCGACCTGACTGGCGACGGTGTCACCGATCTGGCGCGCTTCATCCGCGAGGTCCGCACCGTCGGCGACGAGGAGCGAGAGGTCCTGCTGCTGGCCGTCCAGCCCATGCCCGTCGAGGGCGCCATCGAGGACGGGTCCTGGGACATCCTCCTGGGTACGGACCTGTACGACCGCACGGGCGGGCCGGATGGATCATCGGCTTTGACCGCCCTGGTCCGGGGCGGCTTCGACCACAACGGGGACGGCATCGCGGATGTCGCAGTGGGCAACAGCTTCGAAGGCCAGAGCTCTGGAGACCATCCTGTTCCCGGGAGCGTCAACATCTTCGACGGTCCCATCCTGGAGAGTCGCTCCGGTGAGGAGACCGACAGCCTGCTCTCCGTCCACGGTGTTCCGTGCGAGGAGGCGACGGCCTACCTGAAGTGCGACGAGGTGGGGACCAGCATCAAGTCGGCGGGAGACCAGAACGGCGACGGCTACGACGACCTGCTGATCGCGAACCGTTCCTTCTACCAGGACGGCCGGACGAACTACAAGGGGGAGCTGTACGTGATGAACGGACCCTTCGACGGGCCCATGGACATCAGGGAGCTCTCGGCGGCACGCCTGGAGGGGGGCCACAGCTTCGCCAGCTTCCCCGATATGATGCAGGGAGGGGGGGATCTGGACGGCGACGGTCTGATGGACGTGCTGGTGGCCCAGATCAGCGGGCGGGAGGAGTCGGGCCTGTACGCCCACCACGGCCCGATCGAGGGGGTCCGCGACTGGAAGGAGGGCACGCGGATCTGCGACACTTGGGGCTCATCGGACAGCGTAGCCTTCAACCAGGATGTCGACGGCGACGGCATCCACGACCTCGTCCTGCAAACCGGCAGGAGCTACTACAGCCTGCACTTCTGGTACTCCAGCGTCTCCGACGAGTTTCCTCGCCCCGGCTCGGACTGCTTCGACGACTGAGTCAGCCAACGTCGGTTGCCCGCAACCCCGCGATCAGCTTCGCGGTGACCCCGTCACCCAGCAGCCGCCCCTCTCTGCTCAGCCGCAGCCTCCCCTCGCTCTCCTCCAACAGCCCCCCTCGCACCAGCACCTGCACGGTGGAAGAACTCAGCTCGAAGCCAGCCTCGCGCAGCCTCTCGACCTCAACCCCCGCCTCGTGCCGCAGGCTGCTCAGCAGCAGATCGCTGGCCCAGGTGCGCCCGTCGAGCACCTCGACCACCGGCCGCGGATCGGCCATCCAAGCCCCGATGTCGGCGCCGTTCACGGTGCGGCGGCCCCAGGGGGCCGCGGGAGCAGGCGGCAGGTAACCATGCGCGCCCGGTCCCAGACCCAGGTAGTGCCCTCCCTGCCAGATCTGCTCGTTGTGGCGGGAGCGATGCCCGGGTCGGGCGAAGTTGCTGATCTCGTAGTGCTGCCACCCCGAACCCGTCAGCCGCTCGGCGATGCGCAGGTACATGGCTCGCCAGAGCTCTTCGTCGACCTCCTGCATGCGGCCCTGGGCCCGGCGGGCGTGGAAGGCGGTGCCGGGCTCGTAAGTCAGGCCGTAGAGCGAGACATGGGGCGGGCCCAGGTCGAGCACGCGGTCGAGGTCAGCCTCGAGCTCGGCCAGGGTCTGGCCGGGCAGGGCGAACATCAGGTCCAGGGACCAGCTCGGCACCGGCAGGGCGGCGATGTCGTCGAGCAGGCGCTCAGCGGCGCGTACGTCGTGGTCTCGGCCGAGGCGCTGGGCGTGGGCACGCTGGAAGGTCTGAATGCCCAGGCTGAGGCGGGTGACGCCCAGATCCAGGACCTCCCGCAGCCGCTGCCGATCGACGGTGCCGGGGTTGACCTCCAGGGTCAGCTCGGCCCCGGGGGCGCGGGGGATTCCGGCCAGCAGGCGCTGAAGCTCAGGGAGAGGCATCAGCGAGGGCGTTCCGCCGCCCAGGTAGAGGGTGGAGGCGAGGTCCACTCCCTCGGTGCTCTGCCTCTCGAAGTCCAGCAGGGCGGCATCCACGAAGCGCTGCCAGGGAGGGTCGGCCTCGACCGCGACAACGAAGGCGCAGTAGGGGCAGAGGACCCGGCACCAGGGGATGTGCAGGTAGATCATGGTCGGCGGCTCCCGCCAACGGGTTAGCCCGGCAAGCCCCTCTCTCCCCCAGGAGCGCCGATGATCGCCTCCCTCCTCCTCCTGCTCTCCGGCCTCGCCCTGGCCGACGAGGGCCCCCGCACCCTGGAGCAGCCCCCCGCACGGGAGCTGAGCCGACCCGAGGTGCCCGAGCTGCCCTTCGAGCGCTACCAGCTCGACAACGGCCTGACGGTGATCCTCAGCCAGGACAGCTCGGTGCCCTTCGTGCAGGTCAACCTCTGGTACGGGGTGGGCAGCAAGGACGAGGTGGCCGGGCGGACGGGCTTCGCGCACCTCTTCGAGCACCTGATGTTCCAGGGCAGCGAGAACATGAACGCCGACTTCTTCACGCCGCTGCAGAAGATCGGCGCCCAGGTCAACGGCACGACCAACTTCGACCGCACCAACTACTTCGAGGGGGTGCCCTCCGAATACCTGCCGCTGGCGCTGTGGCTGGAAGCCGACCGGATGGGCTGGCTGTTGCCGGCCCTGACGCAGGAGAAGCTGGACAACCAGAAGGACGTGGTCCGCAACGAGCGGCGCCAGCGCTACGAGAACACGCCCTACGGCGAGGTCTGGGTCTGGATGATGGAGAACGTCTTCCCGCCCGACCACCCCTACCATGTGCCCACCATCGGCCGGCACGAGGACATCGAGGCCGCCGCGATGGAGGACGTCAGCGCCTTCTTCAAGACCTGGTACGTGCCGAACAACGCCTCGCTCTCGATCGTGGGCGACTTCGAGGCCTCCCAGGCTCGCCTGCTGGTGCAGCGCTACTTCGGGGACATCCCGCGGGGGCCGCAGCCGAGCCCGCGCAGCAGCGCCACCCTGCCGGCCGACTGGCTCAGCGCCGAGAAGGTGGTCGAGAAGACCGATGACGTGCCCCATGCGCGGGTCTGGCTGGCCTGGATCAGCCCGGCCTCCTTGCAGCCCGGCGACGCCGAGCTGGACTTCCTCTCCGACATCCTAAGCTCGGGTCAGGACAGCCGGCTGTACCGGGCCCTGGTCAAGGACAAGCAGATCGCCCGCTCGGTCAGCGCCTACCAGGCCAGCTTCCTGATCAACAGCGTCTTCGTGATCGAGGCGACCGTGGCCGATGGGCACGACACGACCGAGCTGGTCGCCGCCATCGACGAGGTCCTGGCCGAGGTGCGGGCCTCGGGCCCGACGCCGGAAGAGGTCGACGTCTCACGGCTGAACTGGAAGGTGAACTTCTACGGGGGCCTGCAGACCATCGCCGCCAAGGCCGATCTGCTCAACCTGTACCAGAACCGCACGGGGGACCCGGGCTACCTGGGCAAGGACCTCCAGCGCTACCTCGACGCCACCCCGCAGAGCATCCACGAGGCGACGAAGCAGTGGCTGCCCGAGGGCCGCCGCGTCGTGCTCCATGTCCGGCCCGAAGGAGGTGCCCAGTGATCTCGATCTCCCTCGCCCTGCTGCTGGCCTGCGGGCCCAAGGCCCCGGTCAGCCCGGCCGTCGTGGCCAACCCCCGGGCGACGATGCCCGAGCCGCTGGCGCCGCGGCCCTTCGAACTGCCGACCCCGGCCACCGCGACGCTGAAGAACGGCATCCCGGTGGTGGTGGTCGAGAACCACGAGGTGCCGCTGGTCTACGTCAACGTGGTGCTGCGCTCGGGGTCGTGGACAGATCCCGTCGGCAAGCCGGGCCTGGCCGCGGCGACCTTCGACCTGATGGCCGAGGGCGCGGGCGGGATGGACGCGGCGGCCCTGTCGGCGGCCCAGCGTCGCATCGGCGCCAGCCTCTCGACGGGTGCCGGCTCGGACGGATCGTACATCTCGATCTCCTGCCTCTCCGAGAAGCTGCCCGAGGCCCTCGACCTGCTGGCCACCGTCCTGATCCGGCCGGACTTCCCCGAGTCCGAGTGGGAGCTGCTGCGCAAGAAGCGGCTGCAGGACCTCGCCTCGGCCCGCAACGATCCGCGCAGCATCAGCGCCCGGACCTGGGCGGTGCTCTCCTACGGCAACACCTACTTGGGCCACCTCAGCAACGAGGAGGCCTTCAAGGCGATGAGCACGGCGGATCTGAAGGCCTGGCATCTGGCGAATGTCGCTCCGCGGCACGCCCTGGTCACGGTCGGAGGGGCCACCTCCCTGGCCGAGATCACGCCGCTGCTCGACGAGAAGCTGGGCGGCTGGATCCGCGCCGGGGACGAGCTGCCGCCGCTGCCCTCGGTCGAGTCCCTGCCCGCCCCGGCCCAGACCCGCATCTTCCTGGTCGACAAGCCCGGGGCCACCCAGTCCAACCTGCGTGTGGGCCGCTTCGTCGGCAGCCGCACGGATCCGGACTACTGGGCCTTCGAGCTGGCCAACCTCGCCATCGGTGGCATGTTCACCTCGCGGATCAACATGGTGCTGCGCGAGGAGAAGGGCTGGACCTACGGATCGCGCTCGGGCAGCGACGAGGGCTATCTGCCGGGCCGTTGGGCGGTCAGCGCCAGCGTCGTGCGCGAGGCGACCGCGGACAGCGTGGCCGAGATTCGCAAGCAGCTCGCCGACAGCCTGGGCGAGCGGCCCATCACCCAGGAGGAGCTCGACTACGGCCGCGGCTACATGCTCGGCACCTGGCCGCTGCGCTTCGAGAACCCCGGCTCGCTGCTGGGCGAGACGACCAAGATCTGGCGCTACGGCCTGGCCGAGGACTTCCTCAGCTCGACGCCGGACAAGCTGCGCGCGGTCACCCTCGAGCAGGCCCAGGCGGCCTGGAGCAAGCACGTCGACCCGGGGATGATGGACATCCTGGTGGTGGGGGACGCGGCCGTGATCCGCGAGCCCCTGCAGGCGCTGGGCCTGCCGATCGTCGAGCTGCTGCCCGACGCCAAGCCCCTGCCCGAGACCAAGCCCCTCCCCGAAACCAAGCCCAAGACGCGCTGATCCAGGAGTCCCCCCATGGGCATCGAGAGCCGCTTCATCTGGATGGACGGAGAGCTGGTCCCCTTCGACCAGGCCAAGGTCCACGTCCTGAGCCACTCCCTGCACTACGGGCTGGGGGTCTTCGAGGGCATCCGCACCTATCGGCAGCCCGGCGGGGGCGGTGGGGTCTTCAAGCTGGACGAGCACCTGCGGCGGCTGTTCGACAGCGCCAAGATGTGCCGGATGACCATCCCCTTCAGCTTCGAGCAGGTGCGTGAGGCCTGCATCCAGACGTTGAAGGCCAACGAGTACGAGGAGGGCTACATCCGGCCGCTGATCACCCTGGGCAAGGGTGCGATGGGCCTGGGGGCGCGCAACAACCCCGTCCAGGTCACGGTCGCGACCTGGGAGTGGGGCGCCTACCTGGGCGAGGAGGGCCTGCGCGACGGCATCCGTGTGGCGACCAGCACGTTTACGCGGCACCACGTCAACGCCAACCTCCAGCGGGCCAAGGTCATCGGCCACTACGTCAACTCGATCCTGGCCCGTTACGAGGCCAACGACAACGGCTTCGACGAGGCAATCATGCTCGACCAGATGGGCTGGGTGGCCGAGGGCACGGGCGAGAACCTCTTCGTCGTGCGCGACGGGGTGGTCAAGACCCCGCCGGTGGTCAACATCCTCGCCGGCATCACCCGCCGCACGGCGATGGACATCCTGCGCCGCGAGGGCCTCAGCGTGCAGGAGGTCCCCTTCGGTCGGGACGCGCTCTACGTCGCCGATGAGGTCTTCCTGACCGGCACGGCGGCCGAGATCACCCCCGTCCGCGAGGTCGATCGCCGCGAGGTCGGCCCTCCGGGCCCGCTCACCAAGCGGGTGCAGGAGGTCTACAGCACCGGCGTGCGCGGCGAGGTCGACTGGCTGCGGCCGTACATCACCCGGTACTGATCGAGCGGCGGCCGAGGGGCGCGCGATGCTCTGGGCGTGAGCGGCCCCGCCGAGCACCTCTCCCGCTCCTACCCGGACGACCTCTGGACCTTCGTCTCGGCCGAGGCCGGGCCGTGGACGAGGTCTACGAGGGCGTCGAGATCGTCGCCACGCCTTCGCGCTTGTAGGCCCAGCCGGCCAGGGCGGCCTTGGCCACGAAGGAGAGCGGCAGGCCTGCCCAGACCCCGGCCACGCCCAGGTCAAAGCCGAAGCCCAGGATCCAGGACAGCGGCATCAGCACCAGGAAGGTGGAGAGGGTGTTGATCACCAGCGGCACCCGCGTCTGACCGGCGCCCTGGAAGAAGCCGGTCAGGCCCAGGAAGAAGCCGACGGGGGTCATGGTGTAGCCGAGGATGCGCATCCAGGTCTGGGTGTAGACCCCCAGCGGGCTCTCGGGCACGAGGTCGAAGACGCGGACGATGCTGTGGGCGTTCAGCGCGAGCAGGACGCCCAGGGTGGTCATGATCGCGACGCAGAGGCCGATGCCGTTGCGCAGGACGCGGCGGACGCGCTCGGGGTCGCGGGCGCCGAGGGCCTGGCCGGTCAGGGCGGCGATGGCTTGGGCGATGCTCATGCCCGGCACGAAGGCCAGGGCCTGGATGCGCAGGCCCATGCCGTGGGCGGCGACGGCCAGCGGGTCGATCCGGCCGATCATGCCGATGATGGAGAGCATCCCGGCGTTGAGCACGACCATGTCCAGGGCGGCGGGGGCCCCGATGCGGAAGAGGTCGCGGGTGAAGGCGAGCTGAGGGCGGACGAGGCGAGCCTTCAGCACCAGGGCCGGCACGCGGCCGCTGACCAGCAGGGTGCCGACCACGACCACGGAGAAGATCTGCGAGATGCCGGTCCCCAGGGCGGCGCCCAGCATGCCCAGGGCGGGGATCCCCAGCTTGCCGAAGATGAGGACGTAGTTGCAGAAGAGGTTGACGAGGTTGCTGGCCAGGGCGACCAGGAAGGGCAGGCGGGTGTTGCCCACCCCGCGCAGCACCGCGGTGAAGAGGATGCTGAGGTAGTTGAAGGGGCTGAAGAGCAGCAGCGGCCGCAGGTAGCGCAGCGCCTGGGCGCGGTCCTCGCCGCTGCCGCCCAGCAGGCCGATGAAGGGTTCGGCCAGCAGGTTGCCGAGGCCGGCGGTGAGCAGGCCCAGCAGCAGGGCGACGACGACGCTCTGCTCGACGACGAAGCGGGCCCGCTCGGGGTCACGGGCGCCGTGCGCGCGGGAGACCATCGCCACCGCCCCGACGGCGAGGCCCATCATGGCCACCATCAGCAGGAAGATGGTCTGGACGGCGAAGCCCAGGCCGGTCAGCGCCGCGTCGGCCTGCGCGGTGCGGCCGATCATGGCGGTGTCGACCGCCAGCGAGAGCACCGCCAGCACGTTGAGGCCGATGACCGGCCAGGCGAGGTTGATCAGCTCGCGCAGGACGGAGGGGGCGGGGCGGGTGGTCATGGCCCCCGCCCTTAGCGCGGCGGCCGGGAGGGTGTGACTAGCTAGTGCCAGGCACTAGCTAGTCACACCCCCCCGGCCGGCAAGCGATACCATGCCCCCGTGCCCCGCCCTGCGCTCCCGGCTCTCGCCCTCGTCCTCGGCCTCTGGCTGCCCTTCCTGGGCAAGCCGGTGCACGTCGACGACGCCAACTTCCTGGTGCTGGCCCAGGGCGCGCGCCTGGATGCCTGGCGGCCGCACGCCGTCTCCATCAACTGGCAGGGCCGGACCGAGTCGGCCTTCGACGTGCTCAGCAATCCGCCGGGAGTGGCCTGGTGGCTGGCTCCGATGGTGGGCCAGCCGGTCTGGATGTTGCACTTGTGGATGCTGCCCTGGCTGCTGCTGGCCTGCTGGGGGGCCTGGCAGCTCGGCGCTCGTTTCGCCGGGCGGCCGGCGGCGGCGCTGCTGCTGCTCTGCGGCTCGCCGGCGGCTGTGCTGGCGGCCCAGTCGCTGACGCCGGATCTGCCGCTCTTCGCCTGCGCGCTGGCGGGGGTGGCAGGCCTGACCCGCGAGGGCTCGGCCTTGGAGCGACGCTGGCCCTGGGCCCTGCTGCTGGGGGCGGGGGCGCTCTTCCGCTACAGCGGGGCGGCGCTGATCCCGCTGGCGGCGCTCTGGCCGCTGCTGCTGCGCGGTCGCCGCGGCTGGCGCGAGGGGCTGACGCTGGGCCTGGCGGCGGCCGTCCCGCTGGCGGCCCTGCTCTTCCACGACGCCCAGGCCTACGGCCGCCTGCACCTGCTGGCGATGACCGGCTTCCAGGGCGTCGCCGACACCCCCCGCGAGCTCTTCCGCAAGGCCGCCGCCAGCCTCGCCATGCTGGGCGGCGGGCTGGTGCTGCCGGTGCTCGCCTTCGGCCGGCCGGTGCCGGCCCTGTCGGGCATGCTGGTCGGGATCCTGGTCGGCGCCTTCGCGGGCAGCCTCTCCGACCAGTCCGGCGGCGCGGCGTTGGCGACGATGGCCTTCTGCGGGGCCGGCGGGGCGGTGCTGGGGGGCCTGCTCCCGGGCGATGAGCCCGAGCAGCGCTGGGATCGGGAGGCGGTCTTCCTGCTGCTCTGGGCGCTGATCGGCGCCCTCTTCCTGCTGAAGCTGCGCTTCACGGCGACCCGCTACGGCCTGCCCTTCTTCATCCCGGTGCTGCTGCTCGGCCTGCGCATGGCTCCATGGCGGGCGGTGCAGGTGGCCGTGCCTCTGACGCTGCTGCTGGCGGGGCTGCTCGCCCTGGACGACCTGGGCCTCGCCCGCGCGCAGGAGCGCCTCGCCGCCCAGGTCGACCGCATCGCCCTGCAGGAGGCGGCGGGCCCGGGGCTGTTCGCGGGGCACTGGGGCTGGCAACACCACCTCGAAGCCCGCGGCTGGACGGCCCTTGAGGAGGACGCGCCGATCCCCAAGCGGGTGGTCTTCGCCAGCAGCCGGGCGGCCTGGCCCCAGAGCGCGGCGCCAAGCTGCCTCGTGCCGCTGGACCGGCTGGTGGCGCCCGGCCCCCGCTGGCTGCCCCGGGTCCACTCCTGGACCGGCGCGGCCAACTTCCACGCCAGCGCCCTCAGCGCCGAGCCGGTGGTGGAGAGCTACGCGCCATGGACCTTCTCGTCGGACCCCTACGACGTGGTCATGATCTTCCAGGGCTGCCGCGGAGGCTGAGGCGCTGGGCTCGCGCCGCGGCTCGCTTGCGCGCCTTCCACAGCTCGTGGCTGACCCCGACGAGACAGAGCAGGTGGTGCAGGCCCAGCCAGGCCCAGCCCCGCAGGCCGAGCTGGGGGCCGATCACGACGGTGAGGCCGATGGCGACCGCAGCCCAGGTCAGGGCAGCGACCGCGCCCTTGTCGAGCGGGGGGCGGGAGCTGGGGGGAGAGGGCTCAGCCACCGTCCACCTGCCAGCGGGCCATGGCCTCGCGCAGGTCGGGGGGGAGGGGGCGCAGCTTGAAGTGCTCGGCGCCGCCGGGATCCATCCGGATGACCACGACCACGACCTTGCCGGTGGCCTTCAGCTCGCCTTGCGAGCCTCGCACCGTCAGCTCCAGCACCACCGAGGCGTTGCCCAGCCGCCCGACGCCCAGCTCGACGGTGACCCGCTCGCCCATGCGGCAGGGGGCCTTGTAGTCCGCCTCGGCCCGCACCGAGGGGAAGCCGTGCTGCTGCAGGACCTGGTGGTAGGGGAAGCCGAGGCCCTGGTCGAACCAGGCCTCCATCGCCCGGTGGAACCAGTCGAAGTAGCGCGGGTAGTAGACCACTCCGGCGGGGTCGCACTCGCCGAAGGTGACGGTCAGCTCGTGGCGGAAGGGGGCGGTCATGGGCGGACTCTATCTGAAGCCCGGGCCCCCGGCGGAAGCAGATCTCGGGATACCCTCGCCCCCGCGATGCCTCTCCCCCCTGCCCTCGATCGCCGGCTCAGCCCGCGCCAGCGATTCCTGCTGCAGCGCGCCTGGCCCTGGGCGCCGCCGCTCTTCTTCTTCGGCGGTTTCGTGGTGGACGCCCTGACCCTGCGGCGGGTCGACGACCTGGGCGACAACCTGCTGCTCAGCGCCTACCTGGCGCTGTCGGCCTTGCTGCTGGTGCTGGAGCGCCGCGCCTGGCACGGCCGGGCGACCCTGGGGCTGGTCGTCGAGCACCGCGAGCTGGTCCGGCTGGGCATCCAGTTCTGTTTTGGTGGCCTCTTCTCGGCCTACATCATCTTCTACAGCCAGTCTGCGACCTTCGGCCCGAGCCTGGTCTTCTGCCTGCTGCTGGCTGCCTTGATGCTGGGCAACGAGCTCTTCTTCGAGAGGCTCCGTCCCGACGGCCCCCAGCTCACGCTCTGGGCCTTCTGCGCCTTCTCCTACCTGCTCTTCGCCATCCCGACCTGGACCGGCCGGCTGGGGCCCGAGACCCGCATCGCCGCCGGGGTGTTGGCGCTGTGGGCCAGCAGCGCCCTGGTCCTGCTGATCCACCTGGGCGAGGTGGTGGACCCCGCGCCGCCTCGCCCGGGTCCCCCGTCCATCCTGCGCCGCGCCTTCCCTCGTCACCTGGGCACCTGGGTGGCCATGCTGGGCGGGCTGGGCCTGCTGGTGAAGCTGGGCCTGGTGCCGCCCGTGCCCCTGGCCCTGGCGCACGCCGGCGTCTTCCGCGAGGTCAGCCGCGACGGCGCACAGGTCCTGCTGCGCTACGAGGCGCCGCCCTGGTACGCACCCTGGCGCAGCGACGATCGGGTCTTCCGCTACTCCGAGGGGGAGCCGGTCTCGGTCTTCACCGCTGTCTTCGCGCCGACCGGGGCCGACCTGACGGTGGTGCACGCTTGGGAGCGGCAGGAGGCCGACGGGAGCTGGACCGAGACGGATCGCCTGCCCTTCACGATGAGGGGCGGCCGGGACGGCGGCTGGCGGAGCTGGACGACCAAGCGTCGGCTGAGCCCGGGGCGGTGGCGGGTGCGGGTGCTCAGCGAGCACGACGACAGGCTCGGTCGGGTGGACATCGAGCTGCTGCCGCGCGAGGGCGAGCTGCGGCCCCTGGTCGAGCGTCGCTACTGAGCGGCTACCAGGGCGCGTACATGTTGCGCAGGCGGATCGCCTCGGGCCCGTCGGCCCTGCCCATCGGCCGAGGCGTCGGCGGGGCCTCGTAGCGCTCCTCGTCCGGCTGGAGCGTGAGGTGGGGGCAGGGGTAGGGCGCGCCGAAGGGGGCGTAGATCAGCGTGCGGGCGTCCTGGTAGACCGGTTTGCCCAGCAGCTGCCGCAGCTCTTCGTCTCGCTCGGGGTCGACCGAGATGTCGTCGCGCTTGACCACGATGTAGGCGACCCCGATGTCCTTCAGCTTCTGTCCGTTCCCGCTGCTGTTCTGGCTGCGCATCGGGCCCCGGGGGGCGGTGCCCTCGGCGGTCAGCAGCACCGCCTTCTGGAAGAGGGCGTCGGCCCGGAAGAGGTCGCCCGTCTCGGTCGGAACGAGGCTGGGGTTGCCCTCGGCCATGCCTCCGACCAGCGGCCGCCCGTGGGCCGCCTGCCAGGGCAGACCGGTCTGGCTCACGCCCCAGGGCAGCTCCAGGATGGCGCCTTCGGGGCCCTCGGCCAGGCAGCGGTAGCCGGCGGGAGGGGTCGGGTCCCAGGTCGGGATCGGCGCCAGGGTCTCGCTCCAGGTCAGCAGCGCCCAGAGGGGGGCCAGGGCGGTGGCGACGGCCCGACCGGCCAGGGGGCGCCAGGCGCGCAGGCGGTGCAGGGCGTAGACCACGGCGATGGCCGCCGGGATGGCGGCGATGGCGACGGCGCGGGCGGGCCACCACAGGCGCCGCAGGAAGGGGAAGGCGTCCAGCAGCAGGATGAAGGGGTAGTTGGGCAGCGCGATGTCGCCGAAGACCAGGGTCGGCCCGATGGCGAAGAGGGCGAGGGGGAGCAGCATGGCGACCAGCCGCGCCCGGGCCGCGCCGGCCGAGGCGACGCCGACCAGCACCAGCAGCAGCAGGAGCGGGTGGTCGAGCGCGACGTAGCGCAGGAAGACCTGGCCCCCCTCGGGGTGCATGGTCGACCAGCCGGTGTTGGAGAGCAGCGGCTGCCAGGTCAGCATCGAGACGGTGGCGCCTTCGAGCGTGTAGGTCGCCTGCGAGCCGACACCCCAGTTCCGGGTGAAGAGCAGGCCCGGCACCTTGCCCGTCTGCGCGCCCGCCACCAGCGAGAGCGCCGCCGGCGCCACGGTCAGCACCGCCACCGCCGCCGCCAGCGCGTGCCGCAGCAAGACGCCCCGCCCTCGGTCCCGCCCGGCCTGGACCGTGGCCACGACTCCATGACCCAGGGCCGCGCAGCCGGCGAAGATGGCGTAGAACCAGTACTGGTAGCCGCTGGCCGCCAGGGCGAGGCCGGTCAGGATCGGCCAGCCCAGGCCCGGCCGGGTGCCGGTGCGCCACAAGGCCCAGAAGAAGAGCACCGGGAGGAAGAGGATCGCCTGGGTCGGCCGGCCCTCGCCCATATCCAGCAGCACCGGGGGGCCGACCGCGAGGATCGCCGCCAGCGGCTCGCGGAAGAGCGGCTGGTCGGTGAAGTTTCGGAGCAGCGTCCGGCTCATGCCCCAGGTCGCGAGGATGCCCAGGATCCAGAAGGTGTTGGTGCCGAGCACATCGCCCAGCAGGCGGCGGAAGGGCACCGCGGCCAGGGCGTCGAGGATGTTGGTCCCGGTGTGCAGGTGCAGGTCCTTGCCCCAGGGCCAGAACATCCGATCGGTGTGGGTCAGGGCCGCCCCGCGCTTGAGCGCGTCGTCGACCGCCCAGTAGAACCAGGCGGTGCCCTGGCCGTCGACGATCTCGGCGCCCAGCAGCCGCGTCCCCAGGGTGGGCAGGGCCGGTCCCAGCGCGAAGAGCAGCACGAAGGCCGCGAGCGCCCCGGCGACGAGGGCGTCGCGCCTGCGGGCGGGCATGGCTGCGGGGCGCGGGGGGCTGGACATCCGCGCCAGCCTATCTCAACGCCCGGACACCCTGCGCGCAGCCGATTACAGGCGCGCGCCACCCTGCCCCCGCGAGCCCCGATGATCACGCCCAACCGCTACCGAACCCACACCTGCGGCGCCCTGCGCGCCTCCGATATCGGCGCCACCGTGCGCCTCTCCGGCTGGATGGCCCGCAGCCGGAACCTCGGCGCGCTGCTCTTCCTCGACCTGCGCGACCGCTGGGGCACCACCCAGTGCTTCGTGCCCGAGGACAGCCCGCTCTTCGCCCTGGCCTCCTCCCTGCGGCGCGAGAGCACGGTGCGCGTGGTCGGCCGGGTGGTCAAGCGGGAGAGCCCCAACGCCGACATGCCCACCGGGCAGATCGAGCTGCTGGTCGACGAGCTCGAGCTGCTGGGCGCCAGCGAGCCGATCCCCTTCCAGGTGGTCGAGGACCCCAACACCTCCGAAGCCACACGCCTCAAGCACCGCTACCTCGACCTGCGGCGCGAGCGCATGGTCCGCGCGCTGAAGCTGCGGGCCGACGTCATCTACAGCCTCCGCCAGCGCATGATCGCCCAGGGCTTCCAGGAGTACCAGACCCCGATCCTGACCGCCTCCTCGCCCGAGGGCGCCCGCGACTACCTGGTGCCCAGCCGCCGCTACCCCGGCCACTTCTACGCCCTGCCCCAGGCCCCGCAGATCTTCAAGCAGCTCTTGATGGTCGGCGGCCAGGAGCGCTACTTCCAGATCGCCCCCTGCTTCCGCGACGAGGACGCCCGCGCCGACCGCTCGCCCGGCGAGTTCTACCAGCTCGACGTCGAGATGAGCTTCGTCGAGCAGGACGACGTCTTCGCCGCCATTGAGCCCGTGCTGGAGGGCGTCTTCCGCCAGTTCTCCGACTGGATCGTCACCCCGGCCCCCTTCCCGCGCATCGCCTACCGCGACGCCATGCTGCGCTACGGCAGCGACAAGCCCGATCTGCGCAACCCGATCGAGATCCGCGACCTGACCGAGCTCTTCGTCGGCAGCGGCTTCGGCGTGTTCGAGGGCCTGATCGCCCAGGGCGCCGTCGTCCGGGCGGTGCCGGTCCCCGGGGGAGCCAGCCTCTCCCGCAAGGGCTGGACCGAGCTCGAGGACGCCGCCAAGGCTGCCGGTGCGGGCGGCATGGCCTGGATCGCCCTGGCCGAGGGCGCCACCAAGGGCAGCGTCGCACGTTTCTTCGAGGGCGGGCGCCTGGCCTCTCTCGTACAGAGCATGGGTCTGTCCGAGGGCGATGGCGCCTGCTTCCTCTGCGGTCCCGAGGATCGCACCGCCAAGCAGGCCGGCCTGCTGCGGGACGAGGTCGGCCGCCGCCAGGGCCTGATCGAGCAGGGCGCCTTCCGCTTCTGCTGGGTCGTCGACTACCCCTTCTACGAGCGCAACGAGGACACCGGGGCCATCGAGTTCAGCCACAACCCCTTCTCGATGCCCCAGGGCGGCCTGCAGGCCCTGGAGGAGAAGGATCCGCTGGACATCCTGGCCTACCAGTACGACATCGTCTGCAACGGCGTGGAGCTGTCCAGCGGCGCCATCCGCAACCACGAGCCCGAGCTGATGAAGAAGGCCTTCGAGATCGCCGGCTACAGCGCCGAGGACGTCGAGCAGCGCTTCGGTGGCCTGTGGAACGCCTTCCACTACGGCGCTCCGCCCCACGGCGGCCTCGCTCCCGGCGTGGACCGCATGGTCATGCTGCTGGCGGGCGAGAAGGACATCCGCGAGATCATCGCCTTCCCGATGAACCAGCAGGCCCAGGACCTGATGATGGGCGCGCCCGCCACCGTTCGGGACGCGCAGCTCCGCGAGCTGCACCTGGCGGTCGTCTGGCCGGAGAAGAAGGAATGAGCCGGGCGGCTCAGCCCCGGGCCCAGCTCAGCAGGCGCTCGACATCGGCCCAGCGGCTGCCGCTGCTGGGTGCGCCGAGCACGGTCACCAGCAGGCGGCGGCCGTCCTCGCCCTCGACGAGGCCGGTGAAACAGTAGCCGGCGGTGTCGGTGTAGCCGGTCTTGGCGGCCAGGGTCCAGCTCGGCGCCGAGGCGGTCATGGGCAGGGTGGGGTCGGCGGAGAGGGCCAGCAGGGCGCGGCTCATGTCCCGGGCGGTGGAGAGGTTGTCGTTGCTCAGGTCGTCGTCCGCAGCAGCGATCTGGGGGCAATGGAGCACCCACAGCCTGCCGTTTCTGGACAACATTTGAACGCGGGTCCAGCCTAAGGACGCCGAGTTGACCACCCATAGCGCCTGGGGTAGTCTCTACATGCCAACCCAGAGCCCCGCCATGCGTCGCCTGATCCTCCCCTGGACCACGGTGTTCTGCGCCTCCACGACCGTGATCTCCATCCCGGCCTCCCCCTGGATGTCGTGCACCGAGCTCGCCGAGCTGGCCGGGACGATGGAGCTCCGCAACGTCCTGGGGAACATCCAGGTCGGGATGGGCATCGAGGTGGCGGTGGTGGAGACGACTCCCTCCACGGGCACGACGTTGCTGACGGCCACCACGAACCTGGGCATGACCTTCGGAGATTTCGTCAGCATCGTCGCGGACACGCAGGGCAAGCGGCTGATGCGGCTGGTCTGGTTGTGCAGCAACACCTCCGGCACCAATCTCAGCTTCGCGCGGGTCGGTGGGACCGTCGACATGCAGCCTCGAGGCTGAGGCGATGCGCCTCCTGTCCAGCCGGGCGAGTGTGGAAGGCCTGGAGTGGGCTGGCGTTCCAAGCTGGGGCAGCGGTACGACCGCGACCGACCTGTGGTGGGGGGTCGATGTCTGTCCGGAGGTGTACACCTCTCGTTCGGAGGAGCCCGGCAGCGTCGGGATCGGCATGAACAATGCGTGGTGGGCCGCGTCGACGGTGAGCCAGGACTACGCTGTGTACGCGGACGACAGCGCCCAGCACCGGGTCCGCCTCGTTGCACGGCCCTCGGACGACGAAGCGGCGTGGTGGACGATGTGGCCTGTGGTCCATACGGGTGAGCACGGCTCTACCGACCGCGACGGGAACGCGCTGGGCTACCCCTGCCTGGCGCTTCGTTCGCGTGGCCAGGGAGACGTCGCTGTCGCATTCTCCTGGCGAGGCGCCACCGCCGATTCGCTATGGGTGGCTCATGGCGGTCCCGAGTCCGGCTGGGACGAGGTGAACGTGTCGGACCTGGCGCTCCGCCCAAGGGTGAGCCAGATCGGGCGCCACTGCCTGGCGATGGATGAAGCGCGCAACACCTGGCTGGTGTTCTCGGCCTTTGACGGCAGGGCTCAGCGGATCACCCTGGCCTTCCGGCCGGCCGAGGGAGAATGGACGGCGCCGACGGTGCTCTCGGGGGTGGTCGACTTCACGGAGGACGGCGAGACGTACAGTTTTGACTCGGTGGACTTTCCGTCGGTGGCGGTCAGCGGGGCGAGGGATCCCAACGGACCGACGGTGCTGGTGGTGTACTCGGTGACGTACTACGATTCCGCTCGTGAGTTTGTCCGCAAGCGCGTGTTGGGAAGAGCCGCCCGAGTGGCGGATGTAGCCTTCGCCGCAACGAGCGGGTGGCGTTTCGGCTCGTTTCTTGAGGAGGTGGACGTGGGTGGCTCGGGCGAGAGCCGGGACCCTTGTGTCGCCGCAGCGAGGAACGGGACCTTCGTCGTGGTCTACTCCTGGCCGAACTCCGAATCAAACATCCTGGCCCGGCACACCGCGGATCCGGTGAGCGAGGACTGGTCGAGGCCGGCGAAGGTTTGTCCCTCCGTTCTGAAAGACTTCACCCTGGGCACGCAGAACTTCGCCTCCATCAGCATCGACGAGGTCAACCAGCGCTGCTTCGTCTGTTGGGAGGATACAAGGGAGGCCGTCACCCGGAGCATCGCGTCGTCCAACGGCGCAGTGGCCGAACTCGCTGACCTTGCGAGTTGGACGGCCTTGGGCATTCTGACCAGGGACCCGATTCCCCGCGATGTCGGCACGACATCCGGAGTGGATCTCACTGACGAAGAGGTCGCGGCCGTAAGGAACGAGTCCACCCGCTACCCATGTGTCGTGGCCACCGCTGGCACACCGCGTGTCTTCTACCGGGCGGTCGACGACGACCACGCCGTGTTGCGCTGGCGCGCTGGGAGGTGGATGTGATCCTGCTTCTCATGCTTTCTTGCGGCGACCCAGGCAAGGGAGACGGCGACCCCTGCGCGGAGCGTCCGACCGACTGCTCGACTACGGGGACCCCGACGGAGACTCCGACCGAGACGTACGAGTGTACTCCGGCGGAGACCGAGACCCCGACACCCGGTCTCGACGCCGATGGAGACGGGTGGAGCGTGGAGCAGGGTGACTGCGACGACGCGGATCCGAACATCAACCCGAGGGCCGAGGACGTGCCGGAGGATGGGATCGATCAGGATTGTGATGGGGTGGACCATTGTGTGGTGGATTCACCATACGGCGATGGAGTCAACGTCGACCGCGATGCGGACGTCGAAGACTGGGCCTTTCTGTGCGAGGAAGGCGCGTGGGACGCAGTGGGAGGCGTCAGCATCGCCAACACCCGCGGACTGGAGGATCTCGCGTTTCTGTCCTGTGTTTGCGGCTTCGAGTCAGAGAGGAACGGGCTGTGGGTGTACGAGAATGAACGTATCTCGTCGCTTGATGGCTTGGACAACCTCAGGAGCGCGTACTACCTTGTCATTCGCGAGAACCCGCTGTTGACGGACCTGAGCGCCCTCGCGCGCTTGGAGTCGCTGGGCTATGTCATGGTGGGCGACCTCCCCGTGACCTCGTTGGATGCGTTCTCGAACGTGACGAGCTGGTGGGACCCGAAGCTCGCTGGAGAGATCCCCTCTCAGCTATGGTTCTACAGAATGCCCCTCACCAACCTCAAGGGCCTCGAAGGCATGATTGAGGCCGACAATCTCTCGTTCTACGACCTTGACCTCGAAGACCTGAACGGCCTGAAGAACCTCGAAGTGGTGCACGGCGAATTGACCCTCGGCAATGTCTCCGGGCTTCGGAACCTCTGTGGCCTCGACTCGCTGCAGTCGGTGAACGTGTTGGAACTGTGGGCAGCCAATGACGTGACAGAGGTTGGACCACTGCCATCCTTGCGCACGGCCGGATTCTCCCTGGCGAGCCTGGATAGTCTCGTGGCATTCACCCCTCCGGCAACGCTGGAGACCGTCCGATACTTGGAGTTCTACGGCAACCCGTCCCTGGTCTCCGTGTCCTCGGCGCCGTTCAGCGAGGACCCGGAGGCGTGGGGGCACCTCAGTCTGAGCGAGAATCCGCTGCTCACCGACCTTTCTGGCCTCGCTCCGATCACCGCCGTGCCAGGCATCTTGAGGATCTACAACAACGACTCCCTCACCTCCCTCGACGGCCTCTTCAACATCGAGTGGATCGGCGGCGACGTGGAGATCAGCCGCAACACCTCGCTGCCGCAGGCGGAGATCGAGGCGTTCCTGGACGCAGTCGGCCTTGAGAACATCGGCGGGACGGTGACGGTGATGGCCAACGGCGACTGAGCGGCCTGCCCCCCCCCTCGGTACTCAGCCCCGAGCCCAGCTCAGCAGTCGCTCCACGTCGGCCCAACGGCTGCCGCTGCTGGGCGCGCCGAGCACGGTCACCAGCAGGCGGCGGCCGTCCTCGCCCTCGACGAGGCCGGTGAAACAGTAGCCGGCGGTGTCGGTGTAGCCGGTCTTGGCGGCCAGGACGTTCAGGTCGGACCGGCCGGTCAGGCGGTTGGTGCTGTGCAGCAGGCGGGGGGCCCGCCCCTGGGCGGCCAGGGTCCAGCTCGGCGCCGAGGCGGTCATGGCCAGGGTGGGGTCGGCGGAGAGGGCCAGCAGGGCGCGGCTCATGTCCCGGGCGGTGGAGAGGTTGTCGTCCTCCAGGCCCGAGGGGTCGGTCCACTGCGACTCATCCATGCCGAGCTCCTCGCTCAGCTCGTTCATGCGGGCGATGAGGCCGTCGACGTCGGTGTCGGCGGCGGCCCCGAGCGCGCGGGCGGCCCGGTTGTCGCTGGCCACCAGGGCGGCGCCCAGCATGTCGAGGCCGGGGGCGCAGTCGCCGGTGTTCAGCTTGGAGAGGGCGCCGTTGCGGGTGGTGCGCTCCTCGGGGCCGATGCAGACGGTGGTCTCGCCCTGCGGGTCGAGGCTGGCCCAGGCCAGCGCGGCCACGACCTTGGTGAGGGAGGCGACCGGCCGCTGGAAGTCGGCCTGGCGGGTCATCAGCACCCGCTCCTGATCCAGGTCGAAGACCAGGGCGGAGTGCGAGGACAGGCGCGGGCCCTTGGCTTCGCCGGGGGCGTCCAGCGCGGGCAGGGCCAGGGCCTCGGGGCCGTGCAGCCAGGCCGGAGGGAGCCAGGCTTCGCTGAGCTCGGGCGCGGGGACCATATGGGCCTGCACGGGCGAGGACTCCAGGGCGCGGGCGAGGAGCAGGGTACCGGCGAAAGCACCGGCGAACAGGAGCGGGAGGGGGGAGACGGAGCGCATCCCGCCACCCTATGACATGCCGATCCCTGAGAACAGCTCTATCTTTAGTTTTGACAAGTCAAGAGTTCGTGGGCTCGCCGGGTCCCCGCTCCATCACCGCAGCCGCCCCCAGCCCGCCGGCGGCGCAGATGCCGATCAGCCCCGTGCGGGCTGCACCCTGGGCCAGCTCGTGGGCGAGGGTGAGCGCGATGCGCGCCCCGGTGGCGGCGAAAGGATGGCCCAGCGCCAGCGAGCCGCCGTGCACGTTGAGCCGCTCGGGGTGGATAGTGCCGACCGCGCCGTCGCGGCCGAGCCGCTCGCGGCCGAATGCCTCGCTCTCCAGCATGCGTTGTACGCTCAGGACCTGGGCGGCGAAGGCCTCGTGCAGCTCGACCCGATCGACCTCGGACAGCTCCAGGCCCGCCCGCTTCAGGGCCAGGGGCATGGCCAGGGCGGGGCCCATCAGGAGCTGGTCGGCGGGGTCGACGCCCACCCAGGCGAAGCTGCGAAAGCGCGCCAGCATGGGCTGGCCGTAGCGGCGGGCGGCGGCCTCGCTCATCAGGACCACGCAGGCGGCGCCGTCGGTCAGGGCGGTGGCGTTGCCGGCGGTGATGGTGCCGTCGCGGGCGAAGGCGGGCTTCAGGGTGGAGAGGCGCTCCAAGGTGGTGTCGCCGCGGATCAGGGTGTCGGCCGTCAGCCGCCCGCCGCGGGGCAGGTCGACGGGGACCAGCTCCTCGTTGAAACGCCCGGCCGCGACGGCCGCCGCCGCCCGCTGCTGGCTGCGCAGGGCGAAGGCGTCCTGCTCGGCCCGGCTGACCTGGTTGCGGCCGGCCATCTTCTCGGCGGCCTCGCCCATCAGCTCGCCGGTGCTGCGCTCGGCGACCCGCGGCTTGCGCGGCACCAGGTCGCGGCCCGGGGAGAGCGTGGTGGCCAGCTTGAGCCAGTCCATGGGGCCCGCCCCCCGCTTCATGGCCACGGGCCCGGCCTTGCGGACCAGGCTGGGGGGCATGGTCAGGGGCGCGTTGCTGGTGGAGTCGCCGCCGCCGGCGATGACGACCTCGGCCTCGCCGCGCTCGATCTTGGCCACGCCGTCGGCGATGGCTTGCAGGCCCGAGGCGCAGGCGCGCGAGACGGTCATGGCCTCGACCGTGGGCGGCAGGCCGGCGTCGAGCGCGATCTCCCGGCCGATGTTGGGGCTGTCCGGCGGGAGGATCACCCCGCCCCAGACGAGGGCGTCGACGGCGCTGGCCGGCAGCTCGAGCCGCCGCAGGGCGCCCTGCACGGCGACGACGCCGAGCGCGATGGTGTCGAGCTCGACGAGCTCTCCGAAGGCGCGGGTGAAGGGGGTCCGGGCTCCCCCGACGATGAAGGCGTGCATCTCAGGCTCCTACGAGGCTGCCGCCGCACACCCGCAGGACCTGCCCGGTGCTGGCGCCGCCGCCGGGCGAACAGAAGTAGAGGATGGCCTCGGCCACGTCCTGGGGCAGGCCGCCCTGGGAGAGGTTGCAGAGGCGGCGGCCGAACTCGCGGGTGACGAGCGGGATGGCGGCGGTCAGCCGGGTCTCGATGAAGCCGGGGGCGATGGCGTTGACGGCGATGCCGCGGGGGGCGAGGCGGGGGCCGAGGTCGGCGACGAGGCCGGCGATGCCCGCCTTGCTGGCGGCGTAGGCGGTCTGGCCCGGGTTGCCGGCGAGGCCGGCGATGCTGGACAGGCAGACGACCCGGGCGTCGGCAGCGAGCAGGGGGTCGAGGGCGGCGTGCAGGCGCAGGACGGAGCGCAGGTTGACGTCGAGCACGGCCTCCCACAGCTCGGGCGGCATGCGGCCGAGCGTCTTGTCGCGGGTGATGCCGGCGTTGTGGACGGCGGCGTGCAGGCGGCCGCCCTGCTCGCGCACGCAGGCGGCGATGCGCTCGGGGGCATCGGGGCTGCTGAGGTCGACGGCCAGGGGCAGGCCGTGGTCGCCGACGACGGCGGCCAGCCGATCCTCCTCGCCCGGGCGGTCGAGCGCGATGACGCGGGCGCCCTCGCGGACGAGGACGGCGACGGTGGCCTCGCCGATGCCGCGGGCGGCCCCGGTGACGAGGACCAGCCGCCCGTCGAGGGGGCGGCGCCAGGCGGCGGCAGACGAGGGCAGGGAGGTGCTGAGCCGCAGCACCTGGCCAGAGACGTAGGCCGAGCGGGCGGAGAGGAACCAGCGGGTGGGCGCGGCGAGGCGGGACTCGGCGCCCTGAGGGACGAGCAGCTCGTTGGCGGTGCTGCCCTTGCGGCCGAGCTCGCGGGCCAGGCTGCGCATGAAGCCCTCCACCGCGCGGCGGCAGGCGGCCGGCTCTGGGCCGTCGGCTTCGTCCGGGGGGCGGGCCAGCAGCAGCACCCGGCCGTTGCTGCGCAGGCTCCCCAGGCGGGGCTGGAGCAGGGTGTGCAGGGCGCGCAGATCGTCGACGGAGCCGATGCCCGTCGCGTCCAGCACGATGGCGTCCAGGCGGCGCTCGGGCTCGTCGGCGAGGATGGGGCGGCTCCAGGCCTCGGCCGCCTCGATGAAGGGCAGGGGGGCCTCGGTCAGCACGGCCTGGGCGCCGGCCTCGGCCAGGGTGCGGGCCAGCGGCTCGTCCAGGCTGGCCCCGGGGGCGCGCAGGACGGCGATGGCCTGGCCCTCCAGCTCGCGCTCGGACCAGGGCTCGACGGTGCGGCGCAAGGTGGGCGGCAGGCTGACCCCGACCCCCCCGGCCAGGCTGCGGATCGCCTGGTTGCGGCCAATCCGCAGCAGGCGGTCAGCCACGGGCGCTCCCGACCAGGACGGCGGGGGCCCCGGGCTCTGTTCCGGCGAAGAGGGGCAGGGCGCCGTCGGTCGGCTCGCCGGTGAAGATGCCCAGCTCGGCCGGCAGGCGCAGCGGGCGGGTGAAGCGCAGCTCCATGCCGGTCAGGGCCTCGGCCCGGCCGCCGTGGCGCAGGGCGATCAGGCGCTCGGCGGCGATGGCGGCGCTGCCGAAGCCGTGCAGGATGGTGCCGCCGAAGCCGGCCATCCTGGCGTAGGGGCCCAGCCAGTGGATGGGGTTGAAGTCGCCGCTGACCAGGCAGAAGTCCCAGCCCTGGCCGGCCGGCACCGAGACGCGGGCGAGCAGGTGGGCCGCCTCGGGCACGCGGGCGGGCTCGCTCTTGCCGGGCTTCTCGCCCTGCTGGGCCTTGCGCGGCAGGGGCACGAAGACGGTCAGGGTCGAGCGCAGCGCCTCTCCGGCCGCCGTGCCCGTGCTCAGCTCGACCGTCAGCAGGGCTCGCCGGCCGTCGTCGTCGATCGAGGCGAGGCGGGCGCTCAGCACCAGGGGCTGGTCGTCGGGCAGCGGGCCCAGGACGGTCCAGGAGCAGCCGGCGTTGACCGCTCGGGTCAGGTCGTAGGGCAGGCCCTTCAGCGAGCGGGTGATGATCGGCCAGCCCCACTGCGGGAACATCGTCGGCGGCAGGCGGCCCTTCCAGGCCTCGGGCTGGCCGCCGGCGACGCGGATGAAGTCGGCCACGAGGCTCGGGTCGCGGGCGGGCACGGTCTCGGTCAGCAGCGGCCCGGGCACCTGGGGCGCGCCCTGGCCCTTGCGCGAGGCCAGCAGGGAGAGGGTGGCGCCGATGGCGGGACCCTGGCGGAAGAGGTGCGCGATCATGCGCCCTCCCCCAGGCGGGCGAGCAGGCGCGGGCCGGTGGTGGTGATCTGGTCGAGGCGGTAGCGGCTGCGCGGCAGGGCCCGCTCGACCCAGCGCACCAGCACGTCGCGGCGGCTGGGGTCCTTCTCGACCTGCTTGAGCAGCACGCCGGCCACGGCGGCGTCGGCCAGCAGCCCGGTCAGCCGCTCGGCGTGCAGCATGGCGAGGCCGAAGTCACGCTTGGGGTCCCAGGAGCGCATCTGCTCGGCCCAGGAGGCGATGGCGTGGTGGCGCAGCTCGTCGACCTTGCCGACCAGCAGGCGGGAGAGCAGGTGCTGGATGGCCTGGTTGGCCCGCACCCGCAGCAGGGCGGCCTGGCGGCGCAGGGGGTCGCGGGCCGAGGCGGCGGCCAGGCGGGCCCGGGCGGCGCGGCGGGCGAAGGCAGCGGGGTCGCGCACGGCGGCCAGCAGGGTGTCCTTCATCGCCATCAGGGCCTGGATCTGGCTGGTGCCCTCGTAGATGGGGAAGACCATCGCGTCGCGCAGCAGCTTCTCGACCCCGGTCTCGCGGATGTAGCCGGCCCCGCCGTGCACCTGGACCGCCTGGCGGGAGATCTCGACGGCGGCCTCGCTGGCGATCCACTTCAGCAGGGGGGTGAAGGCGCGGGACTTGCGGGCGTGCTCCTTCTGTTGGGCTTCGAGCTCGGCCCGGGCGCTGTCGCTGAGGGGGAAGTGGGCCAGGGCCAGCCGCATCTTCTGGGCCAGCTCCTCGTGCCAGGCTGCCTGCATGGCCAGGGCGCGGATGCCCTGGATCTCGGTCTGCATGCCCTCCAGGATCTCGGCCACCATCTCGTGGCGGTCGATGGTCCGGCCCATGCTCGGGCGCTGGGCGGCGTAGGCGCGGGCGGCGCGCCAGGCGGCCTCGGCCAGGCCCAGGCTCTCGAAGCCGACCGCCACGCGGGCGTTGTTCATCAGCAGCAGCATCGACTTGAAGCCCTCGCCCCGCTTGCCGATGAGCTGGCCGGGGGTGTCCTCGAAGGCGATCGTGACGGTGGCCGAGGCGTTGTGGCCGAGCTTCTCCTCGACCCCGACGAAGCGGGCCCGCCAGATCTTGCCGCCGGCCTCGTCCCAGTCCCAGGCCGGCACCAGGAACATGGAGAGGGCCTCCAGCCCGGGGCCCTCCTCGCTGCGGGCGATGACGAAGTGCCAGCGGCCGTGGCCCGAGGTGATGAAGATCTTCTGGCCGGTCAGCAGCCAGCTCCCGTCGGGCTGCGGGCGGGCGCGGGTGGTGATGGCCCCCAGGTCGCTGCCGGCGGCGGGCTCGGTCAGGTCCATGCTGCCCCAGGCCCGCCCGGCGGCGATCTCCTCGATGCAGTCCTGGAAGCGGGTGCCCGTGATGCGCGGGGGCTCGTGCTGGAACTCGGTGCTGCCCTCCATCACGCTGTACATCAGGGCGGCCATGGCCATGCCGCCGTGGAAGCCCAGGTGGGCGCAGATGCTGACGTCGGCGCGGGCGATCAGCTCGGTCGTCAGGTGCCAGAGCAGCAGGGGCGCGTTGGTGCCGCCCAGCTCGCGCGGCAGGCAGAGGGAGGGCAGGCCCAGCTCGACCAGGCCGGCCGTGACCTCGCGGGCGGCCTGGCCCTCGACCACCTCGCCCTCGGCGAGGCGGGGGTGCTGGCGGTCGAGCTCCGACCAGCGCGGCGCGATGTCGGTGGCCGCGAAGGCGCCGACCGCGTCGAGGATCTGCTCGTAGAACTCGCGGGCCTCGTCGACGGCGCGGAAGCCGTCCTCGGCCTTCCAGTCGTACTCGGTCAGGCGGACCAGGGGCTCCCAGTCGATGCCGGTCCGCACGTACCAGCGCAGATCCTCGTTGTCGTCGTAGAAGCTGGCCATGCAGAGCCTCGGGGGATCAGGAGAGCGGCGGCTCCTCGACCGGGGCGGTCTCCTCGGTCTCCTCGCCGGGTAGGCTGGCCAGCGACTCTTCGCCGGTGTCGGCCTCCTCCTCGGACTCTACCTCCTGCTCGGCCTCGCCCTCGTCGCCGGCATCGGCCTCGCCCTCTCCCTCTTCGCCGGCCTCGGCCTCTTGACCCTCGGCCTCCTGCCCCTCGGCGCCCTCGCCCTTGCCCTTGCCCTTGCGGCGCCGGCGGGTGCTGGTGGCCTTCTTCGGGGAGTGGCCCGCCGTGGCCGGATCGGGGAGCTGCTCGACGTTCTTCTCGCGCATCATCTCGGCGGCGCGGCCGGACTCGATCAGCACCTGCAGGCGGCGCACATGCTCCTCGCAGAGCAGGCGCTCGGCGGTTTCGGGCAGGGTGCGGGCCAGGGCGGCCTTCCAGGCTTCGAAGGCGTGGAAGGGCTGGTGGCGGGCCTCCCAGACCTCGCCTCGGGCCATGAAGGCGCTGGCCAGGCCGCTGGTCTTGGCCAGGGCGCGGTCGATCAGCTCCTCGGCGTCGCGGAAGGCCTCGCGGTGGGTGAGCACCCGGGCGCGCTGCACGAAGATGTCGGGCATGTCGCCCTTCTTCTTCATCATCTCGCGCAGGATGTACTCGGCCTGCTCCAGGCGGGTCGCGTCGAGCACCTCGACCCGGTCCAGCATGATCATCGTGTAGACGACCGCGGCCTTGATGCTCTCCTTCTCGGACTGCCAGGCCTGGCGGGCCTTGTCCTCGGCCGACTCCCAGAGCGCGGCGCGCCCGGCCGTGTCGGCGGTGCCCCGGGCGTGCAGGAGCAGGGCCTGCCGGGTGAGGTGCTGCGGATCGGTCGGAGAGAGGGAGAGGGCCTCGTCGATGAGGGTGCCGGCGCGCTCCCAGTGGGGCTGGCCCATGAGGATGCAGACCTCGGCCAGCAGGGAGTAGGTGTCCGGCATCATCGGCTCAAGGTCGAGCGCGTGACGCAGCACCTCGGAGGCCTCGTTGAGGTGGCCGAGGTTGATCAGCAGCCCCGCCAGGCGGCGCCGCATCCGGGCGTTCTCGGGGAAGGCGATGATGCCGCGGCGCAGGGTGTCGGCGGCCTTGCCGCGGCTGTTGCGCTCGATGTGCCAGCCCGTCTCGCGGTGGAAGAGCTCGGGGGTGGGGGCCAGCTCGGCCACCTGGGCGAAGGCCGCCTCGATCGCCTCGACCTTGGCGCGCTCACCGGCGAGGACCTCGGCCTTGGCCAGCAGCAGCTCGGGCACGTTCGGCGCGATGGCCAGGGCCTCGCCCACGCGCTGGCGGGCGATGTCGAAGCGGGGCTGCTGGCGGCGCACCAGCCCGCGGATGTCGTCGACCAGGGCGTCGATCTCGGGGTAGGGCAGGCGCAGGGTGTCGCGGCCGCGGCGGGCGCCGATCAGCAGGCGGTTGCCTTCGAGGGCCTGGGCGATGGACTCGGTGTCCTGGCCGGCCTTGCGGGACTCGCGGGCGCGATCGAGCAGGTGCTTGCCCAGGGTCTCCATGCGGCCGAAGTCCTCGACCGTGCGGCGGTCGAGCTGGGCCAGGATCAGCGGGTGGACGTAGTAGCGGCGGGGGGTGCCGGAGGGGGTCTGCTCCAGCAGGCCGCGGGCCATCAGGGCCGAGCGCACCTCGCGCTTGACGCCCAGGGCGGCGAGCTCGTCGGCGCCGGCCGGGTCGCGCAGCAGGGCCAGGGAGTGGAGGGCGAGGCTGGCCTCGGCGTCGAGCTCCTCGACGCGGCGCTTGATGTGGCGACCGAGGGCGTCGTCGTCGCCCAGGAACTGGGCCCTGAGGTAGCGCGGCGGGTCGATCAGGTCCTCGATCGAGGACTCCCGGCTGTCGATGGCGATGCAGCGGGCGGCGATCGGGTGGCCGAAGGTGCGCTCGGTGATGGTGCCGAAGTGCTCGCGCGGGAATTCCGGGGCGTGCCAGGCGTCGAAGAGCTCGTGCAGCTCGCGGCCGGGGAGGCCCTTGAGGTCCAGCCGGCGGATGTGGCGGGCGAGGCCCTCGGCGTGCAGCTCGGGCTGCTGGCGGGTGCGCAGGACGAGGCGCAGGCGCAGCGAGCTGGTCAGCAGGCCGCGCAGGATCATCTCCAGGCGCCCCTCGCGGTAGAGGCTGCCGTCGCGGCGGTCCAGCAGCAGGTCCAGGTCGTGGATGACCCAGACCTTGCCGGCCATGGCCTCGCTCTGGGCGAGGTCCACGACCAGCTCGGCCAGCTCGGCCGGCTTGGGGCGCACCTCTGCCGAGAGGGCGAGGTGGAGGCGCTCGTCCCCGGCCTGCCTGGCGGCGATGGCGAGGCGGATCAGGAAGGTGTCCGCGCCGACGGCCCGGCCCAGGGTCAGGTCGGGCAGCCGGGTCAGGCCGGAGTCGACCAGGGCGGCCTCGATCAGCCAGCGCCGGCCGACGCCGGAGGGGCCGCTGACGACGATGGGGCCGCCGTCCTCGGCCAGGGCGGCGCGCAGGGTGGCCAGCTCGTCCTGGCGGTTGATGAGATCGGGCCGGGCCGGGCGGTTGCGGTCCTCGGCGGCCGGAGCGGCGGCCACGGCCACCGGGGCGACGGCCTGGGGCACGGGCAGCGAGGCCAGGAAGTCCTGCGCCCGCAGCTTGACCTGCTCGGTCTTCATCAGGCGCATCGCCATGGGCATGGCGAAGGGGTTGTAGGCCTTGGCGGCGACCACCAGGTGGGGCGCCGGCTTGATGCCCTTGAGCAGGCGCTCGAGCTCGCCCAGGGCGCGACCGTCGGTCCCGCCGTCGGGCTCGACCAGCACGAGCACGCCGCCGGCTGCCAGCGCAGGCGCCAGGGACTCGGCGCTGAGCGCCATCACCGGGGTGACGGGGTCGGCCCCGAGGGCCACCGAGGGCAGGGCCGAGCGTCGGCGCAGCTCGGTCAACACTTCGGGGATCTGCAGGGCGCGACCGCCGACGGCGATCACACAGCGGCCCTGCTGGATGGCGTTCTCTACTCGGGTCATGTCGTGCCTCGGTGCCCTTGGGCGGAGGGAGCCGGCTGCCTAACGGCCCGGTCCCAGGGATTCAACGCGCTCAGCCGCCAAGGTCGACGGGAGAGAGGACAGGGATGCCCGCCTGCCGGGCCAGCGGGCCCAGGCGGCCATCCAGCTTGGGCACGGCGAGGGCCAGGGAGGCCTCGGCAAGCAGCGGCAGGTCGGTCCAGGAGTCCCCTATCGTGAAGGCGACCGGCGCGCCGATCCGCTGGTGGGCCGCTTGGACCTTTCCCGCGCCGCAGGGGATCGGTGGCAGGGGTGTGGAGCCGAAGCGGCCCGTCGCGGGGTCCTGGGCCAGGCGCAGGCCGATCACCCGCTGGGGGTCCAGGCCGAGGTGGCGGGCGACGGCCCGGCCGATGCCCTCGGACGAGCCGGTGAGGATCCAGACCCGATGCCCGACCTCCGCCATCTGGCGGGCCAGGGCGACGATCGGCCCCCGCAGGGGCACCCGCGCCGCGAGGCAGGCCAGGACCTGCCGCTCCAGCTCGGCTTCGTCCAGGCCTTCGATGGCCAGGGCGCAGAGGACGAACTGGTCGGGGGTGTCCCATCCCCGGGTCAGCCGCCGGTAGCCTTCGAGGTCGCCGCAGCGCTCGAGCCAGGTCGGGGGGCGGTGCCCGCCTTCAAGCAAGAAGGCGACCAGCTCGTCGCCGAGGTCCTCGGCCAGCAGGGTCCCGTCCATGTCGAAGACGACGTCCGCGGCGCGAGCGCCGGGAGAGGCCAGGGCGGCGACGGCCGGGGGCCAGAGCCGAGCGTCGTAGGTTGGCAGCGCAAGGTCCATGCGGGGGCTCCAGGTCCGACGGGCGCGGTCGGCCGTCTGCCCGTATACTGCCGCCCATGTCGATGAGCAGCCCACATCCCACGCCCGCTCCGCGCTCCGTCGGCGGCGTGCAGCTCCTGGAGCGCCTCTCTTCGCGCAGCCTGCTGGTCGAGCGCTGGTCGGGCCGCGGCCCGCAAGGCTCCTGCGAGGTCTACCTGGGCCCGCCCGAGGCGCTCTCGGCGGCGGGAGGCCTGCCTGCCTGGGGACCCTTCCCCGCCGTGCGCAGCGGTTGGCTGGACGAGCAGGGCTGGGTCGTAGTGCCCGGCCTGCTGGTCGAGGACCTCGGCGCCCTCTCGCGTCGCCTGAGCGAGGGCGCCTCGACGGCGCTGGCCTGGCATATCTGCGCCGCGGTGGCCGAGGTCCACGAGCAGGGCGGCTCTCACGGCGCCCTCTCGCCGGCCTTCATCGGCATCGACGAGGACGGCCGCCTCTCGATCCGGCCCGCGCTGGAGGGCTCGGCGCCCGCAGACCCCGACCCGACCGCCAGCGCCCAGGCCTCCGACTGCCTCGCCCTGGGCGTGATCCTCGACGAGCTGCGCCTGGAGCTGGTCGACGACGACGCGGTGCGCTTGCTGATGAACGGCCTGCGCCGCGAGCGCGCCCGGCTGCGCCTCCAGCCCGGCCGTGCCGTCCGCCAGGCGATGGCCGCCCTGCTCGCCCGTCACCCCGACTTCGAGCAGAGCCTGATCCGCCAGCTCGGTCCGGCCTGGAGCCTCACCC
>DDSR01000423.1:1576-5586 GCA_002343455.1 Deltaproteobacteria bacterium UBA2385 | reverse complement strand
CCCCGTCGTTCCGGCGTCCCCGTCCGTCGCGCGTCTTCGTAGGGGCTCGATTTATCGAGCCCGCGACTCAAGCATGGGCCTGCCAAGGGAGCCGTCGGAGGCCCCCGCCTTGCCACCAGCGGCCCGTGCCAGTAGGGGCCCCCCATGACTGGACACCTCCTCGCCCTGCTCCTCGCGGCCTGCACCGGCTCCGAGCCGGCCCCCGCGGCCGCGCCTCCCCCTCCGCAGGTCGGAGTTGTGACCGTGGCCAGCTCGACCGTGCCGCTGTCCACCGAGCTGCCCGGCCGGGTCGAGGCCGCCCGGGTCGCCGAGGTCCGCGCCCGCACCGCCGGCATCGTCATCGAGCGCGCCTTCCGTGAGGGCGCCGATGTGGCGCAGGGCGAGGTGCTCTTCCGCATCGACGCCGCCCCGCTGCGCGCCGCCCTCGCCCGCGCCGAGGCCAGCCTCGCCCGGGCCGAGGCCAGCCTGCTGCAGGCGACCCAGCGGGCCGAGCGCTACGCCCCCCTTGTCGAGACGCGGGCCATCAGCCAGCAGGAGTACGACGACGCGCTGGCCAGCCGGGCGGCGGCCGAGGCNNGCCGATCGCCGGGCGCATCGGGCGGGCCGAGGTCAGCGAGGGGGCCCTGGTCGGGCAGGGCTCGGCGACCCTGCTGGCCACCGTGCAGCAGCTCGACGAGGTCTATGTGAACCTCATCCAGTCCAGCAGCGAGGTGCAGCGCCTCCGCAGGGCCTTCCGCGACGGCGCCCTGGAGCGAACCGCCGAGGACGCCGTGGCCGTCACCATCCTGCGCGACGACGGCAGCGAGTTTCCTCACCCCGGCACCCTGCTCTTCACCGATGTGACGGTCGACGCCAGCACCGGGGCGGTCTCCCTGCGGGCCCGGGTGCCCAACCCCGACCTGGACCTGCTGCCCGGCGAGCTGGTGCGGGCCCGGCTGGTGCAGGCGGTGGCCCAGGACGCCATCACCGTGCCCCAGCAGGCCGTCACCCGCGGCGCCGAGGGGTCTTCTGTTCTGGTCGTCGGAGCGGACGGCCTCGCCGCGGTCCGCCCCGTCCAGGTGGGCGGTGCCGTCGGCGAGACCTGGCTGATCACCGAGGGCCTCGAGGCTGGCGAGCAGGTCATCGTCGACGGCTTCCAGCGGGTCCGGCCCGGCTCGGCCGTCACCCCCACCCCCTGGCCCTGAACGATGGCGCAGTTCTTCGTCAACCGGCCGGTCTTCGCCTGGGTGCTCGCCCTCTTCGTGATGCTCGGGGGCGGCTTCGCCCTCACCCAGCTCCCGGTGGCCCAGTACCCCTCGGTGGCGCCCCCCTCCGTCAGCATCAGCGCGAGCTGGCCGGGGGCCTCGGCCACCATCCTGGACGAGAACGTCACCAGCCTGATCGAGCAGGAGCTCAACGGGGCCGACGGCCTGCTGTACGTGGAGTCCAGCAGCGCGGCCAACGGGCAGGCGCAGATCACCGCCACCTTCGTCCCCGGCACCAACCCCGACCTCGCCGCGGTGGACGTACAGAACCGTTTGAAGCGGGTCGAGCCCCGGCTGCCGGCGGCGATCAAGCAGCAGGGCATCCAGGTCAACAAGGCCGCGCCCTCCTTCCTGATGATCGTCGCCCTGCAGTCCACCGACGGCACCCGCGATCCCATCGCCCTCGGCGACTACATCGCCCGCAACATCATCAACGAGATCCGCCGGGTCCCCGGCGTCGGCCAGGCCACCGCGTTTGGCACCGAGCGGGCCATGCGCATCTGGCTCGACCCCGAGAAGATGGTCGGCCTGGGCATCACCTCGGGGGACATCAGCGCCGCCATTGCCGGCCAGAACGTCCAGATCGCCGCCGGCGCCCTGGGCGAGGTCCCCAACACCTCCGACCAGGCCGTCTTCTCCGGCGTCGTCGTCAAGGGCCAGCTCGGCACGCCCGAGGCCTTCGCCGACGTGGTGCTGCGGGCCAACCCCGACGGCTCGGTGGTGCGGCTGGGGGACGTCGCCCAGGTCGAGCTCGGCGGACAGTCCTACGCCTCCTCGCCCCGCCTGAACGGCCAGCCCGCCTCGATGTTCGCCGTGCAGCTCTCGCCCACCGGCAACGCCCTGGCCACCGCCGACGCCGTCAAGGAGAAGCTGGAGGAGCTGTCCGCCTACTTCCCCGAGGGGGTCGACTACCTCGTCTCGGTCGACAACTCCCGCTTCGTCCGCATCTCCATCCAGGGCGTGGTCGTCACCCTGATCGAGGCCGTCGTCCTGGTCTTCCTGGTGATGCTGCTCTTCCTGCAGAACCTGCGGGCCACCCTCATCCCCACCATCGTCGTGCCGATCGCCCTGCTGGGCGCGCTGGCGACCATGTACGCCTTCGGCTTCTCGATCAACGTGCTCACCATGTTCGGCCTCGTGCTGGCCATCGGCATCGTGGTCGACGACGCCATCGTCGTCGTCGAGAACGTCGAGCGCATCATGAGCGAGGAGGGGCTCCCTCCCCGCGAGGCCACATCCAAGGCCATGAGCCAGATCAGCGGGGCCATCGTCGGCATCACCCTGGTGCTGATGGCCGTCTTCGTGCCGATGGCCTTCTTCGGCGGCGCCGTCGGCAAGATCTACCAGCAGTTCTCGCTGGCGATGGTCTCCTCGATCGCCTTCTCGGCCATCCTCGCCCTGACCCTGACCCCGGCCCTCTGCGCCTCGATGCTTACGCCCCAGCACGGCCCGGGCAAGGGCCTGCTGGCCCGCTTCAACCGCGGCTTCGACCGGCTGACGCTGGGCTACCAGGGCCTCGTCGCCCGGGTGCTGCGGCGCACCGGCCGGGCCATGGCCGCCTACCTCGCCGTCGTGCTGGTCCTGGGCGCGCTCTACGCCCGCATGCCCTCCTCCTTCCTGCCGGCCGAGGACCAGGGCTCCCTGATGGCCATCGTCAACCTGCCGCCGGGGGCCAGCGTCAACCGCACCCAGAAGGTGATCGAGGAGATGGAGGAGTGGTGGATCGCCCACCCCGCCGTCGAGCGCATCGCCACCTTCCGCGGCTTCAGCTTCGGCGGCAGCGGCCAGAACACCGCCATGGGCTTCATCGCGCTGAAACACTGGGATGAGCGGGGTCCCGACCAGGCCGCCTCGGTCGTCGCGATGGAGGCCAACCGCCGCTTCTCCACCGTTCGCGACGCGATGGTATTCACCGTCAGCCCGCCGCCCATCCGAGAGCTGGGCACCTCCTCGGGCTTCTCCTTTCGCCTGCAGGATCGCGCCGGCCAGGGCCACGAGGCCCTGCTCGCCGCCCGCAACCAGCTCCTCGGCCTGAGCAAGGACAGCCCGCTCCTGCGGAATGTACGCCCCGAAGGGCTGGAGGACACCCCGCAGCTCGAGCTGATGGTCGACCGCCAGCGCGCCGCCGCCCTCGGCGTGGCCTTCTCCGCGGTGGGCGAGGCCCTGGCCACCTCGCTCGGCTCCGCCTACGTCGGCGACTTCCCCAACGACGGGCGCCAGCAGCGAGTGATCGTCCAGGTCGAGGCCGAGCAGCGCATGCAGCCCGAGGATCTGGGCCGCCTGCATGTGCGAAACCGGGATGGCGGGATGGTGGCCCTCTCCGAGTTCACCACGATCCAGTGGATCGTCGCCCCCGTCCAGCTCGTCCGCTACAACGGCTACCCGGCCATGCGCATCAGCGGCGAGGCCGCCCCGGGCACCAGCACGGGCGAGGCCATGGACGAGCTGGCCCGCCTCGCCGCCCAGCTCGGCCCCGGCTTCGGCTTCGAGTGGACCGGCACCTCGCTGGAAGAGCAGACCTCCGGCGCCCAGGTGCCGGCCCTGCTGGCGCTCTCGCTGCTGGCCATCTTCCTCTGCCTCGCCGCTCTGTACGAGAGCTGGTCCATCCCCGCCGCCGTCATCCTGGTCGTGCCGCTGGGCATCGTCGGCTCGCTCATCGCCACCACCCTGCGCGATCTGCCCAACGATGTGTACTTCAAGGTCGGGCTGATCGCCGTCATGGGCCTCTCCGCCAAGAACGCCATCCTGATCATCGAGTTCGCCAAG
>DDSR01000423.1:0-1523 GCA_002343455.1 Deltaproteobacteria bacterium UBA2385 | reverse complement strand
GCCGGCTCGGCCAGCCAGCGCGCCATCGGCACCGCCGTGATGGGTGGGATGATCACCGCCACCGTGCTCGCCGTCGTGCTGGTGCCGGTCTTCTTCGTCGTGGTCCGCCGCCTGGTCCCCGGTCGCACCGTCCGGGTGGAGGAGACTCATGAGTAGCGCCCTCCTGTTCGCCCTGCTGGGGGCCTGCTCGCTCGGCCCGCGCTACGTCCGGCCCGAGGCGCCGGTGGCGACGAGCTGGCCGGCAGAGGCGCCCGCGGGCGAGGTCGTCGGCTGGAGGCAGCGCTTCAGCGACCCGCAGCTGCAGGCCCTGATCGAGGCGGCGCTGTCGCACAACCGCGATCTGCGCGTCGCCGTGCTGAACATCGAGGACGCCCGCGCCCGCTACCGCATCCAGCGCGCCGACCGTCTGCCCACGCTGAACCTGGAGGCCGGCGCCGCCTACAGCGGAGCCTTCGACGGCGAGGTCAGCTCATTGTACGAGGTCGGCGGGCTGGTCCCCGCCTTCGAGCTGGATCTGTTCGGCCGGGTGCGCAGCCTCAGCGAGGCGGCCCTGGCCCGCTACCTCGCCACCGAGGAGGGCGCGCGAACCGTTCACATCAGCCTCGTCGCCCAGGTCGCCGAGGCCTGGCTGGCCGAGCGGGCCTTCGCCGAGCAGCTCGACTACGCCAGCCGCAGCCTCGCCGCCCGCGAGGCCAGCTACGCCCTCGACCAGCAGCGCTTCGAGGCCGGCATCGCCAACGAGCTCACCCTCCGCCAGAGCCAGACCCTGGTCGAGTCCGCCCGCGCCAGCGTCGCCGCCCTCCGCCGCGGCCAGGCCCAGGCCAAGAACGCCCTCACCCTGCTCACCGGGGGTGAGCTCACCGACACCGAGGCGCTGCCCCTGTCTGTTCAGGAGATCGGCGCCCCTCTCCCGGCCGGCCTGCCCTCCGAGCTCCTCCTCCAGCGCCCCGACATCCGCGCCGCCGAGCAGGAGCTCCGCGCCGCCCACGCCGACATCGCCGCCGCCCGCGCGGCCTTCTTCCCGCGCATCTCGCTGACCGCGGGGGCGGGCTTCGCCTCCAGCGAGCTGGTCGGACTGTTCGCGCCAGGCTCGGCGGGCTGGTCGCTGCTGCCGGGGCTGACCCAGCCCGTGTTCCAGGGGGGGAGGCTGCGGGCCAACCTCCGGCTGGCCGAGGTGCAGCGCGAGGTCGCCCTGGCGTCGTATGAGCGGACCGTGCAGGAGGCCTTCCGTGAGGTGGCCGACGCCTTGGTGGCGCGGGAGCCGCTGGACCAGCAGGTCGAGGCCCTGGAGCGGCTGCGCGAGGCGGAAGAGCGGCGGTTGGAGCTGGCCCGGCAGCGCTATGAGGCGGGGGTGGCGGGGAACCTGGAGCTGCTGGATGCGGAGCGGTCGTTGTTCGAGGCCGAGCGGTCGTTGGTGTTGGCGCACCAGCTTCGGTTGGGGAACGCGATTGATCTGTACAAGGCGCTGGGGGGTGGGTTGGTGGAGTGAGGCGGGCGAGGCGGGAGAGGACCCACCACAGAGG
>DDSR01000318.1 GCA_002343455.1 Deltaproteobacteria bacterium UBA2385 | reverse complement strand
CGAGGCGGAGGGGGGTCGTCCTGCTGCCCGTGGACGCAACCCAGCTCGTCCCCGCCGAGCACCGCGCCGACCTGGTGATGCGCTTCGAGGAGCCCAGCGGTCGGTCGGTGGGCGTCGTGGTCGAAGTCCAGCTCAAGCCCGACGAGGTGCCCCCCATCCTCGATCCGGCTCAGGCCCACGCCGACCCCGAGCTCGCCGTGCTCTCCGCGATGGCCCACGGCCGAGGTCCGAACGCCCAGCGAATCGGCCAGTCCGCGCTATCGGCCGGAGCGGGGCTGGACGAGGAGCGCTCCCGACTCTGTGCTGATCTCATCCTGCTCTCGGCCAGCGCCGCAGCTCGCCGCTTCCTGGAGGCGTTCATGAACCAGCCCTACGAGTACCAAAGCGAGTTCGCCCGCAAGTATGTCGCCAAGGGCCGGGAGGAAGGCCGGGAGGAGGTCCTGCGTCGCGTCCTTGCGAAGCGTTTTCCCGACTCCGCCCCCGTTGTGTTGGAGCTGCTTCCCCGCTGCGAGCCGGGCGACCTGCTGTGGCTGGCGGACCAGCTCTTCGACACGCAGTCGGCTCAGGTCCTCGCCATCCCGCTGCGTGGACGACTTGACCAGCGCGGCACGCACTGAGCGGTCGGCTCAAACCCCACAGCCCGGACCGGTGGATCGCAGCAGCCGGGCGCGATGAATCGCGCCCCCTCACGCTCCACGGTTGGAGCGCGATTCATCGCCCCTGGGTCGACACCCTTCGCTGACCACCACCCTCACCCGTCGTACCACTCCGGCTTGACCAGCGACTGGTAATGCCCGACATCAAACGGGTTCAACCGCCGCTTCAGCGCGTCCACGAACATCGCCGCGCTGACCTTCGAGAACCAGATGTACATGTCCCGCTTGTAGGGCACCCGGCTGGCCAGGCCGCGCAGCAACCAGCGGTTGTTGACCAGGGCTTTGTTCATCTCGTACAGGGCCTGCGAGATCTCGTGCCGGTCCATGTACTTGCTGTCCAACACCGGGGTCAGCCAGTCGAAGTCGTCGAAGTCGGCGTAGGTGATCTCCCCGTTCTTCAACGCCTCGTCGAAGATCGGCGTGCCCGGCACGGGCGTGATCGGATGAAAAGCCGGGAAGTCGACGTCGAGCAGCTTGGCCATGGCGAGCTGCTTCTTGAGGGACTCGGGGCTCTCCTCCTTGACGCCGACGATGAAGGTCGCCTGCAGGAAGACGTCGGGGTAGCGCTCGCGCATGATGCGCAGGGCCTCGACCCCGACCCCGCCGGTGTAGAAGCGCTTGTCCAGCAGCGACAGGGCGTCGTCCTCGGCCCGCTCGATGCCGATCAGGATGTGCGACATGCCCGCGCGGACCTGCTTCTCGAGGATGCCCTTCTTCTCGTCCCGGACGATGCAGTCCGCCCGCATGAAGGTGAACCACTTGGTCTTCATGCCGCTGCGGATCATGGCCTCGGAGAAGCCGTCGTTGAAGCGCGGATCGATGTTCCAGCTCTCGTCGACCCAGACGTAGCTGCGCTTGCCGTGCTTGTAGTAGAGGATCTCGATCTCCTCCATCATGCGCTCGACGGACTTGCTGCGCCAGCGGGGCGAGAGCTGGGCCTTGCCGTCGGCGTCATAGGTGCGATCGGCCATGGTGGTCCACCAGGCACAGAAGCTGCAGGCGCTGACGCAGCCCCGGCTGTGGTGGACAGTGGTGCCGCCGGGGCTGAACAGGTAGCGGGACTTGCCGTACAGCTCCATCGGCATCATGTCGTAGGCGGGCAGGGGCAGGGTGTCCAGATCCTTGACCAGCTTGCGCGGGGCGGTCCGGCGCATCGTCTCGCCGTCGAACCAGGCGATGCCGTCGACCTTGTCCAGGTCAGGGTCCTTGTGGGCGAGCTGCTCGCAGAGCTCGACGATGGTCAGCTCACCCTCGCCGATGGCGATGACGTCGATCGGGCTCTCGGCCGAGAGGTAGCGATCGGCCATATTGGTGAAGTGCCCGCCGCCGGCGATGGTCTTGGCGCGCGGGATGCGCTCCTTGCACATCCGGAAGAAGCGCATCGCCTCGCTGGCGTACAGGGCGTGGTTCTCGCCGCAGCCGACGACGTCGGGGTCCAGCCGCTCCAGCTCGTCGGCCAGGCTGCGCCAGCCGATGTGCAGGGGCATGCAGTCGATGACGTGCACGTCCATCCCGGCGGCGCGCAGGGCGCCGGCAAGGGCCGGGAGGGCCTGCTGGAGGAGGAAGTTGTCGCCTTCGCTGGTGTAGGGCCAGTAGCAGCGAGGAGGTTGGACGAGGACGACGCGCATGAGGGGGGTATAGCGCAGCGGAGCGAGCTGTCAGCGTGGAGGCGGCCGGGCCACCACGGCCCAGGCGCGGTTCAGCGGCCGGCTGACGGGGTGGGCGCGCAGCCGGGCTTCCAGCGCCAGGGCCTCTTCGACCTCCATGGCACCGGTGCTGAACTCGAAGGGGCCGGAGAAGGCGTAGTGGGTGGGCACCAGGCTCTCGATGCGCCAGCCGGCCAGCAGCTCGAGCACCATCTCCTCGGTGTAGGTGCGGATCCAGCGGTCGCCGGGGACGTGCACGATGCCGTCACTCAGGAAGGCGTCGATGGTGCCGTCGTGGGAGTCGGCCGACATCGCCCAGCCCCAGCGAGCCTCGACGCTGAGCAGCAGCACGCCGTCGGGCTTGAGCACCCGGCGCAGGTTCTCCATCACCCGGGCGGGGTCCTCGGCGTAGCAGAGCACCTCGACCGCCAGGGCCACGTCGACCGGCGCCAGGTCGGGCAGGGTCTCGCCGGTGGCCCAGTGCAGGTCGACCTTGCCGGGGCCGCCGACGACGGCCGAGAGCGCCCGCCAGAGGCTGCGCAGATCGGGATCGACCAGCTCGACCTCGCAGTCGCGCTGCAGCATCCAGTCGGTGAAGCGGCCCACGCCCCCGCCCAGGTCGAGCACCCGGGCGCGCGCCGGCAGGAAGGGCCGCCAGCTCTCCAGGTAGAGCTCGCGCTCGAGCATCTTGCCCTCGTGGTTGGGCGACTCGGGGTCGAGGATCTCCATCCAGTCGGGGTGCTCCTCCCACCATGTCCGGGCGCCGGCGAGGTTGTCCAGCGGCGGGGTCGGGGCCGGCTCGCCCTCGAAGATGTCCTTGATGCGGGGATCGGCTGGGGGCATCGTGAAGGCGATGCCCAGCCAGTCGGCCAGCTCACGGCAGGAGTAGGGTGGCCCGGCGGGCAGGGGAGGGCAGGGGTCGCCGTCCAGCCGAAGCGAGTCACGTAGCGCCATCGGGTACCTCACAAACGTCGACGGGCTGCCCTAGGGCAGCCCGCCGGTTTCCAGCGAAGCAGAGCTTCAGTTGGGCTTCTTCGGCCCGGGCTTGGGACGAGGAGAAGGGCGCCAGTTCATGAGTGCCTCCAGGCGGGTAGACTCGGGGAGGATCATGCCCGAGGCGAAAGCGGTCGTCAAGGGTCCGTCTCTCCATCTCCGGACGATTTCACGATGCGCTTCCTTCACGCCATGGTGCGGGTCCTCGACCTCGACGCCGCCCTGCGCTTCTTCTCCCTCCTCGGCCTCCAGCAGGTCCGCCGCAGCGACCACGAGGCCGGGCGCTACTCGCTGGTCTTCCTCTCGACCGGGCACCCCGAGGACGCCGCCACGGTCGAGCTGACCTGGAACTGGGACCAGGCCGAGCCCTACGGCACCGGTCGCGCCTTCGGACACCTCGCCTACGCGGTGCGGGACATCTACGCCCTCTGCCAGCACCTCGCCGACAACGGGGTCGAGATCCTGCGCCCTCCCCGGGACGGGCGCATGGCCTTCGTCAAGAGCCCCGACGGCATCAGCGTCGAGCTGCTGCAGGAGGGCGCGGCGCTGCCTCCGGCCGAGCCCTGGTCCAGCATGCCCAACCGCGGCTCCTGGTGAGCTGGTGAGCTAGTACAGCGTGTAGCCGATGCCGATCTTGGTGTAGATCCCCAGCACGCCGACATTGGCGTTGTTGATCGGCAGGACGGCGTCGCTGGCCCGGGTCACCGACAGCGAGACGGTCATGTAGCGAAGTGACTCCCAACCCTGCCAGGCGCTGCTGGGCACGGTGAAGGAGCCGTCGTCGTCCACCACGCAGGTGACGACCTCGACGATGGAGCTGGCGTAGGTGTCGAGCAGCCCGAGCTCGATGATGGCCAGCTCACCGAAGCCGCCGGTCCAGGTGATCGGCAGGCTCTTGCTGATGAAGGGGAGGTCGTTCTCGACGTCGGGAGAGGTGATGCGCAGGCTGGAGGAGGGCGTCTGGACGAGCCCGGAGATCCCGAAGACGCCCAAGCTGCCCACCTGGACCTGTTCCAGGTCGTAGCTGGCGCTGAAGAGGAAGTCGGACTCGTTGAGCGAGGCTGCGAAATAGCCGCTGGAGCTGTTCCAGGGGAGCTCGACCGCGCGGCTGCCGCTGACCAGATCCAGCGCGGCGAGGCCGGGGTCGAGGAAGGTCAAGGAGCCGGAGGCGCCGCGGTTGGAGGCGCACTGCTCGGTGCCCGCCGCGTAGAGGTCGAACCACTCGAAGGAGGACGGCTCGATGAAGGCCACGGCCCCGGCGACCGCGGTCGTGTTGCCGTCGGCCCAGCTGTCCCCGACATAGTCGGTGCGTTCGAGGTAGCCGATGGCCCCGGTCAGGCCGGTCCCGTCGGTCCAGTAGCGGAAGCCGTCGTCCAGCACCGCCTCGCCCGCCGCGTTGCGGACGGTGACGTCGACGATGCCCGAGCTGGTGCTGGCCGGCAGGGTGACGGTCAGGCTGCCCGCGGAGACCCTGCCCAGCGTGGCGGACACCTCGCCGAAGAAGACCTCGACGCGCTCGTCGAGGTTCTCGCCGTAGAGCGTGATCTCGCTGCCCCCGGTGGTCAGGCCGTAGGCCGGCGACACCTCGTCGAGCACGGGGAGGAGCTGCGCGCCCCCGTCGCCCCCGCCGTCGGGGCTGCCGCCGTCGGCCGTGCCGTTGAGCTCGCCTTGCAGGTCCATCCTCTCGGCCAGCTGGCAGCCGCTGAGGAGGAGGAGGAGGGTTGAGGGGACGAGCATGGAGTGGAGCCTAGCGCGAGCGCCCCGCACAGTCCAGCGCTCAGCGCCGGGGCTCAGACCTTGGGCTCCTCGCGGCGCCCGTCGGCGTGGATGGCGAAGCGGCCCTGCTCGCGCGGGTGGGCGGGGTCGTTCTTCTTCCAGGGCCAGCCCCCGAAGCGGGTCCGCTGGTAGTCGCTGAAGGCCTGCTCCAGCTCGGCCCGGGTGTTCATCACGAAGGGCCCGTAGTGGGCGACCGGCTCGCCGATGGGGCGGCCTTGGAGCAGCAGCAGCTCGGCCTCGTCCGGCCCGGCGACCAGCTCCAGGGCGTCTCCGCTGACCTGGAGGGCGGAGCTGGGGGTGGCCGACCTGCCCTGGATCGACAGCGCGCTCCCGCGGAAGAAGTAGAGCGTGCGCAGCACCCCCTCGGCGGCGGCGGGCAGGGTCCAGCTCACCCCGGGGCCCAGCCGGATGGTCCAGATCGCCACGGCGGCCTCGTCCCGGCTGGCCCAGGAGGCCGGCGGCGGGGCGGGGGCCTTCATCCCGGCGGGGGCGCCGGTGACCATCACGACCTCCAGGCCCGGGGCGGTCAGCCGGGGGATCGTGTCCGCCCACAGCATCGTGAAGTGCGGGTCGACCATCTTGTCCTTGGCGGGCAGGTTCAGCCAGACCTGGAAGAGCTCGGTCGGGTTGCGCTCCTGCTGGTTGACGAGGGGGAACATCTCGCTGTGGACGACGCCCTTGCCGGCGGTCATCCACTGCACGTCGCCCTTGCCGAAGCGCGCGGTGGCGCCCAGCGAGTCGCTGTGATCGATGTAGCCCTTGCGGGCCAGGGTGACGGTCTCGAAGCCGCGGTGAGGGTGCTGCGGGAAGCCCGGCACCGTCGAGCCGTGGTACATCCGCCAGCCGTCCTTGATGACGAAGTCCTGGCCGATGTTGCGCCCGGCCAGCGAGGCCTTGGGGGCCAGCCGCTCGTCGCCGGCCGGGTAGTCGTCGTCGTGGTGCGCGCAGAAGAGGAAGGGGTCCTGCGTCGGCCAGGGAAAGCCCAGCGGCTGGGTGGAGATGATCGGGTCTTTCATGGTCTACCTCTGCCTGATCGGTATCCTCCCGATACGGAGATGCATGCGCTCGCTCCCCGACATCGTCCTCTTCGACCTCGACGGCACGCTCGTCGACTCCGCCCCCGGCCTCCAGCGGACCCTCAACGCCGTCCTCGCCGAGAATGGCCGCCGACCGTTGAGCCTGGAGGAGGTCCACCGCTTCGTCGGCGAGGGCCTCGACACCTTGCTCGCCCGCGCCCTGGCGGCGACCGGATCCGCGCTCGAACCCGGGCCCTTCCGCGCCCGCTGGTTCGAGGTCTACGAGGGCCTGGCCATCCAGGGCAGCCCCTCCTACCCCTTCGCCGGGGCCTTGCTGCGTTCGCTCACCGATCAGGGCTGTCGGCTCGGCCTGGTCACCAACAAGCCCCAGCGCCCGACCGAGCAGATCCTGCGGGCGCTGGGATGGATAGGCCACTTCGAGGTGGTGCTGGGGGGCGACGCGCTCCCCACGCGCAAGCCCGATCCGGGCCCGCTGCGCGAAGCCCTCGCCCGCCTCCCCCCGGGGCGCGCGGCCTACGTGGGCGACTCCGCCATCGACGCCCAGGCGGCCCGTGGCGCCGATCTGCCCCTGGTTCTGCTGCGCCACGGCTACTGCCAGGAGGATCCCGACAGCCTGGGGGCCCAGGCCGTCGTCTCCGGGCTGGACGAGGTCGAGGAGGCCTTGCGAGGGCTCAGCCGAGCCTTGACCTGAGGCTCAGCCCGCGCGGTGCAGCCGGTCGATGCCTCGCACCAGCGCCTGCCCCAGCTCCACTGCCGCCTCGATCTGCCGCTCCAGGTCGCCGGCGGCGCAGGTCTCGGCGTTGAGGTGGACCGCCTGCTCTCCCAGGCTCGACTTCGGCCAAGCGTGCAGCACCGCCAGCAGCTTGCCGTGGAGGTCGTCGCTGGGGTCCGCCTCGCGGACGAAGCGTCGGGCCCGCTCGGCGTCATGGGCCGTCGCTGCCAGCAGGCTGTCCAGGACGGGGTCGCCCAGGCCGATGCCCGAACCCTCGGACCCGCCCGGGGGCTTGACACGAAGACCCAGCCCGCCGGGGAGCGGCTCCGGCAGGCTCAGGCGGATCCGGGTCTTCGGGCCGCGGTCGAGCGTGGGGTCGACCCTCACGCTCAGCAGCAGCGGCCCCACCTCGCCCTCCAGGGTGTGGACGCTGCCTTCGGAGCGGTGCGAGAGCTGCCAGCGCCTCGTCACCGCCAGCCAGGGCTCCAGGATGGCGGCGCGCCACTGGCGGGCCAGGCCGAGCCCGTCGTCCAGCAGGCGATCCAGCCGGGGGCGAAGGAGGACGCCGCTGGCCTCCAGGATCACCTGCCCGTCCTCCACCCGGCAGTGGCCTTCGAGCCGCGCGTTCATCGCCATGGTCGCCTGCAGGACGGGGAGGGTCGCCACCTCGCGGACGGCTTGCGGGTCGGCGCCCTTGACGCGCAGCTGTCGATCAAGGGCGGGATCGCCGATCTCGATGTCCTGGCCTCCCAGCAGCTTGCTGATCTGGTCGCCCAGGCCCTCCCTGCTCACCTTGAGGCCCTGGGGCCCCGGCGCGTTCAGGCTGATCCTCAGCACGGTGTAGGACTTCTTGCTGCGTCCTGCGCCGCGCTGTTCGACCCGCACCTGCACGTCCATCTCCTCCAGCCCGCCCACGATCTGGCAGCGCCCGCTGCCCTCCGCGAGGCGCAGGCCCCGACGCGCCGCCAGCTCGCCCCACTCCGTCCTCTGCACCTGGAGCTGGTGGCGCGCGAACAGCCAGACCGCCGCCAGGACCGAGGCCATGAAGCCGAAGCTCAGCAGGGGCTGGAGGACGAGGCTCTCCACGGGACCCACCCCCCTCAGTACCGGATGTCGGCCCGCAGCACCCAGGCGGCGCCGGTGCCGCCCAGGCTGGCCCCCGGCCCGCCCAGCAGCAGGTCGGTCCGCCCGTCGCCGTCGATGTCTCCGGCGCTGGCCACGTCCGGCCCCAGCCCGCTCCCGGCGTCGGGGCTCTCGATCACCACATCGGCCTCGCTCTCCAGCCAGCTGCCGGTGCGAGCGCCGATCGCCCGGTAGACCAGCACCCCGCCCCCACCGCCCAGCGTCGAGACGCTGCCCGACCGGATCAAGGAGCTGCCGGTGCCGACCAGCAGGTCGGGTCGCCCGTCGCCCTCGACGTCCTGCAGGATGGCCACCTCGCCGCCCAGGTAGCCGCTCTCGCGCTCGCCCAGGATGCTGGCCGCGCCGCTCTCCAGCTCCACGTCGGCGGTCCAGGGGGAGAGGTGCAGGAAGACGCCGCCGCCCCGCTCGGCGAGGCTGCTCTCGACCGTCGAGGAGAGCACCAGGTCGGCGAGGCCGTCGCCGTCGAGGTCGGCGCCGTCCATATGGCTGAGCGAGAGGCCGCCGCTGTCCAGGACGCGCAGATCGGCGTCGGAGGCGAGGTCCAGGTCCCCCGAGAAGGGCGCCATCACGATGAAGGCCGCCACCGCGCCCTCGCCGTCGACGACGGCGTCGTTGAGGCCATCGCCGTCGAGGTCGCCGGGGCTGGCCACTCGGGTGGCGGCGTAGCCGTAGCCGGTGCTGGCGTAGAGGCGGGCGCTGGCGGAGCTGAGGGGCTGCTCGCCACGGGCGGCGCCGGAGAGGACGTAGGCCTGCCCCGCGTAGGTGTCGCCCAGCGAGCCGTAGCGGGCCCCGACCAGCAGGTCGGCCACGCCGTCCCCGTCGACGTCTCCCAGCGAGGCCAGGGCCTCGGTCCCGGCCAGGTCCTCGCCCTCGCCCTCCCAGACGGCCAGGGCCTCGTCCAGCCCCGGCGCCCCCGGACCTCCCGGCAGGATCCAGACCCGACCCTGGCTGCTCTCGGCCGCGACCGTCGCCGCGACCACCAGCTCGGCCCGGCCGTCGCCGTCGAGGTCGGGCAGCAGCAGCACCTCGCTGCCGAGCTCCAGGTCGGTCTGCGCCCCGTAGAGCGTGTCGCTGCGCCGGATAAGGCCATCGGGAGAGCCGTAGAGGAGGTGCACCGCGCCGGCCCGCTCGCGGCCATCGGTCGAGCTCTGCTGGAAGGCCCCCACCAGCATGTCGTCGAGGCCGTCTCCGTCCATGTCCTGGCCCCCGGCCAGGGTCACGCCCAGCCGGCTGGCCTCGGCGGCCTCCAACCGCAGCGAGGCGCTGAGGTCGGCGTCGACCGGATCTCCCCAGCCCCCGCAGAGCGCCGCCGCCTCGACCACGCTGCCGGCGCAGTCGTTGACCTGACCGTCGCCGCAGAGCTCGGGGGCCCCGGGGAAGACGTCCGAGTCGTCGTCGGCGCAGTCGCCGCCCACCTCGGTCCGGCCCTCGATCACCCCGCAGTCGCGCAGCGGCTCGCGCTCGTTGCCGTAGCCGTCGCCGTCGAGGTCCTCGTACCAGACGAAGCCGTCCTCGGGGTCCTCGTCGACGCTGCCGTCGCAGTCGTCGTCGACCTCGTTGCACCACTCGGGCGCGCCGGGGAAGACCGTGTCCAGCGCGTCGTCGCAGTCGGTCCCGTCGGCGACGTGGCCCGCGGGGCTGTCGCAGGCGTCCACGGCGCCGTCGGGGTCGCCGAAGCCGTCGAGGTCGGCGTCCGGGTACCAGGTCGGCGCGCCGACCGGGTCGTCGTCGGTGCTGCCGTTGCAGTTGTCGTCCTGGTCGTTGCAGCGCTCGTCGGCCCCGGGGTTGACCAAGGGGTCCTCGTCGTCGCAGTCGCTGCCGTCCTGGACGTAGCCGGCCGGGGCCTCGCAGCCCGCCGAGGTGACCACCGTGTGGCCGTAGCCGTCGTCGTCCTCGTCCAGGTGCCAGATGATCGGGTCCAGCGGGTTGTCGTCGATCTCGCCGTTGCAGTCGTCGTCGACGCCGTTGCAGACCTCGAAGGCGCCAGGGTACACCTCGGCGTTGTCGTCGTCGCAGTCGACGTCGCTCGTGAAACTGTCGCCATCTGCGTCGATGGGGCCCTCTTCGCCCTTGCCCGAACAGGCCAGAAGTACCATCATCCAGATCATCGTCCCCTCCTCGGTCGAGCCCATAGCATAGTCAGCGTCATCCCCGGAGCGCCCCATGACCCTCGCCGCCGGCTTCACGCTCTTCGTGATCCTGATGGCGCTGGTCCTGATGATGGCCAACCTGGCCCAGCCCGACGTCGCGCTGCTGGGAGGGCTGACCCTGCTGACCATCGCCGGCATCCTCCAGCCCGGCGAGGCGCTGGCGGGCTTCGGCAACAGCGGGATGCTGACGGTGGCCGCGCTCTTCGTGGTGGCCGCCGGCCTGCGCGAGACGGGGGCGGTCGACGCGATCACCCATCGGCTGCTGGGCCGCCCTCGGACAGAACGCCTCGCCATCCTGCGGCTGACCGCTCCGACCGTGCTGGCCAGCGCCTTCCTCAACAACACCACCATCGTCGCCACGCTGATGCCGGCCGTGGCCCAGTGGAGCCGCCGGACGGGCATCCCGGCCTCTCGCCTGTTGATGCCGCTGTCCTTCGCCGCCATCCTCGGCGGCACCTGCACCCTGATTGGCACCAGCACCAACCTGATCGTCTCGGGGATGGTCGTCGAGCGGGCCGCCAGCATCGAGGGGCTCGAGCCCTTCGGCCTCTTCGACATCTCGCCCATCGGCATCGCCGCCTCCCTGGCTGGCCTGACCGTCATGGTGGTGATGGCCCCCTTCCTGCTCCCCGATCGGCGGGCGGCGGTCAGCATCGCGGACGATCCCCGGGAGTACGCCTTCGAGATGTTGGTCCCCGCCTCCAGCCCGCTCGAGGGGGAGACGATCGAGAGCCTGGGCCTGCAGCACCTGCCCGGCGCCTACCTGATGGAGCTGGTGCGGGAGGGTCGGGTACACCCGATGGTGGACCCCCAGCGCCGCCTCCGAGAGGGGGACCGCCTGGTCTTCGTCGCCGGGGTCGAGGCGGTCCTGGACCTGCAGCGGTTTCCCGGGCTGGTGACGGCGCCGGACCAGGTCTTCAAGCTGGAGGGACAACGCCACGAGCGGCAGGTGGTCGAGGCCGTCGTCTCGGCCCGCAACCCGCTCATCGGCCAGAGCATCAAGGAGGGGGGCTTCCGCAATCGCTACCAGGCGGTGGTCATCGCCGTGGCCCGCTCGGGCGAGCGGCTGAGGGAGCGCATCGGGGACATCGTCCTGCACCAGGGCGATGTGCTGCTGCTCGAAGCCCACCCCTCCTTCCTGACCGAGCAGCGCACCCGGACGGACTTCTACCTGGTGAGCCAGATCGACGGGGCCGGCCCCCGCCGCTCCGACCGGGCCGCGGTCTCCCTGGTCATCCTGCTGGCCCTGGTGGTCTCGGTCAGCCTGGAGGTCGTCAGCACCTCGACGGCGGCCTTCACCGCGGCCCTGCTGACCGTGCTGACCCGCTGCTGCACCCTGGAGACGGCCCGGCGCTCGGTCGACCTCCAGGTCCTGATCGCCATCGCGGCGGCGATCGGCCTGGGCAAGGCCATGCAGGAGACCGGGTTGGACGCCATGATCGCCGGGCTCGCTGTCCAGTCGGGCGCGAGCAGCGCGTTCGCCGGCCTGGTGGTGGTCTACATCCTGACCGCGATCCTCACCGAGGTGGTCACCAACAACGCGGCCGCCGTGCTGATGGTGCCGATCGCCCTCTCCCTGGCCCTCCAGCTCGACGCCAACCCGATGGGCTACATGGTGGCGGTCATGTTCGCCGCCTCGGCCAGCTTCCTCTCGCCGATCGGCTACCAGACCAACCTGATGGTCTTCGGCCCCGGCGGCTACAAGCCCTTGGACTACCCCCGCCTGGGAGTGCCCGTGGCCCTCACCGTCGGGGCGGTCGTCCTGACGCTCATCCCGGTCCTCTGGCCGCTGTAGGTGCCCATGAGTGTGATCCCCGACGTGCTCGCCGCCCGCTACGCCAGCGCCCCGATGCGGGGGATCTGGTCCCCCCGCGCCCGCATCGTCCAGGAGCGGCGCCTCTGGCTGGCGGTGCTGCGTGCCCAGGGCGAGCTGGGCCTGCCGGTGCCCGCCCAGGCCCTGGCCGCCTACGAGGCCGTCGTCGAGCAGGTCGACCTCGCCTCGATCGACGCCCGAGAGCGGACCACCCGGCACGACGTCAAGGCCCGCATCGAGGAGTTCAACGCCCTGGCCGGCCAGCAGCAGATCCACAAGGGCATGACCAGCCGGGACCTGACCGAGAACGTCGAGCAGATGCAGATCCTCCAGGGCCTGCACCTGCTGCGGGATCGCAGCGTGGCGGCGCTGGTTCGGCTGACCGACCTCGCGGTGCAGCACCAGGACCTCGTCCTCACCGGGCGCAGCCACAACGTCCCGGCCCAGGCGACCACCGTCGGCAAGCGCTTCGCCAGCGCCGCCGAGGAGCTGCTGCGCGCCACCGAGCGCCTGGACGCGCTGATCGAGGGCTACCCGCTGCGCGGCATCAAGGGCCCCGTCGGGACCCAGCAGGACATGCTGGACCTGCTGGGGGACGAGGCCGCGGTCGAGGCCCTGGAGGAGGCGGTGATGCGCCACCTGGGCTTCTCCGCCCGGATGGACAGCGTCGGGCAGGTCTACCCGCGCAGCCTGGACTTCGAGGTCCTCTCCGCCCTGGTCCAGCTCGCCTCCGGCCCCGCCAACCTCGCCCGCACCCTGCGCTTGATGGCCGGGCAGGAGCTGGCGACCGAGGGCTTCCAGGAGGGCCAGGTCGGCTCCTCGGCCATGCCCCACAAGATGAACGCCCGGACCTGCGAGCGCATCGGCGGCTTCCTCTGCATCCTGAAGGGCCAGCTCACCATGGTCGACGGCCTGGTCGGGGACCAGTGGAACGAGGGCGACGTCTCCTGCTCGGTCGTGCGTCGGGTAGCCCTGCCGGGGGCCTTCTTCGCCGCCGACGGCCTGATGCAGGCGCTGCTGACCGTGCTCGACGAGCTGGGCGTCTACCCGGCCGTCATCCGCCGCGAGCTGGACCGCAACCTGCCCTTCCTGGCCACCACCAAGGTGCTGATGGCCTGCGTCAAGGCCGGCGCCGGGCGGGAAGAGGCCCACGAGGCCATCAAGGAGCACGCCGTCGCCGTGGCCCTGGAGCTGCGGCAGGGCCGGGTCGACAACGACCTGCTCGCACGCCTCGCCTCGGACGGGCGCATCCCGCTCGACCTCGACCAGCTCCAGGCTTGCCTCGCCGATCCGACTGCCTTCACCGGCCTCGCCGGGCGCCAGGTGCGGCGGGTGACCGAGCGGGTTCAGGCCCTGGCGGCGCGCTTCCCCGGGGCTGCCGAGTACCTGCCCGAGCCGATCCTGTGATGCTCCTCCTCGCGCTGGCCTGCTCGCCCTCCCCCAAGGACAGCGCCGACCCGGGCACCACGCCCCAGCCCTTTCGGGTGGCCTTCATCGCCGACACCCACGTCGTGGCCCCGCAGTACGAGTGCTGCTCGGAGTCCGAGGGCATCGACAACGAGAGCATCATGAAGACCCCGGAGCGCCTGCGGGGCGTGGTCGAGCGGGTCAACGCCATCGACCCGCCGCCCGAGGCGCTCTTCATCCTGGGCGACCTGATGCACGCCCCCTACTGGTCCAGCGAGGCCGCCTGGTACGAGCAGGAGCACAGCGCCTTCTCGCTCACCCAGGAGATCCTGGCCGAGCTTCAGGTCCCGGTCCACATCGTCTGGGGCAACCACGACTACGAGGTCGACTGCGGCGAGCCGCCCGAGCTGGTCACGGGCACCTCGGACCACCTGATCGGGGTCGAGCGGGACCTCTCAGCCGAGCTCTTCGAGGCCTTCTTCGGCCAGCCCCTCTACCAGGCCGTCGACATCCGGGGCTGGCGCTTCATCCTGGGCAACGGGATGCTCGGCCCTACCTGGGACTGGTCCGACGAGCGCTGCGCGACCTCCTTCTCCTCCTACGGGGCCGAGCAGCTCGCCTTCATCGACGAGCAGCTCTCCATGGGGCTGCCCTCGTTCTTCCTGACCCACCATGGCATCTTCGTCACCTCGCGCGACGAGCAGGCCGACAAGCAGCGACCGGACCTGGGCACCGTCCTCGAACGGCACGACAACGTCGAGCTGATGATGGCCGGGCACACCCACCGCTGGATCGACGCCGGCGAGGCCAACGCCTTCCCACACATCGTCATCGCCGCCACCCGCTACGACACGGACAACTTCTTGCTGCTGGAATTCGACCCCGCCGAGCAGGTCGACACCAGCGAGTACGGAGCCGGGTACCGCATCCTGGACTACGACAAGGCCCTGTGGTCGACGACTTGCGCGGACACCTGGCGCTACGACCAGCGGGTCGAGCTCGATCCCGACGCCGGGCCCGAAGAGGGCGACTGCGGGTACTAGATCTCAGCCCCCGACCAGCTTGTGGTTCTCGGAGACGGCGCGCAGGATGTCGAAGCGGGTGATCGCCCCGATCAGCTTGCCGTCCTCGACCACGATCAGGCGCCGGAAGTTGTGGTGCAGGAACAGCCCGGCGGCGTGGTAGATGTTGACCCGGGGGCCGATGGTCACGACCTCGGCGGTCATGAAGTCGGAGACGGTGCCGTTGGGTACCTCGCCTTCGTCGGTGCCCATGGTCAGCAGTCGCAGGCAGTCCTTCTCGGTCAGGATGCCGACCATCCGGCCCTCGGCGTCGACCACGGGGGCACCGGTGACGTGCCGGGCGATCAAGAAGTCGACCGCGGTGAGGATCTCCATCTGCGCGTTGAGGGTGGGGACGTTGGTGTCCATGTAGCGGGACACAGGGGGGAGTGGGGCCATGGAACCTCCTGTGGTTCCCGTAATCAGATCCCCTGATTGGTGGAGCCGCTGGACGAAGTCGGCGATGCCTTCGATGTCGTCGCGGTGGCGCCAGGGGACGTCCGGGTCGCCGGGGTCCACGTCGGCGGCGACCAGCACGACCTGGGGGTCGATGCCGGCCAGGGATGGGCGGCTCGAGCCGGGATCGAGCACCTCGATCTTCGGCAGCTGCTCGCCGCGCAGGCCCTCGACGACGACGAGATCGACCGGGCCCAGCCGCGCCAGCGCCTCTTGCGCCGTCTGGTTCCCCTCCCGGGTCAGGACCCAGCGGCGCGGGCCGATCAGCAGGGTCTCGACCGCGCCGGCGCGGCGGTGCCGCCAGGAGTCCTTGCCGGGGGGATCGGGATCGATGTCGTGGTGGGTCGCCTTGATCGTGCCGATTGCCAACCCGCGGGCGGTGAGCTCGGCCACCAGCCGCTCGACCAGGGTGGTCTTGCCTGCGTTCGTCCAGCCCACCACCGAGATCACGGGTCGCTTCCGTCCGGTGCGCACAGGCTCCTCCGTCTGCCCCCTGCACGGAGGGGCGCCGCCATGCTACCTCTCTGGCCCGAACTCGCACAGGAAGCACTCATGGGACGCATCTTCGAGACCCGCAAGGCGACGATGTTCGCGCGCTGGGATCGCATGGCCAAGGCCTTCACCCGCGCCGGCAAGGAGATCGCCATCGCCGTCAAGCAGGGCGGTGAGGCCCCCGAGAACAACCCGGCGCTGCGGCGTGCCATCCAGAACGCGCGCTCGGTGAACATGCCGAAGGACAAGATCGAGTCGGCGATCAAGCGGGCCGCCGGTCAGGGGGGCGAGGACTACCAGGAGCTCGTCTACGAGGGCTACGCCCCGCACGGCATCGCCGTCCTCGTCGCCACGGCCACCGACAACCCGACCCGCACGGTCGCCAATGTGCGGATGCACTTCAAGAAGGGCGGCGGCAACCTCGGCACCACCGGCAGCGTCGCCTTCGGCTTCACCCGAATGGGGGTCTTCCGCCTGGACCCGCAAGGCATCGACGCCGACGAGCTCGAGCTGGAGATGATCGACTACGGCTTGGAAGAGCTGGGCGAGAGCGAGGACGACGAGGGCAACCCCTTGCTGGTCCTGCGCTGCGCCTTCCAGACCTTCGGCGAGCTGCAGCGGGCCCTGGAGGACAAGGGCATCGAGCCCAAGTCCACCGGCATCGAGTACATCGCCACCAACACGGTGGCCCTCAGCGAAGAGCAGGCGACCGAGGTCCTGGCCCTCGTCGACCGCCTCGAGCAGGACGACGACGTCCAGCACGTCTTCCACAACCTCCAATAGGGGTCCCCATGTACCGATCGCTCAACGTGCTCGGCCTGCCTCTGGCGCCGTGCAGCCATGACCCCAAGACCGGCTGGTTTCGGGACGGCTGCTGCAACACCGACGCCAACGACCGCGGCTCGCACACGGTCTGTGCCCAGGTGACCGAGGACTTCCTGGACTTCCTGGCGGCCCAGGGCAACGACCTGATCACGCCGGTGCCGCAGTACCAGTTCCCGGGGCTGAAGCCGGGTGACCAGTGGTGCGTGGTGGCCCGCAGCTGGCTTCAGGCCTTCCACGCCGGAATGGCCTGCCCGGTCGTCCTGGAGAGCACCCACCAGTCCGTGCTGGAGGTCGTGCCGCTGGAAGCCCTGATGGCCCACGCGGTGGCCGCCGAGGCCTGAAGCCCAGAGCGCCGCCGAGGCCTGAGGACAGGACCTAGAACAGGGTCGTCTCGGCCTTGGGCAGCCCCAGGTGCAGGCGGCCCAGGTTGGTGATGATGCGCCCCTGACGGGTGCGCTGGATGAAGCCCATGCGGATCAGGTAGGGCTCGTAGACGTCTTCGATGTTGTCGGCCTCGTCGCCGATCGCGGTGGCCAGGTTCTCGATGCCTACCGGGCCCCCGTCGAACTTTACTGCGATGGTCTGCAGCAGGCGCCGGTCGATGGTGTCCAGCCCATGGTCGTCGATCTCCAGGCGGTGCAGGGTCAGCTTGACCATCGCCACGTCGATGCGCCCGTCGCCCTCGACCTCGGCGAAGTCGCGCACCCGCCGCAACAGGCGGTTGGCCACCCGCGGCGTTCCCCGGCTGCGCCGGGCCAGCTCGGTCGCCGCGCCGTCCTCGAGGTCCAGGTTGAGCCGTCGGGCGCTGCGGCGCACGATCTCGGCCAGCTCGGACGGGGAGTAGAAGTCGAAGGTGAACTGGATCGGGAAGCGGTCCCGCAGGGGGCGGGTGAGCAGGCCCGAGCGGGTGGTCGCGCCGATCAGCGTGAAGGGCGGCAGGGGCAGGCTGACCGACTGGGCGCCGGGCCCCTGGCCCAGCAGCACATCGACCCGGAAGTCCTCGACCGCGGGGTAGAGCACCTCTTCCACCGCCCGGTTGAGCCGGTGGATCTCGTCGATGAACAGGACCTCGCGCTCCTGCACGCTGGTCAGGATGGCGGCGAGATCGCCCTTCTTCTCGATCACCGGGCCCGAGGTGGGGCGCAGCTCGACCCCCAGCTCTTCGGCGATGATCCAGGCGAGGCTGGTCTTGCCCAGGCCCGGCGGGCCCGAGAGCAGGACATGGTCCATGGCCTGCCCGCGCTGCTTGGCGGCGCGGATGTAGACCCGCAGGTTCTCGACCAGCCGAGGCTGGCCGATGTACTCGTCCAGGTTCTTGGGCCGCAGGGCCGGATCGGCCACGTCGATCGGCAGCAGGCCGGGGTCGAGCTCTCGTCGCATTGGAGTGGATTATCCCTGCCGGGACAGCGAGCGCAGGGCGGCCCGCAGGCGGTCTTCGATGCTGGCCTGATCGGGGCCCGGCACCGCCGGGTCGGCCATCGCCCGGTCGATATCGCTCTTGCGGTAGTCGAGCTGGGCCAGGGCCAGGGCCAGGGGGTCGGTCGGCTTGCGGGGTGGGGGCGCGACGAGCACGGTCGGCTGGAAGTCGAGCGCCAGCTTGCCCTTGAGCTCCAGGCAGAGCCGGGCGGCCAGCTTGCGGCCCACCCCGTGCGCCTTGGCCAGGGCGTTGACGTCGTCGGTCTCGACCGCCTGGGCCAGGGCCCCGGGCGACAGCGTCGAGAGCAGGGCGACGGCGATGCGCGGCCCGACGCCGTTGACGTCGCGCAGGGTGTCGAAGAGGCGTCGGCTGGTCGGGTCGGCGAAGCCGTACAGCGTGATGGCGTCTTCGCGCACGATGGTGCTGATGTGCAGCAGCACGTCTTCATCGAGCGGCAGGGCGGCGAAGGTCGAGGCCGGTCCGTTGACGAGGTAGCCGACCCCGTGGACATCGAGCACCAGGGAGTCCGCCTCGCGCGAGGCGATCCGGCCGCGCAGCAGGGCGATCATCGGGAGGCCGCCCGGGCGAGGGTCTGGAACTTCATCTGCGAGAGGTGGGTGATGGCGATCGCGGCGGCGTCGGAGGCGTCCTGGGGCAGCGGGCGTTCGAGGCCGACCAGCCGCTGCACCAGCCGCTGGATCTCGGCCTTGGCCGCTCGACCGTGGCCGCCGACCGAGGCCTTGACCGTCATCGGGTTGTACTCGCCGATCGGCAGATCGTGGCTGACGGCCACCAGCAGGGCCACCCCCCGGGCGTGACCCAGGCGCAGGGCGCTCTCGGCGCTGCGGTGCTTGAAGATGGCCTCGATCGCGACCTGGTCGGGCTGCAGGCGGCCGACGACCTCCATCAGGCCGGTATGGATCAGCAGCAGCCGCTCGGCCAGACCCTGGCCCTCGCGCCCGCGGATGACCCCGGCTTCGTGAAGCTGGTAGCGACCGGCGACCCGGCTGAGCAAGGCCCAGCCCGTCGCGTTGCTTCCAGGGTCGATACCCAGCACCACCATGGCACCCTCGGTGAACGGGCGTACAGTATCCGCTTCACCCGTCGTGGGCCAGCCCGCGACGGCGTTGATCTTCCGCCTCCCAGGTCTCCAGCTGGACGTTGGGGTGGACCGGCCCCTGGCGGGGGATGTGTTTCCAGGCGTCGAAGTCGGTCATGCCGCGGGTCTTGGCGTAGATCGTCTTGCGGTTCTGCAGCAGGAAGTACAGGCGGAAGGGGAAGAGGCTCTTGACCACGCAGATGTCCGCCCGCCAGGGCGAGAGGCCCAGCAGCGAGTAGAACGACGGCTTCATTGCCAGCGGAGGCGCCTGTGTCAGCACCAGCTGCAGGTGGCCCAGGTCGAGCACGGCGACCCGCCCGATCGCCGGCAGCTCGGCTTTCACGCGCAGCCGCCCCTCGATCGGCAGCGGGGCGCTGAGCTGCGGGGCCAGCCGACCGCCGACGGTGGTCTGCACGGTCGAGCCCTCGGCCTGCTGCCAGATCGAGGCCAGGGCCTGGTCGTCGCGGATCGGGGCCAGCACCTTCAGATCGCGGGCCTGCTCCAGCAGGGGGCCCAGCAGCAGGGTGCTCTCTCCCACCGCGCCGGCGCCGACCATATCGGAGGCGTCCGAGATGCAGACGGTGCCCAGGCGGCGCGCGAAGACCGCTCGCCGGGCCTGGTCGATGGCCTCCTCGGGACCCGGGAGCTCGGGCGGTCCCTGGTGCCGCACCTCCCAGCAGCGCTCGGCCAGCTCCTGGGCCAGGGCCTCGGCCCGATCGGGCTCGCCGTCGGTGATGACATGGGTCGCCCAGCCCAGGTCGGGCGCGTCGTTCCACAGGTGGCAGGTGAAGACCGAGGCGCCCAGGACCCCCTGCTGCTTCTGCATTGCCTTCATCCGCCCGAAGACGCCGCGCATCGGGGCGAGGAAGTCCAGGGTGGTCCCCCCTCCCAGCACCATCGGCAGCGAGCGCCAGGCCGAGACCGGGCGGATCTCACCCTTCAGGGTCCGTACCAGCAGCGCTCCCGCCTTGCGCCCCAGGGCGAAGTGGTCCCGGTGAGGGTTGGTCTGGTACCCAAGCAATATCGACGTCGCCCGCACCATCCGGGCGGTGAGCTGGCCGTGCAGATCGAAGGTCGCCGCGATGGGGGCGCCACCTAGCAGTGTTCGGGCCTGCTCCAGCAGCAGCCCTTCGGGGTCGTCCTCGCCCTCGGCCTGGAGGCTGCCGTGCATCGACACCAGCAGGCCGTCCAGCGCCCCGGCGGCCCGCAGGCCCTCTTCGAGCTTCTCGCGAAAACCCTGCAGGGTGGTCCGGTCCAGCTTGCCGCCGGGGATCGCCCAGGCCGAGAAGAGGGGGACGATCTGCACGCCCGGATCGATCTCGCGAGCGCCTCGTACCATCCCGCTGAGCTCGGCGTTGCGGAGGAAGCCGGGCGCCTCCTCGCCGCGGGCAGAGGTCGCCTGGAGGAGCTCCTCGCCCTCCAACCACTGGAAGCGCCGGAAGTCCTCGAATGTCGTGGCCAGGGGCGAGAGGGCGTTCGTCTCCTGCGCGATGCGGAGCAGGCCCAGGCGCAGCGGCCTCATCCTCGCCCCCCCCGCACCCGCCTGCGGGCGCGGTCGAACAGGTCCAGGGCCTTGCCCGCCCAGGGGGGGAGGGCCTCGCCGCCCAGCTCGGGCGGGGCCCCGTCGGGTCCGTACATCTTCTCCATCACCTTGCGGACCTCGCGCTGGACCAGGCCGTTGACGGGCACCTTGGCCATCATCCCGTACATCGCCGCCTGCCCCTCGCCGGAGAGGCTCGGGTTGGAGCGGACGCGGTCGGCGGCCTCGGCCAGGTCGGCGAGGTAGCGATCGACCGCCTGCAGGTTCACCGCGTTGGTGCTGCAGTGGACGCTGGCGGGGGCTTGCTGGCGGTCCACCGACCAGCCGGCGGCCTGCAGCAGGTCGGCGATGGCATAGACGTCGGGACCGCCGGGGTCAGCGGCCCAGGTGACGATCGGAGACTCAGGTCTGCCTAGCAGGTGTAGGCCCGGGATCGCCCGCACCCCAGCGCGCAGGCGCTCGGCCACCTGCCAGGCCTCGCCGGCCCGCTCCAGGTAGCCCTGCTCGCCCATGGCGTGCAGCGCCGCCCAGGCCGCAGCGATCGGGCCGCCGGGTCGCGTCCCGGCCAGGCCCGGCGAGGCGTAGATGCCGCCGGGCCAGTCGGTGGTGACGAAGAACTGGTGCTTCATGTCTTCGATCCGCCGGTAGAGCAGGACGGCGGCGCCCTTGGCGGCGTAGCCGTACTTGTGCAGATCGGCGGAGATGGAGCGCACCTGGGGGACCCGCAGATCCCAGGCGGGCATGACCACGCCCAGGCGCTCCAGCCAGGGCAGGATGAAGCCTCCGAAGCAGGCGTCGACGTGCAGGGGGATCCCGTGCCGGGCGGCCAGCTCGCCGAGCTGGGGGATCGGATCGACCGTGCCGTGGGGGTACTGCGGGGCGCTGCCGACCAGCAGGACCGTGCGGCGGCCGATCAGCCGGCCGACATGGTGGAGATCCACCCGTCCGTCGGCGCCGATCTCGGCCTTTCGCAGGCGCATCCCGAGCATATGGGCGGCCTTGTCGAAGGCGGGGTGGGCTGTGCGGGGCAGGACCACCTCGGGGCTGCGCAGCCAGGGGCGCCGGCTGAGCCCGGCGTCCCGCCAGGTCTTCATCGCCAGGATGAGCGACTCGGTGCCGCCCGAGGTCATGCAGCCGACCGTCGAGGGCGGTCCGTTCAGGAGACCGGAAGCCATCTGGACGACCTCGACCTCCATCCGACGCAGGCTCTTGAAGGCCATCGGGTTGAGCGCGTTCTCGGCCAGGTAGAGGTCATGAGCCGCCTGGACCAGCTGGTGGTGACCATCCCCGGCGTAATAGATCATGCTCCAGGTCCGGCCCTCGCGGTAGCGGGCGTCCTCGCCTCGCATCGCCGCTAGCGACGCTAGAATCGACTCGGGGAGATCGCCGGTGGCTGGGATTCGGACGGGGCTCATGGGGACCAGGGGTAGCCCGTTCCGAAGCCGGTTGGGGTGGTCCGACGGCGCCTTACCGTGCTAGACTCGCGGCCCACTCTGGAGGTTCCATGCTTCGTTCCCTCGCTCTGCTGCTCACGCTGGGCGCCTTCTCCACCCCGGCGCTGGCCACCCCGGCCCGGATCGCGGCGCTCTCGGCCAACCCGGGGTTCTTCGACGACGTCGACTTCCTGTTCTACCCCTCCGAGCTCGACGGAATGGGCGAGAACATCTGGATGTCCTACGGCGGGACCATGGACAGCGGCTTCTCCTGGGAGAAGGAGCGCACCAACTCCATCTGGGTGACCCGCGACGATCCCTTCAGCCAGGGCCCCTGGCGCCTGTCCTACACCTCGGCCGGCGAAGCCTCGGGCTACCAGCTCCGCAGCACCTGGCAGACGGGCTTCTTCACCGCCGGCGGCTCCTGGGGCAAGGGCTACGCCACCGACGGCGGTGCCCTGGCCGTGGGCGGCAACCTCATGTTGGTCGGCGACGCGACCGACAGCCCGGACTTCGGGGTCGAGGCCTTCGTGGCCAGCCGCAAGATCGAGCCCAAGAAGCTGACCGCTTGGGGCGCTCAGGCCGGCTACCTCAACGACGTCATCGGCCTGAGCGGCTACCTGACCTTGGGCCCGCGGTGGGAGATCACCGACCAGATCACCGCCTCGGCGGGCTTCGGCCCCGAGCTGGCGATCTCGGTCGTCGACTCCGACATCGGCCTGACCGCCTCGGTCCCCCACGCCCAGCTCGGCGTCGAGTACGCCGTTCGGCCCTGGATCGCCCTGCGGGGCAGCGCCAGCGCCCGCTGGCAGGCCCTCTACATCGCCGACGACCTCAGCTGGGGCACCAGCGCCAGCGGCATGATGGGCGTCGGCCTGCGCCACACCTGGGCCGACTTCGACTTCGCGGTCAACCCCCTCTTCGCCATGAACGGGCCCTTCTTCCTGACCGGCTCGCCCACGGCGCCCTTCGCCGCGGTGGCCTCGGCCCGCTTCTACCTCTGAGCACCCCTCAGCCGGGGACGGCGACGTCCGCGGCGGCGAAGATCATGCGCCGGTGTTCGCCGGGGGGCACCCGCACCCCGGCCCAGACGACGCAGTCCTCGATGCGGCTGTCGGCGGGGACGAGGCAGCCCTCGCCCAGGATGCTGGTGCGGGCCTGACCCTCGACCTGAGCCCCCCGGCCGGCCCAGCAGCCCGCCGGCAGGCGCTCGCCCCGGGTCCAGGGATCGAGGGGCGCGCGGAGGCGGCCGGCCAGCACCGCGAGGTTGGCCTCCAGGTAGGCCGTCGGCGTGCCGACGTCGACCCAGACGCCGCGGTGCAGGGTGCTCCCGACGAGCCCCAGGGGCACCAGCTCGCGGTAGGCGCTGCGCACGACGCACTGCTCGCCCTCGGCGGGGACCCGGGCGATCGCCTCGCGGCTCATGGCGTGGATGCCGGTGAAGTGCAGCCCGCCCTGGCCGCTGCCCGGGGGGCCCACCACCGACGAGATGCGCCGGACCCGGCCGGCCTCGTCCGGCTCGACCGGGCCGAAGCGCTCGGCCTCGGGAGAGGGGCGCAGGGCCATGGCCGCCCCCGACGGGGGCATGGCCCGGCCTAGCGCTGTAAGGTCGACATCGCAGAGGATGTCGGCGTTGAGGATCAGCACCTCGGGGGCGAGGCGATCCAGGGCCGCGCGCAGGCCTCCCCCGGTGCCGAGGATGTCGGGCAGCTCGACCTGGAGCTGCACGCCATGCTCCTCCGCCCAGGCGGCGACCTGGGGCCAGAGGTGGTGGGCGTTGACCAGGATCTCGGTGTGCCCGTGGGCGCGGGCCAGGGCCAGGGCGTGGTCCAGCATCGGCACCCCGCAGACCGGGACCAGGGCCTTGGGCACCCGCTCGGTCAGGGGTCGCAGGCGGGTGCCGTGTCCGGCGGCCAGCAGGAAGGCGGTCGCGGCGCTCATGAGGGTCGGACCGGGGGGGCGCTCAGATCAGCCACAGGCCACCCTGGTCGTCCATGCGGGTCTGGTCGTTGAAGGCCACCTCCCAGGCGTGCCCGTCGGGATCGGTGAAGTAGCCGCGGTAGATGCCCCAGGGGGCCAGCCCGGCGGGGGTGGAGATGCTTCCCCCCAGGCGCTCCGCTCGGGCCAGCAGCTCATCCACCTCTTCCCGGCTGCCCAGGTTGCAGGCCATGGCCACCCGGCTGCCGCTGCCGGGCGGCAGGCCCGAGTCGATCGCGAGGTCCTCGCGGCCGAAGAGGGCCAGCACCATGCCCTGGGGGAGCTGGAACATGCAGACCTGCTCGTTGCTGCTCCGGTGTGGGTGCAGCCCCAGGCCCTCGTAGAACAGGCGAGCGCGGGCGATGTCCTGCACGCCGAGGGTGAGGAAGGACAGGCGCAGCTTCATGGCAACACCCTCGGGTGCAGGGAGGGGGGGCCCTCGGCCAGCCCGGTGACGAGGTCGATGCCCTCGGCGGTCGGCCGGGCAGGGAGCAGGATCGTCGGCGAGCCCGGGATCCGCAAGAGGCGGCCTCGGGCGTCCTCCTGCACCGCGAGCCCCGCCCCCGGGCGGCAGAGCCGGCTGAGGTTGCGCAGCGCCCACCAGGCGGCCCTCGGATCCCCCTTGCGGTCCAGCAGGCCATGACGCGGGAAGTAACCCCGGTCGTGGTCGACGAAGCCGTCCAGCAGGACCGTGCGACCCGGCGAGCCCAGGGCCGCCGCCGCCGCAGCCACGACCCGATGGCTGAGGGCCAGGTCGTCGGTGCAGGCCTGCGCCTCGCCGGCCCGGGGCAGCTCCACCAGCAGCACGCCGGGTCGGCGCAGCGCGAGGCCTGCCTGAGCCGGGCAGACCGAGTCGGGGACGCGCAGGACCGGCAGCAGACCCGGGGCGAGGCCGTCCAGCTCGCGGTCCTCGGGCAGGAAGCCGGGCAGCGGGAAGTGGTCGAAGCGCCGCTCGTCCCGGACCGCTGCGCGCGGGTGGACCGAGACCCACAGCGGCACGGGCAGCTCCCGGGGAGGGTCGGCGAGGCGATGGCGGGGGGCGACCCACTCCAGGGCGAGGATCTGCTGGCGGTGCCGTGCCAGCAAGGCCCGGTCGCGGGCGTCGGGCTCCTCGGCGGTGAAGAGGACGAGCTGGATTCCTAGCGCTGCTAGGGTGTCGAACCGCTGCCGGGTGCTCTCGAAGCGAAGGTCGGAGAGGGGCAGGCGCAGGGTCTGGACCCCCAGCTCCAGCGCCGCGAGGAGCGCGAGGTCGTTGCGGGCGCGCTTGCGGCGGTAGGGGTCGAGGTTGTCGGCGGGGATGTCCTCGACCGCGTCCCAGGCGTGGCGGAGGGTGAGGCCCAGGGGGCAGGGCGGGGGAGGAGCGAGCCCCGGCTCCAGCCCGGGGGCCCAGGCGCGAGCTTGTTCCCGTCCTTCGCTGCGGACCCACTCGACCCGGTGCCCCTGGGCGTCGATGTGCAGCATGCACCAGCCAAGCCGACCCTGTTCGTTACGACCGTGCTCCGTTTCGGGGGGGCCGGGGGCGACCCGGGCCAGCTCGGCGAAGCCAGGGCGGACGAAGGCGGTCGAGGGCAGCAGGTACCAGGCGGTGCCGCGGTGGTGATGCAGGAAGGGGTGGTGCACATGGCCGCAGAAGGCCGCCTCGACGGGCAGGCAGGCCAGGAGATCGAGCAGCCGGGTGCGGGCCGGCTCGGCGAGGTTGTCGTAGTGCTCGTCCTCGCTCGGATCGAGCAGGAAGGGCGGGTAGTGCATGAAGCAGAAGACCCGCCGGCCGCGCAGCTCGGCCAGGGTCTGCTCCAGCCAGGCCCACTGCTCGGCCTCCAGGGGCAGGCCGCTGTTCAGCACCGGGGTGTCGATGCCTAGCAGCGTTAGATCCGGCAGATCGACCCTCCACCAGGGCGGTCCCCAGCGCTCGATGAAGACGCGGTGCTTCTCCAGGCTGACGGAAGGCGCGGGCGCCCAGGGGTGGGGCTTGTCGCCGACGTCGTGGTTGCCGGGGACGATCTGGAAGGGGACCTCGATGGCCGCGTAGGTGGCGGCGGCCTCGTCCAAGGCAAGGGCGTGGGCGCGCAGGCCGGGGACCGGGTGGGGCACGTCGCCCAGGTGGATGACCCGCGCGGGGGCGGCGGCGATGAGCTCGGCGATCGCCGCCCGATTGCGGGCGTTGAAGCTCGCGTCCGAGGGGTAGCCATGCTGGAGCCGGCCCTCGTCGCCCTCGGCGTGGAAGTGCGAGTCGGCGATCACCGCGATCCGCATCAGCCCACCTCGGCTCGCAGGCGGTCGAGCACGGTCTGCGGGGCGCGCAGGCGGTAGCGCACCCCCTCGTCCTCGAAGTGCTCTTCCAGGACGGTCGCCTGGGCCCGGACCTTGCCCATCATCGCCGCCCGGGCCCAGGGCACGATCAGCTCCTCGATCGGGTCGTGGTCGGAGAACCAGGCGGCGATGCGGTCGTGCAGCTCGACCACCCGCTGCGGGTCATGGGCCGCGGTCGTCCAGGCCTCGGGGCGCTCGGCCCGCAGGGCCTCTTCCTGGCCCGGCTCCAGCCGGTCGCACTTGTTGAAGAGCAGGATGCGGGGGATCTCGGCGGCGTCGATGTCGGCCAGCACCTCGGCCGTGACGGCCTCCTGGCGCCGCCAGGTCGGGTCCGAGGCGTCGACCACCTGCAGGATCAGGCTGGCCTCCAGGGCCGCGTCCAGGGTGCTGCGGAAGGAGGCCACCAGGCTGTGCGGCAGGTCCTGGATGAAGCCGACCGTGTCGGTCACCAGCACCGGCGGGGTGACCTCGGGGGAGAGGCGGCGGACGGTGGTGTCCAGGGTCGCGAAGAGCTGGTCGGCGACGTAGGGCTCGGCCCCGGTCAGGACCCGCAGCAGCGAGGACTTGCCGGCGTTGGTGTAGCCTACCAGGGCCACCTGGCGAAGATCGGTGCGCCGGTTCCGCCGGACACCGGAGGTCGACTCCAGCAGGGCCTGCTCCTTGCGGATCTCGGCCATCCGGTCACGGATCTTGCGGCGGTCCAGCTCCAGCGAGCTCTCGCCCGAGCCCTTGGCGCCGATGCCGCCCTGCTGGCGCTCCGACGGTCCGCCCAGCTCCCGCAGGCGGGGGGCGAGGTACTGGAGGCGGGCCAGCTCGACCTGCAGGCGGGCCTCGCGGCTGCGCGCCCGCTGGCTGAAGATCTCGATGATCACGCCGGTCCGGTCCAGCACCTCGACCCCGCAGGCGCTCTTCAGGTTGCGGAGCTGGCTGGGGCTGAGCTCGTGGTCGACGACCACGGTGTCGGCCCGGCGCTCGGTGGTGGGGAAGGCGTTGAGCTCATCCTCCTCCTCCTCTTCGTCCGCCTGGGTCTTCTGGGGCCCGCGGTGCACGACGCCGGTGCCGCCGGTCCAGGCCGCCAGCTCCTTCAGCTTGCCCTCGCCCAGCACATAGGCGGCGCCGGTGCCCTGGCGGCGCTGGATCAGCCGCCCGACCGGCTGGAGGCCCAGGGTGTCGCAGAGCCGGGCGAGCTCGTCGAGGGAGGCGTCGAGATCGGCAGGGTCTCGTTGTTGGGTCAGCAGTCCGACGAGGATGGCGCGGGGCTTGGGCATGGGCAGGGCCTAACGCGGGTCGGGCTCAGGCTGTTGTTGGGGATGTAGGGGGCTGCATAGCGATGGCGGGTGGGTGGCGGTCAACGAGCGTCCTCTCGAAGGCGCTCCAACTGAACGGCGAGGTGTCGGGCAAGCTCCGGCACGTCGGCATTGGCGGCGATGCAGCGGTCTGGAACCAGTTCGGCAAGATACGCAGTCCGCTCCCGTAGTGACCTTGTTGGGAGTTCGCCGGCAAGTTCGTCAACGAACCCAGGCTTGATGACGTAGTTCTCCCTCTTCGAAGGATCTCTCGCGATGTGCCATGCCTCCCGTCCACGAAAACTGCCTACTGCTTCGGCGATCGCTTCAATCAATCGGGGGGACGAGTGAGCAAGCCGGAAGCCGGTGTACGGGTAACTGACATGAACAGATACTTCGTGAAGTGTACGGACTGCTGCCCACTCCAGACGGCCTCCAGGGGCGTGGGCAGATATGGCTGCAGCGATCTCGTGGCCAGGACGTGTCTCCATCAATTGGCGCTCCCAGGATCTGGCGTTTGGCTTCCGGGTCGACTACATTGATACCCATGGAACCCTCGTTCGACCACATGACCCCCGCCGAGCGGGTCCTCTACGTGCAAGACCTGTGGGACCGCATCGCTGCGGAGCCCGAGGGCGTCCCGCTCAGCGAGGCGCAGCGTGTGGAACTTCGGCGTCGGGTTGAGCAGCATCGCGCCGACCCCGGTTCCGCGATTCCTTGGGAGCAGGTCCTCGATCGGGCCCGCGCCCGGTGAGCCCCCCGGTCGTCTTCCGCTCCCAGGCCGAAGAGGAGCTCGAAGAGGCGCAGGGTTGGTACGAGGAGCGCACCCGCGGTCTCGGACAGGAATTCGTGACATGCGTTCAGGCGGCGATCGAGGCGATCCGTCGAAATCCGGAGCAGTTCCAACGGGTGGATGGCGAGGTGCGCCGCGCTCTCGTTCGGCGTTTTCCCTACGCGATTCTCTACCTCGCCGATCCTGAAGCTATCGCGATCATCGCGGTGTTCCACAGCTCGCGCGCCCCGGCAGACTGGCAAAGGCGAGCTCGTTAGCCCTGCGCCGGCTGTCCTAGTACCTCGTCAAGATGATTCTGACCGGTTCGGCAGGCTGAGACTGGCGTTGCAAGCCACCGAGCGGTTTGAGGTCTCGACTGACGTAGGGGCGCGACTCATCGCTCCCCAACGAGGACGGGCCGAGGCATAGTCAACCAGTGATTCGCTGCTTAACAAGGTACTAGGCGCACTTTGAGTCTCACTCTGCCTCGACATGGTGGTCGTCGGGCAGATTGCCGCTGAAGACGACCCCCGTGCTCTCCAGGCTGCCGCCGTCCTGGTAGATCCCGCCGCCCAGCGTGGCGACGTTGTCGCTGATGCTGACGCTGTCGAGCAGCACCGTCCCGCCGCTCATCTTGAGGCCGCCGCCCTCGTTGGCCTGGCCGGAGGCGAGGCTGCCGCCCTGCATGGTGAGCGAGCTGTCGCTGCCCAGGTTGATGCCGCCGCCGCTCTCCTCGGCGTCGTTGCCGAGGAAGTCGCAGTCCTCGACCCGGACCTCGGTGCTGTTCCACAGGGTCAGGCCGCCGCCGCTGCGGGCGTCGTTGCGGGTGAAGGCGCAGGCGCGCAGGGTGATCTCCTCGCTGTTGAGGAAGGCGGCGCCGCCGCCCTGCTCGGCGAGGTTGTCGCTGAAGATGACGTCCTCGAAGAGGAGCTCGCTGCTGGACTCGACGAAGAGGCCGCCGCCGCTGAGCCCCTGGCCCTCGCTGAGGGTGAGGGCCTGCACGGTCAGCCCCTGGACCCGCTCCACGCTGAGCGCGGGGCCCCCGTCGCCCAGGATGCGGGTCTCGCTGGCCCGCCGCAGGCCGGTGATGGTCAGGGAGCGGTCGACCAGGGCGGCCGCGTGATCGCCCGCCTCCAGGCAGATCCAGTCGCCGGGCACGGCGGCGTTGATGGCCTCCTGCAGAGTCGGGTACTGCGCGGGCACCTGCCGGCCGCCGTCGGGTCCGCTGCAGCTCTCCAGGATCCCGTTGCAAGGGATCTCCTCGGCCCCGGGGTAGACCAGCGCGTCGTCGTCGTCGCAGTCGCCGCCTTGCTCGGCGGTGCCGGCGGGCTGCTGGCAGGCGGAGACGGTCTCCTCGCCGCCCCAGCCGTCGCCGTCGTCGTCGAGGAACCAGCTCGGTGCGTCGATGGCCGAGGCCTCGTCGATCTGCCGGTCGCAGTTGTTGTCGATGCCGTCGCAGAGCTCGTCGGCGTCGGGGTGGACCAGGGCGTCGCTGTCGTCGCAGTCCCCCAGCTCGACCGTCCAGCCGTCGCCGTCCAGGTCGGTGGCCCGGTCGGCGAAGGTGGCGGGCTCCCGACCGGAGCAGGAGAAGAGCAGCAGGACCAGGGCTATCATCCAGGATTCATAGCATATTGGCCTTCAGCGAGGCGCCCTGGGCCGGCGCGTACTGCTCCTCGAAGTCGACCTCGTTGCGCTGCCGCTGCTCCATCAGGCGCTTGTCGAGGTTCTTGAGCAGGTCTCCCTCGGGTGCGGCAGGTGCCGGGCTCTGCGGCCGGCGGGCGGGCGACCTGTCGGTGGCGTCGGTGAAGGCGAGCTGATCGCCGTCGAAGACCAGGGTGGCGGCCCCGTAGGGCACGACCGCCACGCCGCGCAGATCGGTGCGCGTGGCGACCACCCCGCCGCCCCCGTCCAGCGCCCGGACCTCGGCCCCGGCGGCCGGCTGGCCCGCTTTTCGAACGACCAGCCGTCGGCCGAGTGCGCCGTCCTGGGCGTCCAGGTCCAGGGCGCTACGCACCAGCAGGGCGCTGCTGCGCTCGCCCCCGGCGTCGATCTGCACCAGCCAGGCGCCGTCCCCGCTCAGGGGCAGGTCCAGGTCGACGGTGCGCGGGAAGGGGTCGGGCGAGAGGCGCTGGCTGCCCGACCAGACCGGCGAGACCCCCGAGACCTCGATGTCCCGGGCCCCGTCCAGCCCCGCGTCGCGCAGGAAGATGGTCCGCAGATCCAGGCGGTAGGCCCGCAGGTGGACCGTCTCGACGTTGGCGACCCGCACCGGCACGGCGCTGTCCTCGCTGGAGTCGAGGATCACCAGCGGCTCGGCGCTCAGGGCCACCTGGGTCAGGGCCGACAGGGCCTCGCCGGCCTCGGGGAAGGCCCCGCCGACCTCCTCGTACAGGGCGATGGCGGCCTTGCGGTCCCCCCTGGCTTCGGCGATGCGGGCCAGGGCGTAGGTGGCGTCGGGGGCCAGCGATGCAGGACCCAGGCTGCCGTCGGGCTGGGGCCACTGGCCCTTGGCGATGCTCCCTAGCAGCGTTCGGGCGGGGCCCTGCTGGCCGAGCTCGGCCCGGGCGAGGGCCTCGACATAGCGCAGCGCGTCGAGCACCGGCGCGTCCGGGGAGGCTGACGCCACCCGGTCGGACCACTGGGCGGCAGCCGCCCAGGCGCGTAGCCGAAGCAGGCCCTGGGAGAGGTGCAGGCCGGCCTCGGGGGTGTGGGTCGAGCCCGGGTGCAAGGCCAGGAACTCGCGATCCCATGCGGCGGCGAGCAGGCGGATGTCCGTCGGGGTGATGCCCTCGGCCTGCAAGGCGGAGGGGATGCCCTCGTCGATCATCGAAGCCAGGCGCTCGGGCAGGTGGAACTCGGCCTCGTCGATCACCGGCAGGCTGGGGTAGCGCAGCACCAGCTCGCGCATGGCCTTCAGGCCGACGATGCGGCCGACCTGGTCCTCGATGCGCCGCAGGGGGGCGGCCTCGGCCAGGAAGGCGGCGCCGAGGCCGGCTCGCCAGGCGGTGACGGCGCGGCTCGGCCGGTTGATCGCGGCGTAGCTGCGGGCGACCCGGGCGACCTCGACGAGGGAGAGCTCGGCCTCGGGGGCCCCGTCGCGGAGGCCCTCGAAGGCGGCGACCAGCGCCTCGTCGTCGCCCTCCTTCAGCGCGGCGCGGAAGCGCAGGGTCATGGCCCGGGGACGGAGCTCGGCGTCCCAGTCGTCGAAGCCCGGCCAGGAGGCGATCAGGGGGAGGGGATCCGCGTCGGCCCGCAGCGCCTCCTCGGCCAGCGCCAGGGCCGCCCGCTGGGGTGGGGTCTCGTCCAGGGTGGGGAGGACCTCGACGTGCAGGGGGGCGGCGGGCGCGGTGTGGCCGTCCTCCCAGCCCGACAGGCCGGTGACCAGGAACCGGCCGGGGTGGGTCGCGCGCAGCAGGGTGCCCTCCAGGACCAGCCCGCCGGGCACGCGCGTCCCGTCATCGACGCGTCCGGTGATCTGCAGGCTCTCGCCGAGGGCGATGCGGCAAGGGTCCTCGAACCCGCCGCAGCGGCGCTGGGGTGTGTCGGTGGGCAGGGCCAGCCCGTCGGCGCCGATCGGGGCGCGGGCGGTGGCGATCCGCAGCTCGCCGGGGGCGGCGCGCGTGCGCTGCATGAGGGCCAGGGGAGCGCCCAGCAGCTCGACGGTCGAGCGGTCGCCGATCACCAGGCGCAGCTCACCCCCGGCCAGGGCGTCCAGGCCGGGGACCTCGACCCCGTCGACCTTCAGCACCGCTCGCCCCTTGCCCCGCTGGGGCATCAGGGCAGCGAGCTGGATCCAGTGGACGCGGTCGGCCCGCTCCACGGGCGGGAGGGGAGGTAGCCTCTCCGGCGGCTGGCCTAGCGCTGTTCGGGCGAGGCCGGCGTGGGCTCCCTGCCCGGCGATCAGGCCGCTCGCTTCGTCGGCGCGGCCGAGCAGGATCAGCGTGCGGGCCAGCCAGGAGCGGTCCTCTTCGTCCAGGGATGCGGCGTCGCGCACCAGCCGGGCGAGGCGGGCCTCGTCGACCGGCCGGCCGGCCAGGGCCAGGGCCCAGAGCTGGGCGACGCGCTCACCGCTATGGGGCGAGCCGGACTCGAGCAGGGCCACGGCCTCGTCGAGCTCGCCGCGGGGGATGGCCAGCTCGGGGAGCTGGCGGGAGGCCTCCACCAGCAGGGCGAGGACCTCGGCCCGGTCGAGGACGCTGCGGGCGCTGTCCGGGCGGGCCCGGACGAAGGCGAGGTGCTGGTGGGCCCGCGCCAGGGCCTCGGCTCGTGGCGCTCCGCCGAGGACCCGCGCGGCGGCCAGGGCCGATCGGGCGGAGCGGGCGGCGGCACCGACATCGAGGATGGCTCCAGGGTGCTCTTCCAGCGCCAGGATCTGCATCGGGAAGCTGCCGCCGGGGCCGACCGCCACCCGCAGCAGCGGGCCCTGGGGGTCGGGCTCGCCGCTGTCGACGGGGAAGCTCAGGCGCTGGCGGCTCAGCGTCTCCCCGGCGAGGCTGTCCAGGCGCAGGTCCAGGTGCTGACCGGGAGCGAGCTCTCCCAGCTCGATGCTGCGCTGCTCGCCGGCGGGCAGGGCCAGGTCCTCGACCCGATCGCCGATGCGCAGGCTCCCGGACAGGGGCCCGTCGCCGCCGTTGACCACGAAGGCCAAGGGGCGGGCGAGATCGCCGGTCCCGCCCTGCGCCAGCCCGGGGAGGACGATGAAGGCCGCATCGCGCGAGTCGCGCTCGACCGTGGCGCCGCCGATCGATCGGGCGGTGGCGGCGCTGGCCCGGAGCAGCCAGGTCGCGGGCGGGGGGCGCTCCAGCTCGACGGTCAAGCTGCCGGAGGCGTCGGTCTCGGCGACGGTCCAGAGCACGCGCTGGCGCAGGGCCTGGATGGGGCTGGAGGTGCTCGCCGCGCCGCTGCCACGGCCGATGCGGCCGCTGCCCGAGCCGTAGCCGCTGGCTCCGCCTCCTCCCGAGCCGGTGCCGCGGGTCCCCAGCCCCCCCAGGACCATGGTCTCCGACTCCATCACCTGGGCCATCCGGCCGCTGCTGAGCAGGCCGTCGGCTGCCGCCAGGGCGCGCTGCTCCTCCTCGGCGCGGGCGCTCTCCTCCAGCAAGGCCGAGGCTATGGCCTGGGCGAGGCTGCCGTTTCGCAAGCTGCCCAGGACGGCGCCGCCGCCCACGGTGGCCTGGCGGGCTTGGATGTGGGCGAGGCGGGCCCAGCGGGCCGGGTGTTGGCGCAGGTCCCGCAGATCCAAGGCGCTCAGGGCCACCTGGGCGACCACCGGCTTGCCCGAGGGATCGCGCACCTCGGTCCGCAGGCGCCAGCCGGTGGCGCTCTCTTCGACCGTCAGCTCGACGGTGAGCTGGGACCGCACCGGCACCGAGCGGGTGTGGACGCGCCCCTCGGCGTCGGTGGCGGTCAGGGCGAGGGGGTGGTCCTGCCAGGGGATCTCCAGGCCCAGCCGGGATCCTCCACGGACCAGGGCGGCCGCCTCGATGCCCTCGCCCTCGGCGGTGACCAGGGCCGGGCCGCTGACCGGGAGGTCCAGCCGGCTCCCCGAGGCCAGCGTCTCGGGCAGCGCCCCCAGCCGGGGCCCCTCGGCGGCCGAGCGCAGCTCGGTCTGCACGCTGCTCCAGCCGGAGCGTTGGGGGATGGCCACGATGGAGTAGCGCCCCGCGGCCAGCGGCGGCAGCGCCAGCTCGACCGCCTCGGCGCCTTCCCGATCCACCTCCAGCCAGCGGGGCTCGCCCTGGAGCTCGATCGCCGGCGCGGCCGGTTGCTCACCGGTCCAGCTCTGGTGGGCCTCCAGGCCGGTCCACAGCTCCGGATCCCAGGGCCCCTGGGGGCGCTCGGGGTCCTCGGGCCGCTCGATGATGGGGAAGATCCCGACGCGGACCGGGCCCAGGCCTCCCTGGAGGCGAAGGGTGCTGCCGGCCTCGACCAGGGGCCGATCCTGGTCGAGGTGAAGGCTCAGCGGCAGCTCCACCGGGTCCTTCCAGACCATCCGACCTTGCTGGTCGCCCCCGGCGATCCGTACCGCGAGCGGCCAGTCCACCCCCTCGCGGGGGCCTTGCAGGCTGGCGCGACCGGTGCGGTCGGTGGTGACCAGCTCGGCCTCGCGCCCGAGGCCGTGCTCGACCCGCAGGGCGACCCCGACGACGGGGCGACCATCGGGCTCGCGCACGGTGACCGTGGCGGCGCCGCCCTCCCGCTCGACCTCCACCTCGCGGCCGGAGTGGGCCTCTCCTAGCAACGCTAGTGTGGCCAGCTCGCGGGGGGTCTCCTCGCCCGGCGCGAGGCCCACCAGCCGCGCCGAACCCGTGGCCAGCGGCAGGTCGAGCTCGCCCGCCAGCAGGCCGCGCGCGTCGGCCCGGAGGCGCCGCTCGGGCATGCGCACGCCGTCCAGCTCGATCCACAGGCGCCACTCGCCGCTGAGCGGCGCCTCGTCCCGCCGCCCGACCAGCCGGAAGCCCAGGCGGTCGCCGGGGAGCCAGCTTCCTCGGTCCAGGTCGACCGCGACCCGCACCAGGTCGGCCTGCCGCCGGTGGCTGGCCCAGTCCAGCGAGAGCAGCGCCGGGCCGGCGGGTCCGTCGCTGAGCACGACCGCGCTGCCCTCGGGGATCTTCAGCCGGGCGAGGCCGTCTCCGCCGGTGCGCGCCTCGCTGACGCTGCCCTGGTGGGCGACCAGGATGCGCTGGCCGCCGGCCGGCCGATCGCCGCGCAGGACCCCCACCACGAGGTCCTCGCCGCGGGCGCGGGTCAGCAGGCGGGCCTCGCTGACCAGGGCGATGGCCCGGGCCTCGAAGCCGGGGCTGGCCACGGTGACGGCGTAGATGCCGGGTCCGGGCACCCGCAGGGGCAGGTCGACCCGCTGGCTCTTGCCGGCAGGCGCGGCGGGCAGGCTGGCGGTCCACTCGCGGTCGGGAGAGATCACCGCCACGTCGAGCTCGGGCAGGCTCTCGGGGTGGCCGCCGGCGCGCAGGAAGGCCTCGGGGTCGATCCGGTGCAGCCGGACCTGGACCTCGGAGAGGTTGCGGGCCCGGACAGTGACGATCGGCGCGCGGGGGTCCTGGATCCCGTCGACGAGGACGGCCAGCTCGGGCTCTTCGAAGCGGCTCAGCTCCTCGCTGGCGACCCAGGAGAGCTCGCCTCCCTCGTCGCGCAGCTCCCGCAGCCAGGCAATCGCGGCGGCCGGCTGGTCCTGGTCGAAGGCCTGCTGGCGAGCCAGGGCTTGGACCGCCAGCCGGGCGGCCTCGGACTCGGGGCGACTGGCCATCAAGGCCAGCCAGCGCTGGCGGGCGTCCTCGGGCTGCGCGGCCTGGAGGGCGGCCAGCCCGGCCTCGTAGGCCGCCTCCGCGAGCCGGGGGTCGGCCGGATGGGCCCGGACGAAGGTGTCGTAGTCCTCGACCCGCCGGCTCACGCGGGCGCGGCTCAGGCGCGCGTCGGCGAGCAGCCCCTCGACCCGCAGCCGCTCGGCGCTGGTGGGGAAGCGCTCCAGCCAGGAGGCGAGGTGCTCGATGGCCCGGGCGCTGCCGGGCTCCCCGGTCAGCTCCAGCAGGGCCAGGGCGAGGAGGGCCTCGGCGGCGAGGGGCTCGGAGCCGGGGGCCTCTGAGGCGCTGAGCAGCTCCTGCCAGTGCAGGCCGGCCTCCGCGAGGCGGCCATGGTCGTGCAGCGCCCGCGCCAGGCGAGCCCGCACCTCGGGGTCGGCGGAGAGGGCCTGGGCCCGTCCCAGCAGCTCGATCCCGCGGGGGGCATCCCAGGGGAGGACGACCTCGGCCCGCGCGAGCAGTGTCGCCTCGTCCTCCGGCAGCGGCCGCAGCAGGCGCTCGCCGGTCGGTCCGCCGCTGAGCCGCGCGGCCAGGCGACGCAGCTCGGCCTCCTCCTCCGGGCTGAGGGCCTCGGGAGAGCGCAGGCGGGCGATCAGCACCTCGGCGACCACATCCCGGTGGGCGTGGACCTCGTCCTCGAGCAGCCGCTGCCCGAGCTCGGAGGCGCGCCGGACCTTCTCGGCCAGGGGCAGCTCCAGCTCCAGGGCCATCGCCAGCAGGTCGTAGGCCTGGTCCTCGACGCTGTCGGGGTCGTCGAAGAGGCGCTGGGCGAGCCCGGACAGCCGCTCGGCGACGGCGAGGTCCCGGCCCTCGCCGAGGGAGGCGGCCCCGGCCTGCTCGTACAGCGCGGCGGCCTCCGCCTCGCGACCCAGGGCCAGCAGGGCGTCGGCCCGATCGAAAGCAGCCCGCCTGCCGCAGGCCGCCTCCAGCGGGACCTGGCTCAGCGTCTGGATGGCCGCCGCCTCGTCCCCGGCGCGGCGCTCGGCTCTCCCTAGCAGGCATAGGATCGCCAGCTTGGTCGGCTCGTCGGGGGCGCGGGAGAGGGTCGCGCGGATCCGGCGCACTGCGGCTTGCGGGCGGCCCGCGGCGAGGTCGCCCAGGGCTTCGTCGCCGACCGCTTCGGCCGGGTGGGGCTCGGCGGGGCGAGGCTCAGCGAGCGCAGGGGAGGGCAGCAGGCTCAGCAGCAGCGCGGGGAGGAACATCGGGACTCGCGGGGGTTGAGGGGGGG
>DDSR01000317.1 GCA_002343455.1 Deltaproteobacteria bacterium UBA2385 | reverse complement strand
CCCCAGCACCCGCCTCATCATTCTCCCCACCATCGCCGCGGTCAGCAGCAGCCCGACGCCCGCCAGCCGCGCCAGCGCGTCGCTGCCCGTGAGCGCCGCCCCGACCCCCAGCGCCAGCGCCAGCCCATGTGCCCCCAGGCTGGCGTAGACCACGCGGTCGGGGAGCAGGCTGCGCATCGAGGGAACGCGCTCCTTGCCGACCCGCCCGGACCAGCGGTGGAACCAGACCAGGAAGGGCAGGATCCGGCTGAGCATCCCGTGGATCAGCAAGGCGGCGTGCCCCCAGATCAGCAGCCAGCCCAGCGCCATGGCCGGCCGGGTGGACTCGGCTAGCACCGCTAGTGCGGCCAGGGGCAGGCCGCACAGGGCGACAGCCATCGAGGCCTGCCAGGCGCCCAGGCTGGGGTCGCGGCGGGCCCTGTTGCGCAACCGGATGGAGCGGAGCACGAGGGCCGGGTGCAGCAGCCAGGCGATGGCGGCGCCCGGCAGGGCGAGGCCCAGCAGCCAGCCGCGGTCGAGCCCGAAGAGCATCCCGACCAGCGGCGCCCAGGCCCCGAAGGCCAGACCGACCAGGACCACCCGGCGCCAGCGCGTCGCGACGGCGGGCGCGAGGAAGAACATGGGCAGCACCTGCCAGGAGACGGTGCTGATCAGCGCGCCTACCCAGCCGAAGGCGCCCAGGGCGAGGTGGGCGACGAGGGCCTCGGGTCGGGAGAGGAGGAAGACACCACCGGCGTGCCCGCTGGCCATGAGGTATCCTAGCGATGCTAGGCCAGCCAGGCTGGAGACCGCGAGTCCGAAGCCCAGCCGGATCTCAAGCTCGGCCCGGCTGCGCAGCAGGGCGACTCCGACCGGCAGGGCGAAGAGCAGCAGGGCCAGCCCCAGGGAGGTACGGCCGAGGTCCACGAGCCCGGCCTGGCCGGTGGCCAGCCCTCCCGTGAAGGTGGCCACGCCGAGGATCCAGGCCGCCCAGGTGGCCCAGGCCATTCGGATGACGGGCACCGGCGAGCCGGCGACGACGGGGACCATCTGGTAGAGCGCGCCGAGCATGACGCTGCCTAGCAGGCCTAGGGTGCCCAGGTGGGCGAGGGCGATGGTCGCCGGGGTCCAGCTGCTGTGCAGGGCCTGCGCTCCGAAGGCGATCAGCAGACCGCCCGCCGAGAGGAGGAAGATCGGCAGGCAGAGGAAGAAGGTGGCTGGAAGGGCGAGGGGAGGGGCCTGGTCGAGCTGGAGTCCCTGGGTGTTCATGCCTCTCTCCCTTTCAGTGGACAACTTAATCCGTTAAGTGCTCCCCGCACCCCAAACCGGAGCCTCCATGTCCTTCCCCTCGCATCCGACCAGCAGCGTCGACATCTTCCTCACGCACGACCACCGCGCCTGCGATCAGGCCTGGGCGGCTGTCGAGGAGGCGCCGGCCGACCAGGTGGCGACGCCCTTCAAGGAGTTCGATCACCAGCTCCGGCGGCACCTGGAGTGGGAGGAGGAGACGCTCTTCCCCGCCTTCGAGCAGGCGACGGGGATGTTCGGGATGGGTCCGACCCAGGTGATGCGCAGCGAGCACGAGGGCATGCGCGGCCTGTTGGACCAGATGGGCGAGGCGGTCGCGGCGGGTGACCGGGACCAGCTGGTCGACCTGGGGGACACGCTGCTGATGTTGATCCAGCAGCACAACCTGAAGGAGGAGCAGGTGCTCTACCCGATGATGGCCTCCCGGATCGGCGCCGACTGGCCTGAGCTGCTCACCCGCTTGCGCGCTTGAGCCCGGCGATCAGGGCAGGGGCCAGTCGGTCTCTGGCGGCAGCGGCGGCAGGCCCTCGACAGGCAGGCGCTGGAGCTGCCTCCGGCTGCGCTCCTCCAGCTGGATCTCTTCGGAGAAGGCGCTCAGCTCGACGACCCACCGCGCGAGGCTGGCCCCCTCGAAGCTGTCGGGCGCGCCCTCCAGCCGGACTTGGGCCTTGCCGAGCTGCCCCCAGGCGCCCCGCGGGTTGCCCCGCCGCAGGTGCTCCAGGGCGACCGCCCCGTGGATCAGCCCCTGCAGCAAGGCCTTGCGACGGGAGTCCTGCTCCTCCCGCCACGGATCCTCCAGCAGCTCGTGGGCCTCGTACCATCGGCGTTCGCGGATCGCGGCGATGCCCTGGTCGACCCGCCGGTCCTCAGCCAAGGGTGTAGCCGCCGTCGAGCACCATGACCTGGCCGGTGGTGTAGCTGCTCTCGTCGGAGAGCAGGGTGATGGCCATACCGGCGATCTCCTCGGGCTGGGCCGGCCGGCCTAGCGCCGTTCGGTCGTTGTAGCGGGAGAGGATCTCCTCGCTCTCGATCAAGGCGCTGGCGAAGCGGGTCTCGACCAGGCCGGGGGCGATCGCGTTGACCCGGATGCCGGCGGCCCCCCACTCCAGGGCCAGGGTGCGGGTCTGCGAGATCAGCGCGGCCTTGGTCATGGCGTAGATGCCCTGAAAGGGGGCCCCGCGCAGGCCGAAGATGGAGCTGATGTTGAGGATGGCGCCGGGAGCTCCGGCGTCGATCAGGCGGCGGGCCACCTGCCGGGAGAGCTCGAAGGGGCCCTTGAGGTTGACCTCGAAGGTCTTCTCCCAGGCCGACCAGTCGGCCAGCATCAGCGGTCCGAAGTAGGGGTTGGCGGCGGCGTTGTTGACCAGGGCGTCGACGCGGACCCCACGGGCGTCCAGGTCCAGGAAGAGGGCCTCGATGGCGGCGAGATCGCCGGCATGGCAGGCGCGGGTGAGGATCTCGGCTTGAGGCAGCTGCGCCTGGATGCGGGCGGCCGCGGCGAGCAAACCGGCCTCCTTCCGGCTGACCAGGACGAGGCGGGCCCCTTCGCGGGCGGCGGCGGTGGCGATGGCCTCGCCGATGCCGCGGCTGGCACCGGTGATGAGGGCTGTGCGACCGGCGAGGCGGCCTTTGGACGTGGTGGACACCGGAGCTCCGGGAGGGGGAAGGGGGTTCAGGGACGCCGACGGAGGCCGAGCAGGGCGAAGATGGCGAACAAGCCGCCCACGCCAGGGAGCGAGGGTGTAGCCGAAGAGCAGCCGTCGCAGCGCCCCTTGTCCTTGTCGCCATCGGGGTCTTCACCAGGCTCCACGCTGCCCCCGCCGTCGCTGCTACCTCCGTCGCTGCTGCCTCCGTCGCTGCCACCCCCGTCGCCGGGGTCGGCGTCGGCGCCGTCGCAGTCCTGGTCGAGACCATCCCCTGGGATCTCCTCCGCCCCCGGGTTCACCCCCGGATCGGAGTCGTCGCAGTCGGTGGCGTCGGTGGTCAGACCCTCGTCCTCGCAGCGCAGCGCACCGGTCTCGGGATCGCCGTAGCCGTCGCCGTCGGCGTCCTGGTACAGGGTCTGGCTGGGCTCGCCGACCTCGGGATCGGCATCGTCGCAGTCGTGGATCGAGAGCACCCCGTCGCCGTCGTCGTCGGCGTAGCCCAGGTAGATCCACGCCGACGATGCCTGGCTGCCGACCAGCAGATCGCCATACCCGTCGCCGTTGACGTCGCCGGCCATGGCAAGCGCGCTCCCAAGAGCCTGGTTGACGCGGCTGCCGAAGAGCTGGAGGACCGGCTCAGCGGCCAGCCCGTCCTCGCCGCCCTCGTACACGAAGACCCCGCCGGCGGATCCGCCCAGCCCGGCCACGCTCAGCTCGCTGGCCCCGATGGCCAGGTCGGCGAAGCCGTCCATGTCGAGGTCACCGCCCGCGGCCAGCCTCTGTCCGAAGCGGCTTCCGGCCTCTCCCGCCAGGCTCTGGTCCGGCAGGTCGGGCAGCCCGCCCTCGCCTCCGAGGAAGAGGTGGACCTCGCCCGCGTCGTCGTCCGCGGCGCTGGCACCGACGGCGGCGTCGGCGTATCCGTCTCCGTTCACATCGCCGGGTCCAGCCAGCGAGGAGCCGAACTGGCCTGCGACGGCGGTGCCGGTCAGGGTGAGGGTCGCCTCGCTGGACAGACCGCTGGAGGCCCCCCGGTAGAGGTAGGCGCGGCCAGTGTCGGAGTCGTAGCGGGGGGCGCCGACCAGCACATCGTCGTATCCGTCGGCGTCCACATCACCCAGCCCGGCCACGGCCAGGCCGAAGGAGCTGTCCGCGTCGGGAGCGCTGAGCCCGCGCAGCTCGCGCGCGCTGAGGCCGGAGGCGCTGCCCTGGGCGAGGTAGGCACGTCCGGTACGAGACTCGTACAGGTAGGCGCCGATCACCAGGTCGTCGAAGCCATCGCCGTTGGTGTCTCCCGCCGCGTCGAGGCTGCTGCCAAAGGCGCTGTCGGCTTCGGGCCCCTCCAGCCCTTCGGCGGCGGATGGATCGATGCCGCTGGCGCTGCCCGAATAGACGAACACCCAGCCCCGACCGTCGTCGGCGGAAGGGGCGCCGACCGCGAGGTCGTCGAAGCCATCGCCGTCGAGGTCACCTGCGCCGGCCAGGGATCGGCCGAAGGCCGAACCCTCCTCGTCGGGGTCGGGCAGGACGGCGGTGGCGATGGGGGAGACCCCGGTCGCGCTCCCCGAGTACAGATAGACGCGCTGGCTCCACCAGGCGCCGATCACCACCTCGTCGAAGCCGTCGCCGTCGAGGTCGCCCGCGCCAGCGAGGGTCTGTCCGAAGAAGACGCTCGCCTCGTCGCCGGTGAGCGTCCGGCCGGGCAGCCCCGAGGGGCCCTCGGCCCGCCCTTGGAACAGCTCGGCCTGGCCTCGTTCGTCCTCGGCGCCGGGGGAGCCCACCAGGATGTCGTCGTAGCCGTCCCCGTCGACGTCGCCAGCGCCGGCCACGGCGAAGCCGGTCTCGCCGGAGGCCGGGCCTTCGAAGCGCAGGCTCGGTTCCTCGGCCAGGCCGGTCGAGGCTCCCAGGAACAGGCTGGCGGCGCCTTCCGCGCGCTCGTTGTCGGGCGAGCCGACGATCAGGTCGTCATAGCCGTCTCCGTTGACATCTCCCGCGCCTGCAACCTGCCAGCCGAAGCGGGTGTAGTCGGTGATGGTCAGCGTGGAGGACGGAACATCGACCAGGCCGCCCTCGGAGCCGGAGTGGATGTACACCCGACCGCTCTCGCCGCCATAGGGCGCGCCGACAGCGAGGTCGGGGTGGCCGTCACCGTTGACATCCCCCGCCGTGGTGATGGAGGTGCCGAAGCCCTCCAGGCTTCCGTCGCCAGCGAGCACGAGCAGGGGCTCTTCGGCCGGGCCGGAGGCCGATCCGGGGAAGACGCTGACCGTGCCCCGCAGGCTGTCGACCAGGGGCGCGCCGACGGCCAGCTCGTCGAAGCCGTCGCCGTCGAGGTCCTCCAGCAGGGCGAGGCTGCTGCCGAAGGCCCCGGCATCGGCGCTGCCGTTGAGGACGATGTCGGCGCTGGGGCTGAGTCCGGTGGCGCTCCCCAGGTAGATGCTGACGCGGCCGTTCTCGTCGCCTGCCCGCGGGGCGCCGACCGCGAGATCGGGGTGACCGTCGCCGTTCAGGTCGAGGCCTCCGGCCAGGCTGGTGCCGAAGGCCTGCCCGGGGGAGTCGCCGCGCAGGACCAGGCTGGGCTCGGTCGAGAGCCCCGTGGGACCGCCGATGTAGATCCGGACCGCGCCGGTCCGGTCGTCCTCGGCAGGGGCGCCGACCGCCACATCGGCGTAGCCGTCGCCGTCGAGATCGCCCGCGCCGACGAGGCTGGCGCCGAAAGAGGAGGCCGAGCGCTCTCCCTGGAGGATCGAGGTGGGCGTCAGGGAGAGGCCCCCGGCGTCGCCGAGGTGCAGTCGGACCGTGCCGGTGTCGTCGCCCAGGGCGGGGGCGCTGACGAGCACGTCGTCGAACCCATCGCCGTTGACGTCGCCGACGCCGGCCAGGGCGGAGCCCAGTCGCCCGACCCCGCCCAGGAAGGTGGTGGCCGCGGACTCGTAGACAGGATCGACGGTCAGGGGCCAGCGGGCACCCCGGTCGTCGATCAGGATCTGGAAGCCGCCTGCCGCGGCGGCCAGGCGCACCGGGATGGCGGCGCCGGTCGCGTCCCAGGCCTGCAGACGCCCCAAGGTCCAGGCGGCGCCAGAGCGGTCGACCAGCCGCAGCTCGCCGGCGCCGGGCACCATGGTCCGCAGGCCGTCCAGGGCGACGTCGATGACAACCGGCCCGTCCCCTGGGGGGCGCTCGGTGAGGGTCCAGCCCTGCTCCAGGCCGGTGTCCAGCCCGATCCACCACTCGGTCAGGCCGGCATGGGCGTACTCCAGGCGCTGAACGCAGCGGTCGATCGGGTCGCGCTCGTCGGTGCACGCTCCGAGGCCGGGCTGGACCGCCTCGACCGGGGTGGGCTGCGAGCGGCCCCAGCCGCGAAAGCGGACGCTCAGACCCTCGTCCGCGCTGCCTCGCGGAGCCAGGCGGACCCCGTGGGTGTCGAAGTGAGCCTGGCTGCCTAGCAGCGGTAGGTTGGCGCGGAAGCCCTCGCCGCGGGGGTGGATGGCCCGCGCCTCGGAGGCCAGCCGGAGCTGGATCGCGGCGAGCCCGTCGTCTGAAGCTCCCAGGGAGGAGCCCGGAAAGCTGGAGCCCGGGACCGAGGGGGCCTGGCAGGAGAGCAGGGCGAGGAGGACGTTCATCCTGGCCCGCTATCTGGAAACAGCGGGGGCTGGCGGCCGGACGCCCCCCCCCTCCGCCTCGCTCCGCTCGGCACCTCCCCCGCAAGCGAGGGGAGGGTGAGAGCAA
>DDSR01000316.1:8955-36186 GCA_002343455.1 Deltaproteobacteria bacterium UBA2385 | reverse complement strand
CCCCCTGGTCGGTGTAGCCCCCCTTCGCCTCGATCCCGACCCGCCAGCGCGTCGACGGCCGCCAGGTCCACCCTGAAAACACCTGTCCGCCCACCGCCAGCGGGATCACCGCCAGCCCGTGCGCGCCGGTATGGAAGCCGCTGCGGTGGGACCACCTCGCCCCCAGCGCCACGGGGATCAGCTCCCGCGAGAGCCAGGTGTCGTACAGGTAGTACGGTTGGGCCGACCGCCACAATCCGACCCGCGCGTCCAGGGCGATGCCGGGCCGCAGGGCCAGCAGGCCGGTGGCCTCGACGCCGATGTGATCGTGCGGATCGGGCCCGCCAGGCAGGCTGGCCTGCAAACGTGTGTAGCCCAGCGAGAGGCCCAGGGTGAACCGTTCGGGATCGGCGGCGGCGCGCAGGGTGGAGGGGCCCGGCCCCAGGGTGGAGAAGCGGGCCGAGCCGGTGTCGAGCCAGGCGGCGTGCACATCCCACAGGCCGCTGCTGCCCTCGATGCGCTCTTCGGGCACGCGGCCGCTGGCCTTGGGCTCGGAGAGGCTGACGAAGCGGACCCGCTCCAGGCCCTGGTCGCGGGCCTGCCGGGCGAGGCGCTCGCTGAGGTCGGGGGGGACCTGCCGGCCAGCGATGGCGCCCAGGACGGCGGCCTCGAGGGCGGCGGGGGCGTCGTCGTCGGCCAGCTCGGCGCGCAAGCCCAGGTCGCGCCCGGCGGGGAGCTGGACCTCGCCCACCCAGGCGGTTCGGCGGCCGCTGCGCTCGACCGAGACGCGGTGCCAGCCGGCGGCGAGCTCGACCTCGACGGGGGCCTCGCCCTGCAGGCGCCCGTCGACGAAGACCCGCGCCGCGGGCGAGTCGGCCTCGATGCGCAGGCGGCCCTGGCCCCGGTCCCGGCTGGCGAGGTCGAGGTAGAGGTCGAGGGCCTCCATCGGCATGGCGGGCAGGTCGTGGACCCGGCCCCCGCTGGTGGAGGCGGCGGCGGCTAAGGCGTCCTCGGCCTCGGCGAGCTGGCCGGCGGCGTGCTGGCTGCGGCCCAGGGCCAGCCAGATCAGGAAGGGCTGCTCGGTGGGCAGGGTGAGGGGGGTGGCGCGCATGGCCTCGCGGGCGGCCAGGGGCTCGGCGGTGAGCGTGTCGAGCCTCCGGTCGAGCTCGGCGCGCGCGTCGCCTCCTCCCGGACCGGCCTGCACGAGGTCGTCGAAGTCGAGCAGGGGCACGCCCAGGCCGGCGCAGTGGTCGGCGAGGGCCTGGTAGGGGCCGGCGCAGCCGTCGGGCTGGTCGCAGAGCATGACGGTGATGGCCCGCGCCCCGGGGGGCACGGCGCGGACGGCCTGGGCCCAGGCGGCGAGGCTGAGGAGGGCGAGGAGGAGCATCCGCCGCATTCTATACTGCGGGCATGCTCCTCCTGCTCTGCGCGACGGCCCTGGCCGGCATGGTGACCGCTCCTCCCCCCGGCGCGGCCGAGGTGGGCCTGCTGCTCTGCGCCGGCGAGGCCTGCAACGATCGCATGTTCTGGCTGACCCACGACTCCGGCCTGGGCGAGCTGCCGGTGGTCTCGGTCGAGGCGCTGCTGGTGGACGAGGTGGCCAGCACCCAGGACTCCGAGGCGGCCGAGTCCTGGCGGCAGGCCCTGGAAGAAGCGCGGCTGGCCCTGGTCGAGGACCGCCGCTTCGAGGCCGAGGCGGCTCTGGATCGCGCCGGCGAGGCGCTGACGCTCTGGGCCGGCGATCCGCCCACCCAGGAGCTCTTCGCCTGGTACGTGCTGCGCGGCTTCGTGGCCGAGCGCAAGGGCGAGCACGCTCGCAGCGGCGAGGCCCTGCGGCAGGCGGCGGCGGTGGCCTGGAACCGCAGCGTGGTCCTGCCCGAGGGCACCGAGGCCTGGGCCGAGCACTACGCCCGCGAGCTGCAGGCGGTGATCGCCCAGGGCACGGGCGAGCTCTACGTCGAGGACGGCGGCAACAGCCTCGCCTTCACCCTGAACGGGGTGCTGCTGGGCAAGGCGCCGCTGCGGGTGCGGGTCTTTCCGGGCGAGCACCGCCTCTCGGCCGGCAACGCCCGGCAGGCCCACGCCTGGAGCGAGCAGGTCGCGATCCGGGCCGGCCGCACGAGCACGGTGCGGGCCCTGCTGGCCAACGACGACGACGCCCAGTGGGTGACCTACCAGCTCGCCCTGGCGGTGGACACGATGAGCCTGGACGAGGACGTGGCCCGGCTGGTGGAGCGCTGGGCCGAGCGCCACGGGATCCGCTCGCTGCGCCTGCTGCGCCTGGACGCCACGCTGCGCGGCCCGATGGACGAGATCGACCGCGAGGCGGGGGCGGCGATGCCGACCTTCACCCTGCGCGAGGCTCGCTACGACCCCTCGCTGCGCCGGCTGTCGCCGGGGGGCTGAGGCGGCTCTCGCCGGGGGGCTGAGCCTCGCGCAGGGCCCTCTCTTCCACCCCGATGCGCACCCAGAGCAGGACGGCATTGAGTACAGTGAAGGACAGCGCGGTGATCCAGGCGCTGTGGACCAGGGGCAGGGCGAGGCCCTCGGTGACGACGACGAGGTAGTTGGGGTGCCGCAGATAGCGATAGGGACCGCGGTCGCGGATGGGCGGCAGGTCGGGCACGACGATGACGCGGGTGTTCCAGCGGGGGCCGAGGCTGTGGATGCACCACCAGCGCAGGCCCTGGCAGAGCAGGGCGAGGACCAGCGCCGGGAAGCCGAGGGCGGGCAGGAAGGGGCGGTCCAGCAGCCAGACCTCGGCGACGCAGGCGAGGAGGAAGCCGGTGTGCAGCAGGACCATGAAGGGGTAGTGCCCGCGGCCATGCTCGACCCCGCCCCTGGCGAGAGCCCAGGCGGCGTTGCGCAGCGAGACGCGGACCTCGACGAGGCGCTCGATGGCGGTGGCGCCGATCAGCGCCGTGAACAGAGCCGCTGAGAGGACCGGGCTCACCATCGCAGCAGGACCAGCTCGCTGCAGAAGCCCGGGCCCATGGCGAGCATCAGGCCCAGGCTGCCGGCGGGCGGCCGGCGCTCGGCGATGGTGTCGCCCAGGACGAAGAGCACGCTGGAGCTGGAGAGGTTGCCGACCTCGCGCAGGCTGCGGCGGGTGAGGGCGAGGGCCTCGGGAGGCAGGTCGAGGACCCGCTCGAAGGCGGTCAGGACCTTGGGGCCGCCGGGGTGGCAGACCCAGGAGCGGATGTCGGCGCGGGAGAGGCCCTGGGCGCCCAGGAAGGCGTCGACGTCGGCGCCGAGGTGCTGCTCGACGACCTGGGGCACGGCGGCGGAGAGGACGACCTTGAAGCCGTCGTCGCCGACATCCCAGCCCATGACCCGCTCGGTGTCCGGGTAGAAGCGGCTGCCCCAGGCGATCACCTCGGGGCCCTCATGGGGGCCGCTGTCGGGGCGGGCGTCGGGGCCCGTCCCCGTGGCGACCACCGCGGCCGAGCCATCCCCGAAGAGCCCGCTGGCGATCAGGTTGGGGATGCTGAGGTCCTGCCGCTGCAGGGTCAGCGAGCAGAGCTCGACGCTGAGCAGGGCGGCGGTCTTGCCGGGCCAGGCGCGAAGCCAGTCGGCGAGGCGGGAGAGGCCGGCCGCCCCGGCGACGCAGCCCAGGCCGAAGATCGGCACGCGGACGAGGTCGCTTCGCAGACCCATCCGGTTGATCAAGCGCGCGTCGAGGCTGGGCGTGGCGATGCCGGTGACGCTGACGGTGAAGAGGGCGTCGAGCTGGTCGGGGCGCAGGCCGGCCTTGTCGAGGGCCTGGCGCAGGGCCTGCTCGCCGACGTCGAGGCCGACCCGGATCCAGGCGTCGTTGCTGTCGCCGAAGCCGGTCAGCGCCGGGTACTCGTGCAGGGGCAGCGCCAGGTGGCGGCCGCCGACCTGCACGGCCTCGTGGAGCTGCCGCACCCGCGCGGGGTTGTGGTGTCGGGCGGCCCAATAGGCGGTGAGGGCCGCGACCAGCTCGGCCTGGCTGTAGGAATTCGGGGGGAGGGCGGTGCCTACGGAGAGGATGCGCATGAGATCATGTAGCCCGGCGGACTGTCCCGGCGAGGCGGGTGTGACTGGCTGGTGCCAGGCACTAGCCAGTCACACCCGCTCAGTCGCCGGTGGTCTCCAGGATGTGCAGCTCGACGCGGCGGTTGGCGGCGCGGCCCTCGTCGGTGGTGTTGGGCTCCTTCGGGCGGCTGAGGCCGTAGCCCTGGGCGCTGAGGCGGGCGGGGTTGATGCCGGCCTCGACCAGGTAGGCGCGGACGGCCTCGGCGCGTCGCTGGGAGAGGTCCAGGTTGAAGGCCTCGCTGCCGACGTCGTCGCTGTGGCCCTGGATCTCGACCCGGCGGATGGAGGGCTGGACGCGCAGGGTGCGGACGACCTCGTCGAGCAGGGCCCTGGACTCGGGCAGGAGGGCGGCCTCGTTGGTGGCGAAGCGCACCTGCTGGAGGAAGCGCAGCACGCCTTGCTCTTCGACGAGGTTGGCGGCGCCGAGCGTGAGCTGCACATCGGGGACGAGGCCTTCGAGCGGGACGACGAAGGCCCGCTCGTCGAGGCCGAGCTCGGGGGCCGAGGCGATGGCGGTCCAGCCGCCGGGTCGCAGGGAGAGCTGGATCTCGCCGGCGGGGGCGGTGTCCTGCATGGGGACGGCGGCCTCGCCGTAGAGGCGGACTGCGGCGCCGACAGGCGCTCCGCCCGCGGCATGAACGGTGAGCAGTCGGACGGGGCGGGTGGGCAGATCGGCGATCGCCCGGGGAGCGACGGCCTCGCCGAAGCGCAGCTCGACCCGCTGGGTCTCCTGACTCGGTGTCAGGCTGAGCTGGGCGCTCTGGACGCCGTGGCGCTCCGAGGAGCCGACGACGCTCCAGTCGCCCGGCGGCGCGGCGATGCGGCGCAAGCCGGTGGGACCCAGCGAGAGCGGCGGGAAGGAGGCGGGGCCGACGAGGCGGACGAGGGCGTCGACGGGCTCGGCGCCGGCGAGGGCCTGGATCTCCAGCAGGCCCAGCCGCCAGGCCATGGACAGGCGCAGCTCGGTGCGGCCGGGGCTGAGGGTGATCGGGCTGCGCTCGAGCTCCTCGTGCAGCGGGTGCTCGATCCGGACGCTGCGGGCGGTGGGGGCGAGTCCGTCGACCTGGAGGTGTCCGCCGGCGCTGGTGCGGCCGAGCTCGGCGCCGTCCAGCAGCACGCGGGCGCCCTCGACGGGGCGGCCGCTGATGTCCTCGACGCGCAGGACGAGGCTGCGGTCGCCGCCCTCGTCGTCGAGCAGGTTGGCCTCGATCAGGACGAGGCTGGTGCGGTCGGGCAGGATCTGCAGCTCGCGAGTCTGGACGCCGAGGGCGGGGGCGCTGACGACGGCGGTCCAGTCGCCGGGGTCGAGCTCGGTGTCCAGGCGGCCGTCCGGGCCCAGGGAGCGCGCGGGGCCGGCCTGGGCGCCCAGGAAGCGGACCTGGGCCTCGGGCAGTGGGCCGTCGGGGCCACGGGCGATGACGCGCACCCGGCCGGCCAGCCAGCGCAGCGGCAGGACCAGCTCGTTGTCGCCCTCGACCAGCTCGATGGCGAGGGGCTCGTCGGGGCGGGCGCCCTCGGCCTGCAGGCGAAGGGTGGCCGGGCCGCGGGGCAGGCCCTCGACCCGCAGGACGCCGCCCGACGAGGTCCGGCCGAGCTCCTCTTCGCCCAGGATGACCAGCGCTCCGTCCACCGGCCGCCCGTCGGGATCGCGCACCTCGACCCGCAGCGAGGCGCTGTCGGCGGCGGGGCGGAGATCGACGAGCACCTCGGTCAGGCCGCGGTCTTCCTCTTCCAGGCGCAGGTGCCGCTCCTGCAGGCCCTGACCGGGCGAGGCGACGACCAGGACCCAGTCGCCGGGCGGCAGGTTGAAGCGGGCCTCGCCCTGCGGGTCGAGCAGGACGGCGGGCCGGGACTCGGGGCCGAGCAGGCGGACGGCGGCGTCGGTGACGGGCTGACCGGCCGCCTGGACCCGCAGCCAGACCTGGCCGGGGCTGCGGTCCAGGTAGATGGGCGCGCCCTGGCCGGGGAGGATCCGCGCGGGCGCTTGCGGGCTGAGCAGCCAGGGGGCCTCGGCCTGGACCTGCAGCTCTGCCTCGTCGGCGAGGCCTCCCAGCAGCAGGGTGCCGTCGAGGCCGGCCTCGCCCAGGCGCACGCCGTCGACGGTCAGGACGGCCTCCTGCACGGGGCGGTCGGTGGGGTCGAGGATCTGGAGCCGAGCCTGGGCCTCGCCCTGCTGCGGGAGCAGGGTGGCGGCGAGGAGGATGGCTCCGTCGGGCCCGGTCTGCACGAGCCGCTCCTGGGAGCCGTAGCCCTCGGCCTGCACCTCGACCCGGTAGACCCCGGGCTCCAGGTCGAGGCCGCTGCCGCCGCCGCGCAGGGGGCGGAGTTCGGCCTGCACGCCGTCGACCTGGACCTGGGGAGCAAGGGGCGCGCCGTCAGGGGCGCTCAGCTCGATGCGCAGGTCTCCGGGACCCAAGCGCAGGGGCTCCGCCTCGGGCTCCGAGGGCGGGGGCACCCAGCGGACCCCGAGCAGGCCGCGGGCCAGGGGGACGGTGGGCGCGGCGCTCAGCGGCAAGCCCAGGCCCAGGCTGGCCTGCCAGCGTCCGCCGCCCAGCCGCGCCATCAGGCGGGCCTCGGCGGCGGGCCCGACCAGGGTGCCGACCCGCCGCGCCTCAAGCTCGCTGACGAGGGCCAGCCCCGGGCTGCTCTGCCAGCCGCCGCCCAGCCGGGCGCTGGCGCCGAGGGGGGCCCGCAGCGGGGTGCCCTCGGGGAGCAGGTGCGCCTCGACCCCCAGCTCGGCCTGTCCCTGCCAGGCTCCCCCGCGCAGGCCGCCGGCCAGCCGGAGCCCGCCGCCGTGGCCTCGCCCGTCGAGCTGCTGGGCGTCGGAGAGCCCCAGGTCCAGGTGGGGGCTGAGCGTCAGGGCCGCCCCCGGGCCCTGCAGGAGGCCGATCGGGGCCCACAGCCGCAGGTCGGAGAGGGCAGGGCCGCGCCAGGCCAGGGAGTCGTCGGCGACGCGCAGATCGTCGAGCTGCTGGCTGAGCAGGCGGGTGCGGGCGGTCAGGGCGAGGCTGAGCCGGCGCGAGGGGCTGTAGCCGGCCTGGAGCTGGGCGCCGAGCAGCGCGCCGACGGCGGGATCGTCGATGGGGGCGCCGGGCTCGGCGGCCAGCAGGGGCAGCCAGGCGCCGTCGAGCAGCAGGCCGGCGGTGGCGGCCCGGGTGGGCAGCAGCCAGGGCGAGACCGCCGCGATCGGATCACGAGCGTCCCCCGATGGCGGGGGGGTGGTGAGGCCTTCCAGGTCGGCGCCGAGCGCGACGCCGATGAGCGCGGCGAGGATCATGGTCAGCGGACGTCCTTCTGCGCCCGGCGCCTCAGCACCCAGGGCAGGGTCCAGAGCAGGCCCAGGCCCGCCGGCAGGCCTCCGCCGCAGCCGCAGGCCCGCAGGCCTCCTCCGTAGACCAGGTCGCCTCCGTCGAGCCCGTCGCCGCCCCCGTCGCCGCCCCCGTCGCCGCCAGCCTCACCGTCGGCGCAGTCGTCGCTGCCGAACCAGGTGGCCAGCTCCAGGTCGACGGTCGGCCCGCCGAAGACCCCGATGTCGCTGTCGCTGCAGTCGGGGTCGCGCCAGTCCTCGGCGGTGTAGCCGCCGTCCCAGGCGGGGTGGGCGCTGTCGAGGCGAGGGATGCCGGGCACCGCGCAGTCGGCGGACAGCTCGCCGTCGCGCCAGCCGGGGTCCGGGTCGGCGAAGTCGCCCCCGGCCGCGCTCCAGTCGGCCGGCAGGCCGGCGGAGAGGAAGTGGTTGCCGCCGGTCCGGCCGATGAAGTTCGCGCCGCCGACACCCGAGCCCGCCAACCGGAGCTGGTTGTTGAAGAGCTCGATCTCGCCGCCCGAGACGAGCGCGGAGGCGTAGGCGCCTTCCAGGTCGACGGTGGACTGGGCCAGCAGGCCGCGCTGCCCATCGCTCATCGTCAGCAGCTCGGGGAGGCTCTCCACCTCGCGCAGCAGCAGGTTCTGGAGCGAGACGGGGGACGCGTTGGCGGCGATCCCGGCCTCGCCGTTGGCGGAGAAGCCGCAGACCTCGCCCCGCACCCAGCTCAGCGAGCCGCTGCCGAAGCCGATCAGCGAGCCCTCGCCCGCGCCGCTGAGCGAGCGGGCGCCCAGGCGGTCGATGCGCAGCGCGTAGCCCTGGGCGGCGATCAGGGCCGCGCCCGTGCCCGAGCTGCAGCCGTCGACCTCGACCCGCTCCAGGTCGGCGGTCTGGCTGCCGTCGCCCTCCAGGAAGAGCAGGCCTCCCTTGCCGCCGGCCTCGCAGCCTCGAACGGTCGTGTCGCTCAGGATGAGGGGCGAGCGGTAGAGGCGGATCAGCCCGCCGTCCTCGGTCACCTTGGCCCCCTCGCTCTGCAGCTCGCGGATCTCGACCGCGTCGAGGTCGACGCCCTTGAGCAGGCCTCCCGAGGCGACGCTGTCGCTGGTGCCGTTGTGGACGATCTCCTCGAGCAGGATCGAGCCGCCTTCGAGGTAGGCGGCCTGCATGCCGGTGATGCTGCCGCGGCGCAGCTCCACCTGGGCGTGGGTGCCGCTGATCAGCGGGACGCTGCCGCTAGCGGTGAAGCCGTCGGCGCGAACCAGCACGGGCGAGGAGGAGGTGCCGGCGGCGAGGATGCCGGTGGTGCTGGAGGGGCGCAGGGTGACGTCGATCAGGTCGACCTGGACCCCGGGGTAGAGGTCGAGGATGCAGGCGGTGTACCCGGTGCAGGCGTTGGTGTTGGCGGTCAGCTCCAGGTCCTGGAGGACGACGCCCTCGCCGCCGGAGGGGGTCGCGGTGATGCGGAGGTTGGGGATGCCCGCGGGGGTGCCGTCGGTGCTGCGGATGGTGATGCGCGTGCCAACGGTGACGATCGGCGAGAAGTAGACGGCCCCGCAGAGGCCGGGGGGGACCTCGATCACGTCGCCGTGGCCGGCGCTGTAGACGGCGGTGTCGAACTCGTTGCAGTCGGTCAGGGTGATCGTGGCGGCCCTTGCCGGGCCCGCGTGGATCAAGGCGACGAGCAGGGCAGGGGGCAGCACGGGCAAGATGGCCTTGGGTTAGTCGGTTGCCTTCCAGCCTACTTCGGAGAGACCCGCTTGCTGCTCCCTGGCGACCGCGTCGATGTCTGGGTCGTCGAGAAGCAGCTTGGCAGCGGCGGAATGGGCGCGGTCTACCGCTGTCATAATTTCGCCGCCCCGCGGATCCTGGCGGCGGTGAAGGTGCTGGATCCGGCGCTCGGCGGCTCGGTGACCCTGCGGGCCCGCTTCGTGCGCGAGGCCGAGCTGCTCTTCTCGCTGGATCATCCCAACATCGTCAAGGTGCGCAACGTGCGCATGGACGCGACGCCCCCCTTCATCGAGATGGGCTTCGTGGAGGGCGAGAACCTGGAGCAGATCCTGCGCCGCGGGCCCCTGCCACCGGCCCGGGTGGTCGAGCTGGGGCGGCAGCTGGCCCTGGCCCTGGCCTTCATCCACGGGCAGGGCATCGCCCACCGCGACATCAAGCCGGGCAACCTGATCGTGAGCGGAGATCACCTGACGCTGGTCGACTTCGGCATCGCCGCCGAAGCCGCCGCCGCCGACATCACCAGCGTCGGCCAGCGAATGGGCACGGTCTCCTACACGCCACCGGAGTGGGGCTCGGGGGCGCGGGTCGACCCCTACCAGTGGGACCTGTATGGCCTGGGCCAGGTCCTCTTCGAGGCGCTGACAGGGAACGCGGCCTTCCCCTACCCGGTGGGCATCGACGCGCGGCAGGCGATGTTCGCGGTGATGGCCCGCAAGCGTGAGCACGGAGCGCTGGATCCCGGGCCGGGCGTGCCCGACGCCTTGCGCGCCCTGGTCCGCGAGCTGACCGAGCCGCTGCCTGCCCAGCGGCTGGGCTCGGCGCGCGAGGCGGCCGCTCGGCTGGGCGCGGACGGCCTGGCCCTGGCCCTGCCCGCGCCGCGGGTCCAGGTCGAGGTCCAGGCGGGCTCGCCGACGCTGGTCGCCTCCGGGCCGGCGCACACCTTCGAGCTCTCCAGCGAGAACCACCCCACGCTGACCGTGCCAGAGGCCCCGCGGTCCTCGCCGAGCAAGGGCCTGGTGGTCGGGGGGCTGATCGGCCTCTCGGCCCTGGCCGCGGTCGCCCTGGTGGCCGTTCTCCCGCGGTCGCCCGAGGCGCCTCCTCTCTCGACCAGCCGCGAGCTGGTCCTGCGTCTCCAGGGCTTGCCCGACGGGATCCCGGCGCAGGTCTCGCTGGGCGAGGGCCCGGCGCAGGATGTGTCCTCGGGAGCGCTGCGGCTGCCAGCGGTCGCGCTGGGACCGGCGGCGCTGCGGCTGGAGCTCGGAGGAGACTGCGCCCGCGGCTGCCTCGTGCTGGAGCGCGAGGAGTCGCTGGTCGAGGGAGAGGGGCCGATCGAGCTGCTGTGGGAGATCCCGCCACCACAAGAGGGGCAGATTCGCGTGGATGCGCCCAAGGCCCCTGCGGCCCGGGTGGGGCGTGTGGGGGGCGAGGCGCAGGAGCTGGCCCAGGGCAAGGGGTCGATCGGGCCGCTGCCGGCCGGGACGCACGCCCTCTGGGCCCAGGCCGGGCGCTGCCCCTCTCCTCCTCCCTGCGATGGCGCCTGCCCGGCGGGCTGCGTCGAGGAGCGCACCGAGCTGCAGATCCCCTGGGAGGGGGGAGAGGTGGTGTGGACCGTGGGCTTGGAGGCGCCCGTCGCTGTCGCTGTCGCCGTCGCGACCGATCCGTCCCCCACGCCCGCCGCGACGCCCGCCGCGAAGCCCGGCACGCTGGTCCGACGGGCCGACTTCGCGCGCTTCCTGGAGGGACAGCCCAGCTGGCTCGCCGAGGCGGCGATCGCGCGCGGGGATGCTGGCGCTGGCTACCTGCGCGACTGGACGGGGGCCACGCCCCCCAGCCCCACCTCGGCGGCGATGACCAATGTCTCCTGGGCGGCGGCGGCGGCCTACTGCAAGAGCCGCGGAGGGCTGGCCGGGGTGGATGACCCGCCCACCAGCTGGGAGGAGTCGGGGGGCGCGCCCTGGCTGGAGCATCGCCAGCGCGAGGGCAAGCCCGCCTGGAGGCGCTCGGACGGGGCCAGCTCGGAGGCCTCGGCCAGCGTCTCGCGGACCGAGGCGAACCTGACCCTCGGGTTTCGCTGTCGGCGTTGAGTTCGCCCGCGATCAGCCCTTGAGCGCGCCCATGCGCAGGTACGGCAGCACCTGGCGCACGTTGCTGAACTTCGCCTCCACCTCTGCCGGCGAGGCTGTCGCCTTGATGACGACATCGTCACCGGGGCGCCAGTCGGCGGGGGTGGCGATGGGCTGGGCGTCGCCGAGCTGGACGGCGTCGAGCGCGCGCAGGATCTCGTCGAAGTTCCTGCCGACCGTCATCGGGTAGATCATCATCAGGCGGATCTTCTTGTCGGGGCCGATGATGAACACGGTGCGCACGGTGGCGCTATCGGCGGCAGTGCGGCCGTCGGGCAGCCAGGCCTCGGCGGGCAGCATGTCGTACAGCTTGGCGACGGTGAGCGAGGTGTCGTCGAGGATCGGGAAATTGGCCGGGGCGCCGCCGACCTGCTCGATGTCGCGCTTCCACTTGTGGTGCTCTTCGACGGTGTCCACGGACACGCCCATGACCTTGGTGTTGCGCCGGGCGAACTCGCCCGCGAGCCTGGCGACCGCGCCGAACTCGGTGGTGCAGATCGGGGTGAAGTCCTTGGGGTGCGAGAACAGGATCGCGTAGCTGTCGCCGATCCACTCGTGCAGTCGGATCGTCCCCTCGGTGGTGTCGACGGTGAAGTCGGGGGCGATGTCGTTGATGCGTAGCGCCATGGGGTGCCTCTCGGTGGGTGGGACAGATCGATAGCCACGAGGCCACGGGATGCAATGGGGTGCCGCGCTCGTCCTCGCAGGCTCTCCGCGCGATGTGCGTCTCCTTTCGCGTAGTCCCGTCCGCGGAGATCCGATATCCAGTGGGCTCTCGCCTCCACCGATGCCCAAACACAGAGGTGGCCCATGCGTCGCTCCCTCGCCCTGGTCCTCGTCGGCCTCGCCATCCTCCTGGTCGGGCTCTTCGCCATGCCCTGGCTCTTCGCGGATCGGCTGCTGGAGCGCGCCCGCGCCGAGCTGGACAGCTACGTCGACGCCGACGTCGCCTTCGCCGACGCCCAGGTCCAGGTCCTGCGCTCCTTCCCCGACCTGACCCTGGTGTTGCGCGAGGTGCAGGTGCACGGCCGCGGAGAGTTCCAGGGGCGCGAGCTGCTGCGGATCTCCGAGCTGGCGGTCACCGTCGACCTGGTGAGCGTCGTCTCGGGCTCGACCCTGGTGATCCGGGCGATCGAGGTCGGCGAGGGGCGGGTGGATCTCTTCACCGACGCCAGCGGGCGGGCGAACACCGAGATCCTGGTGGACAGCGGCGGCTCTTCGGCCAGCGCCGGCCCGGACCTGGAACTGGACCGCCTGGTCGTCGCCAGCCTGGACGTCGTCTATGCCGACGAGAAGGCGGGCGCCTCCGCCTTCGTCGAGGGCCTCTCGATCGCCGCACGCGCCAGCCTCAGCGGCTCGCGCAGCAGCACTTCGGGGACCATCGGGGCCCAGGCCGTCACCGCGCGCTCGGGCGGGATCACCCTGCTCAACGCCGTGCCCCTCCAGGTCGAGCTCGACCTGCAGGCCGACAGCTCGACGGGGCGGGTCGACCTGGGCCAGAGCCGGGTGCGCCTCAGCCAGCTGCAGACCGTGGTGGCCGGCTCGGTGCAGCCGGTCGACGGGGGCACGCAGCTCGACCTCCAGCTCCAGGCCCCCGACCTGGACTTCAAGTCGCTGCTCTCCCTGGTCCCAGCGGTCTACGCGCGCGACTTCGCCGGCCTGGACGCGTCGGGCACCGTCAGCCTCGCCGGAAGCGTCGCGGGGATCCTGCGCGACCAGCGCGACGAGCTCCCGGGCTTCGAGCTGCGCCTCGCGGTCGCCGACGGCCGCTTCCGCTATCCCGACCTGCCCTCGGCCGTCGACGATGTGCAGGTCGAGGCCGCCGTGCGCCACCCGGGCGGCAGCGCGGACCTGGTCGAGGTCGACGTGCCGCGCTTCCACCTGGTGATGGCCGGCGCCCCCCTCGACGGCCGCCTCAGCCTGCGCCGGCTGCTCAGCGATCCGGACCTCGCCTTGGTGCTCAAGGGCAAGCTGGACCTGGAGAAGCTGACCGAGGTGGTGCCTGCCGACCCCGGGACCCGCCTGCTCGGCATCGTGGAGGTCGACCTGGACCTGGCCGGACGGGTCAGCGCCTTCCAGGGCCAGGACCTCGACCGGGTGCAGGCCAAGGGCACCATCGGCATGAACGGCGTGCGCTACCAGACCGCCGAGCTGCCCGAGGAGATCGTGGTCGAGCGCATGCAGGTGCAGGTGGATCCCCGGGCCTTCGACATGGCCGAGCTCAGCCTGCGATTCGGGCGCTCGGATCTGCGAGCCACCGGTCGGCTGGACAATGTGCTCGCCTACGCGCTGACGGACGCCCCCCTCAGCGGCAGCCTTGATGTGCGCAGCGCCATGCTGGACCTCGGCCCGTACATGAACGACGACGTCGACGCCCCCGCCAACCCCGAGGACAGCAGCCTGGTCGCGGTCCCCTCCAACCTCGACCTCAAGGTGCAGGCCACCCTGGGCAGGGTGCTCACCGACACCCACGACCTGAGCGATGTGCGCGGCACGCTCAAGGTGGCCGACGGGGTCATCCACCTCGAGGGGCTGCGCGCCGACACTCTGGGAGGCCAGGTCGAGCTCTCAGGCACCTACGCTGCGCCGACCGACCGGTCCGCCGATGTGGACCTGGAGGTCACGGTCCGCAGCATGGACATCGCCGAGCTCAGCCGCAAGGTGAGCACGGTCACGGCGCTGGTCCCCGTCGCCCGCACCTCCAAGGGCCGGGTCAGCAGCACCGTCTCGATGCGGGCCCGCCTGCAGCCCGACCTCAGCCCCGAGATCCAGAGCATCTCCTCCACCGGCGAAGTCCAGGCCCTGGGAGTCAGCGTGCAGCCGGTCTTCCTGGATCGGCTCGCCGAGCTGTTGAAGAACGACAAGCTCAAGGAGCTCCAGCTCGACAACGCCGGCCTGCGCTTCCAACTCGACGAGGGGCGCTTGAACCTGGGCGACACGCCGGTCAGGATCGGGGGCGGCACCGCCCGGCTGCGGGGCAGCACGGGGGTGCTGGACAAGAGCCTGGCCCTGGCCCTTGACCTGGAGCTGCCAGCCAGCCAGCTCCAGGCCTCGGGGGTGGCCGGCGACCTGCTCAAGGCGGCCGCGCCCGATGGGAGGGTCCCCGTCACGGTCACCATCGGCGGCAGCTACGACAAGCCCAAGCTCAGCCTGGACGCCTCGGCCCTGACCACCTCGGTCAAGGACGCCGTGACCCAGGCGGTGGGCCAGGTGGTGGACCAGGTCGTGGACAAGGCCCAGGCCGGCGTCGACAAGCTGATCGACGAGGCCCGCAAGCAGGGCGACAAGCTGGTGGGCGAGGCCGAGGCGGCGTCGGCGACGCTGCAGGCCGAGGCCAAGAAGCAGGGCGACAAGCTGCGGGCCGAGGCCAAGAAGCAGGGAGAGAAGCTGGTGGCCGAGGCCAAGGGCAACCCGATCAAGGAGGCCGCCGCCAAGGAGGCCGCCAAGAAGCTGCGGCAGGAGGCCGACAAGCAGGCCACCAAGGGCGAGAACGAGGCCAAGAAGGCTGGGGACGCCGCCGTCGGCAAGGCCAAGAGCCAGCGCGAGAAGCTGATCGCCGACGCCGAGGCCAAGAGCCGGCTGCGCTGAGCGGGCGCTGGGTCGCGGCCCCCGAGGGCGCTCAGCCCTGCGTCGACTGCCGGAACACCCAGGGCGCCAGCGCAGCCCAGGAGGCCCAGTGGCGAACAACAGGCCCCGGGGACAGGCCGCGCCGCCCAGGGGCCTGCAGGTCCCAACCCTCCTGTGTCGCCATCGGCCAGGCGACCATCGTGCCACGCAGGGCCGGAGACGCGATGCATGAGAGGGCGCCGAGGCGGAGAGCCTCCGAAGGAGAGTTCGAGGCCCGCGTCTGGGGATCGGAGGGCTGTCCGGCGGCCCTTGAACCGCGAGAACGGCCCCATCCACGGCCTGCGGCGAACGGCGGACGGCTGCGTTCGCTCATGGAAGAAGGCCAGACCTGCCGCCGGGTCGCCGGGCTCCGAGCTTAGAGGAGCGGGGCGGAGGTCCCTCCGCTCACCACCGCCCCTTCGGAGAGGTACACTGCCCCCCTGGAGCACCTGTGGCCGCCCTCGATCCTTCCGACGTCCTCGACCGCGAGCGCATCGCCAACCGGCCCAAGCACTGGGTCCGGGCGGTCACGGCCTGCAACAGCCGCTGCCTGTTCTGCCTGGACGCCGACACGCCCCGCAACGTCTTCCTGCCGGTGGAGGAGGTCAAGGCCGAGCTGCGTCGCGGCATCGAGGAGCTCGGCGCCGACAAGGTGATCATCAGCGGGGGCGAGGCCAGCCTGCACCCGGCCTTCGTGGAGCTGATCCGCTACGCCAAGGAGGACCTCGGCTACGACCGGGTCCAGACCGTGACCAACGGGACGATGTTCGCCGAGCGCGACTTCTACCTGGCCTGCCGCGACGCGGGCCTGGGCGAGATCACCTTCAGCCTGCACGGCCACACCGAGGAGCTGCACGACTGGCTGACCCAGACGCCGGGCGCCTTCAAGAAGCTGATGAAGTCGATGATGCGGGCCCGCCGCGACCCGAAGGGGCCGATCGTCAACGTCGACGTCTGCATCAACAAGCAGAATGTGGGCGTGCTCGACCGCATCGTGGAGCTCTGCCTGACCGTCGGCGTCAGCGAGTTCGACCTGCTGCACGTCATCCCGCAGGCCAACGCCTTCGAGAACCGCGAGCTGATGTTCTACGAGGTGCGCGAGCACCTGCCGGTGCTGCACAAGGTCTTCCGCCTGAACCGCCACCCCGGCGTGGTGGTCTGGACCAACCGCTTCCCGGTGCACTTCCTGGAGGGCATGGAGGAGCTGATCCAGGACCCGCACAAGATGCTGGACGAGGTCAACGGGCGGCGCTTCATGGTGCGCAACTACCTGGACGTCGGCAAGCCCTTGGAGTGCCGCCAGCCCGAGCGTTGCGTGCACTGCTTCATCGAGCCCTTCTGTACGACGATGGACCGGCGCATCGCCGATCTCAACGCCGAGCGCATCGAGGTCTGGGACGGGCTCCCGGGCGAAGATGTCCCCATTCCGCTGCCCTATGGGGCCCAGGCGCTCGGCCTCCGCCTGCCGGACCTCGCCGCCTTGCGCGCGCTGGAGCTGCCCGAGGGGCTCGCCGTCGAGCTGAGCCTGGACTCGGCCGAGCCGCTGCGGGACCTCCCCGATCGCCCCCTGCGGCTGCGGGCCGAGCGGGCCGAGCAGCTCGAGGCCTGGCTCCAGCCCGGCCTCGCCCACGAGCTGGAGATCGCCCTCACCCAGGGCACGGCCGCCTGGATGCTGGCGCACCGGGATCGCCTCGCCCCCCACCTCTCCCTCCTGCGCATCCACCAGCCCAGCCACGAGAAGCTCGCCCAGGCGCGGGAGCTGGACGTGAAGGACCCGGCGGCCTTCTTCACGGCGCTGGGCCTGCGCCTGCCGGTCAGCGGCCTGGCCCCCTGCCAGGCGCCGGGGACCCTGCTGGTCGAGGAGCGCCGCCGCCTCCGCCCCGCGCTCTTCGAGGCGCAGACCGGCCGGCTGGACATCCGCGAGCTGGCCCGCGAGCACGTCTCCTCGGCCTACCGCTCGAAGTCGGTGCGCTGCGCGGACTGCCCCGTGCAGGCCCGCTGCGAGGGCATCGCCATCAACATGGTGCGCGACCAGGGGCTGCGCCTCTGCCGCCCCTTGGGCGGAGCCTGGGCCGAGGACGCCGCCGCTCAGCTCCTGGCCCGCTGGCCCCAGCCTCCCCGGCGGCTGGCCGACGGCAAGCCGGTCGAGCCCCCCCACCGCAGCCTCGCGGGCTTCGAGGAGGCCAGCGGCCCCATCGCGGATCCCCTGGCCGTGACCGCCGAGGCCATGGGCCGCAAGCCGCGGCCCCTGGTGAAGGGGCCCAGCCGGGTCAAGCAGCTGCCGAGCTGATCACCAGACGCCGTTGGTGACCTCGAGCGTGTAGTGCTGGCAGTCCAGGGCGGTCGAGGTGCGGCTGACCTTGATGTAGTAGTTGCCGCTGAGGTCGTCGCACTCGTTGTAGAAGGGGCTGCCGCTGGCGCAGAGCCGGGTGTCGGACGGGGCCGTGTGGCTGCCGTCGGCCTTGTCCTCGGCGTAGAAGCCGTACTCGGTCAGCCCGCCCTCGGTCGAGCACTCCAGGTAGCCCGAGGTGCAGCCGCCCCGATAGATCTCGAAGGTGTAGTCGGCGTCGCCCTCGACCATCATCACCTCGAGGTTGAAGAGGTTGGTGCCCGAGCTGAGCACCGACTGCGAGGCGTCGACCAGGTACCAGTCCTCGTCCGAGGTGCTGATGATGTTGCCGGTGATCTCGATCAGCGTGGCGCCATCGTCGGGCAGCAGCTCCCAGGCGTCGATCGGGTCGAGGCAGGTGTTGCCGCTGGTGGTGCTGACCTCGTAGCTGTCGTAGGGGTCGCAGGACTCGGTGGTGACCGTGTTGCTGACCGGGCTGAGGTTGCCGGAGGCGTCGGTGGCGTAGGCGTAGTAGTCGCACTCCAGGCCGCGGGTGATCGTGAAGCTGGTGGACCAGTTGCCCGAGCTGTCGACCGTGGTGGTGTTGGAGCTGAGGCTGCCGTCCGAGCAGTCCTGGTAGATGGTGATCGAGGAGCCCGCCTCGGCCGTGCCCGAGAGGCTGACCGAAGTGGTGTTGCGCAGCTCGTCGATGCCCGAGACGGTGGGGCGATCGGGGGCGGTGCGGTCGATGACCTCTTGCGAGTCGCTGGCGGTGGAGCCGTTGTCCTCGCCGTCGTCGGGGGTGACCTGGCAGGTCCAGGTGTCGTCGTCCATGGTGTAGCTGGCCGGCAGCGTCGCCGAGGTGACCGAGGACATGACGCCGTCCAGCCACCAGCTGTAGCTGTAGCTGATGGGGTCGCCGTCGGCGTCGGTGCTGGCGGTGGTCAGCGAGCAGAAGAGGTCGTCTTCGGGCTCGGCGTCGGTGGGGGTCACCAGCACGACCGGGGCGGTCGGCGGGGTGTTGACGACGTCGACCGGGTCGCTGGTCAGGGCGGTGCCGCTGGCGCTGCCGTCGGTCGGGGTGACGACGACGTGGACCGCCTGGTGCTTGACGAAGGCCGTGCCGGCCAGGGTCCGGGAGGTGCCGCCCGAGCTGACGGCGACGCCGTCCACGTACCACTGGTAGCTGTAGGCTTCGGTGTCGCCGTCGGCGTCCGACCAGCCGCTGGTCACCGCGGTCAGGGTGTCGGTGGTGGTCGGGGAGGTGGGCGAGATCTCGACGCCGCTGGCCGAGGGCGTCGAGTTGAGGATGGTGACGGCGTCCGAGCTGACGGTGGTGCCCGAGCCGCTGCCGTCGTTGGGGGTGCCGGTGCAGCGCACGCTGTCGCCCTTCTCGAACTCGCCGGCCAGGGTCGATCCGGTCGCAGAGATGGTCGCGCCGTTGACGGTCCAGCCGTAGCTGACGCTGACGCTGTCGCCGTCGTCGTCGCCGGTGGAGCCCGAGGCGCAGGCCAGGGTGGTGTTGACGTAGGCGGTGGTCGGCGAGAGGCTGACCCCGGTCAAGGTGGGCACGGTGTTGCGGATCGTGACCGTGTTGCTGGTGACCGTGCTGCCGGAGTCGCTGCCGTCGTCGGGCACGACCTCGCAGATGACCGAGTCGCCGCGGTCGAACCAGTCGCCGCTGAGCGTGCTGGCGCCGATGCCGATCGAGGAGCCGTTGACCAGCCAGGAATAGGTGTAGCTGATGCTGTCGCCGTCGGCGTCGCTGGCGCCCGCGGGGGTGCAGGTCAGGGTGCTGGCCTCGTAGGCGGTGGTCGGCGAGAGGGTCAGGCTGGTGACGACCGGGGCGGAGTTCTCGATGGTGACGGCGGTGGAGGTGACCGAGGTGCCGCTTCCGTAGGAGTCCGAGGGGGTGATGGTGCAGGTGACCGTGTCGCCCTTGTCGAACCAGGTCGGCGAGAGGGTGGCGGTGGTGGGGGACACCGTGCTGCCGCTGACCGACCAGGAGTAGCTCAGCGTGATGGTGTCGCCGTCGCCGTCGGCGGTCGCGCCGGGGTTGCAGGTGAGCGTGTCGCTCTTGGTCGGGCTGGTCGGAGTGATGCTGGCCGAGGCCACGGTGGGCAGGGCGTTGCCGATGGTGGTGCTGGCCGTGCCGGTGGTGCCGCTGCCGTAGGGGTCCGAGGGGGTCACGGTGACGGCCCAGGTGTCCCCGCGGGTGGTTGCGGAGGAGGGCACGGTCTCGGTCGTGTAGCTGGTGCTGGCCCCGTTGCGGCGCCAGGCGTAGCCGTAGCTGATGGTGTCGCCTTCGGGGTCCACCGAGTCGACCGTCACCGTGGCGACGAGGTCGTCGGAGCTGCCGGGCGAGGCGGGCAGGATCTCCACCGTCGGCGAGGCGGGCAGGCCGTTGATGCGCAGGCGGATCGAGTCGTTGGCGTAGAAGCCGTCGGGGTCGGTGGCGGTGGCGGTGATGGTGTGGGTGCCGACCGTCAGGGCGCTGCTGGAGAAGGAGGTGAGGCCGCTGCTGTCGGTGGGGGCGGTCGAGAGCTCGCCGTCCAGGCTGCTCTCCCAGACGATCGCCAGGGCGGTCGCGGCGTCGTCGGGGTCGCTGGCGGTCGCCTGGAAGGCCACGCTGGCCCCGTCGTTGACGATGGCGTCGGACAGGGGCAGGTCGATCGTGATGGCCGGGCCGTTGCCGACGGTCATCAGGATGGCGTCGCTGCAGGTCGCGCCGACATCGTCCTCGACCATCAAGGTGATGGTGTGGGTGGCCGAGCGCAGGGAGGAGACGCCGAAGCTCATCGTGCCGGCGGAGGTCGGCGAGGCGGCCGAGAGCTCGCCGTCGAGGTTGCTGGTCCAGCTCACCGAGAGCAGGTTGGCGCTGAGGTCGACGTCGGTGGCGGTGCCCTGGAAGAGGATGGCCTCGCCGACCTCGAAGGAGTCGTTGTTCAAGGGGAAGTCGATGGAGCAGAGGGGGGCGCTGTTGGGCGGCCCGACCTCGATCACGACCTCGTCGCTGCCGACGAGGCCGGTGGTGTCCTCGACCTCCAGCGTGAGCAGGTGGCGCCCCTCGGAGAGCAGGCTGGTGCCGATGAGCTCGCCGTCCGAGGAGGGGATCTCGTCGATGCTGAGCACGCCGTCGAGGTCGCTGGTCCAGGTGGCGACGAGGTCGGTGGGCAGGTCGTTGTCGTCGGCGGTGACGCCGAGGAAGTCGATCAGGCGCTCGGCGTAGAAGGTCCCGGTGGCCACGGGCTCGACGATGGTGACGGTGGGCGGAGCGTTGGGGTCCACCGTGATCTGGATGGTCGCGGCGGCCGATGCGCCGTCGGGGTTGGTCGCGCTGAGCGAGAGCTCGACCTCGCCGGCCGTGGCGAAGATGTGCGTGCACTCGACGGTCCCGGCCGGGTCGACCAGCGCGCCTTCGCAGATGGGTGTGCCGTTGGCGCTCCACAGGGCGGTCAGGGTCTCGAGGCTGTCGTCGAACTCCTTGTCGACCACCTGGCCCCGCAGCGTGACGGGGACCGCCTGGCTGACGGTGCTGCCGTCGACCGGCGCCTGGATCGTGACCAGCGGTGGCTCGGTGTAGGCCGTGACCTTGGAGTCACTGCTGCAGCCGAGCTGCGCAGCGAGGAGGGCGAACACGGGGACGAGGGGCATGGTGGCTCCAGAAGAGGGGCCCATGATATCGGATGGACGACCGATGCGCGCAAGGGGGAGACGAGCCGAAGATAATTGTTATCCGGGGGCGCATGGCGAACCTCGGCTACCTGCAGCTCACCCGCAATTGCCTGCAGCGCTGTAGATTCTGCAGCAATCCGCCGACCGGCGTCGATCTGAGCGAGCTCGAGATGCGCGAGCTGATCGATGGCCTCGTCGACATGGGCTACGACGGGGTCATCCTCACCGGCGGCGAGCCCACCCTCTCCCCCTTGTTGATGCCCGCCCTGCGCTACGCCACCGAGCGCGGTCTCTACAACCGGATGATCACCAACGGCCAGCGGCTGGCCGACCGGGAGTTCTTCCAGGAGTGCGTGGACGCCGGCCTCCAGCACATCCACGTCTCCCTGCACAGCTACCGGCGCGAGGTCCACGACTGGATCACCCGCTACCCGCGGGCCTGGGAGACCCTGGTCCAGTGCCTGGACAACGTCCCCAAGGTGGGCATCACCGCGGACATCAACACGGTCATCTGCGCCTACAACGCTGACCACCTGCACGAGACCGTGATGTGGCTCTGCGACCGCTTTCCCTTCATCCGGCACTTCGTCTGGAACAACATGGATCCCGACGGCAACCGGGCCGAGGAGAACCCCGACTGCATCCCTCTGCACTACGAATTCCAGGTCAGCCTGGAGCTGGCGATGGAGTACCTGCACCGGACGGGGCGCAGCTTCCGGGCCGAGCGGGTCCCGCTGTGCTTCATGCGGCGCTTCGCCTGGGCCAGCACCGAGACCCGCAAGATCGTCAAGGAAGAGGAGCGCTGCATCCGCTTCCTGGATGGAAAGGGCTTCGTCCACCAGCTTGAGTTCCTTCACGGCAAGGGCAGCGCCTGCGACGCCTGCCGCTGGGACCCGGTCTGCGCAGGCATGTTCAGCATGGCGCGGACCTTCGACGAGCGAGAGCTCTCGCCCGTCTTTGAGGACCCCTTGCCGGTCATCCGGGCGGTCCTGGGTCGGGATCCGGAGCCCGAGCTCGCCTCGCGGATCCTGGCCCGGGCCGGCCGGCGCAGCGCTAGCGAGCAGCCCGGCGACGAACAGCGCGCCTTGGCACGCAGCCGCGAGCTTTGACAATCGGCCGATTGCTATCGTCTCGGCCTTCCTGTACCATCCCGTTTCCGCGCACTGGGAGTCACCGATGCGTCTCGCCTCTCCTCCGGTCCTCATCCCCAGCCCCCTCCTGCTCTTGATGGCAGCGGGCGGCCTCGTGGCCTGCTCCGACAAGGGGGTGACGATCCACCACGAGCCCCCTGCCGTGACCATCCGCTCGCCGGCCGACGGGTCCCGCTTCTACCAGGGGGAGTCGATCCGCTTCGAGGCGCTGGCCACGGTCTTCGGCGCCGATGAGGTCACCGACCTCGATCACTCCTGGGTCACCGGGACCTCGACGATGTGCAGCACGGCTGCCGTCAACGCCGACGGCACGGCCTATTGCGACTGGTCCTTCGCCGATGTGGGCGAGCAGACGGTCACCGTGACGGTGATCGACTCCTACCTGGACTCGGCCAAGGCCAGCGTCACCGTCGACATCGAGGCCAACACCCCGCCGTCCATCACGCTGGTCGCCCCCGTCAACGGCGACGCCTTCGAGCCCGGCGCCCTGGTGGTCTTCGAGGCGGTCGTGGCCGACGCCGAAGACAACGCCGAGGACCTCGTCGTCAGCGTCAGCTCCTCGATCGACGGGGGCCTGACCATGGACGGCACGCCCTCCTCCTCCGGGGCATGGACCGGGGCGGGCACGCTGACCAACGGCGACCACCTCGTCACCGTGCGCGTCACCGACTCCGCCGGTCGCTCGGATCAGGCCACCGCGACGGTGTCGGTCAACGCCCGGCCGGGCGCGCCCGGCGTGGTCATCACGCCGGATCCGGCCATCTCCGGGCTGGCGCTGACCGCCAGCATCGCGACCCCGGCGGTCGATCCCGAAGGCGACGCCATCACCTACCGCTACGACTGGTACCTCAACGGCACGCTGTACACCTCGGGCAGCAACGACACGGTCTCGCGGGGCACGACGGTCCGCGGGCAGTACTGGGAGGTCTACGCCTACGCCAACGACGGCTTCGGCTACGGCAGCCCCGGCAGCGACGGCATCACCGTCGACAACAGCGCTCCCGCCCTGGACTCGGTGCAGATCACGCCCTCCAGCCCGGACACCGGCGACGACCTGACGGCGACCGGCAGCGGCTGGTTCGACCAGGACGGCGACGCCGAGTCCTACGTCTACGAGTGGTACAAGAACGGCACCCTGGACACGGCCGAGACGACGAACATCTACCCGGCGGCCAAGACCACCAAGGGCGACGAGTTCCAGGTCCACCTGACCCCGGTGGACGCCTACACCGATGGCACGCCGGTCAGCAGCGCCACCGTGACCGTGGTCAACGGGGTGCCGACGGCGCCGGTGGTGGCCATCACGCCGACCAGCCCCGACCCGGCGGACAACCTCTACTGCGGGATCGTCACCAGCTCGACCGACGTGGACGGCGACCGCATCACCTACAGCTACAACTGGTACCAGGACGGCTCGCTCACCCCCTGGACCACCAACACTGTCAGCTCGGCCTACACCGCGCACGGCGAAGGCTGGGAGTGCGTCGTGACGCCCAACGACGGGGAAGAGGACGGGTTGCCGGGCAGCGACTACGTCTCGGTCAACGACGGCACCGCCCCGGATGCGCCCAGGCTGGACACCCCCACGGCCCACCGCAACGACACCGAGTTCACGGTCACCGGCACCTGCGAGGCGGACTGCTCGCTGGCCTTCTACTGCTCGGACTCCTCGACCAGCTGGAGCGAGACCGGCACCTGCACCAGCAGCGGCACGCTCTCGATGACGACCGAGGGCAGCCGCGGCAGCACCAACTCCTGCTACGCGACCTGCACCGACGCGGCGGGCAACACCTCGGCCAACAGCAACACCGTCAGCACCGAGGTCTGCGACCCCTGGGACGAGTACGAGGACAGCTCCGGCTACGGCAACACCGGGGCGGACGCCATCTCCGAGTGGAGCGCCATCTCCGACGCGGGCACCTCGACCATCAGCATCGTCGGCAACATGCTGACCGGCGACAGCGCCGACTGGTACCGCTTCTCGGCCACGGACGACGTGGCCCAGGATGTGCTCGAGGCGATCGACTACTACAACGTCAGCGTCGAGATGCTCGAGGGCTCCAGCGCCTACGACTTCTACGTCTACCGCGGCTCCTACGACGAGACCTACAAGTCCTGCTCGACGGGGTCCACCGAGTACAACTGGTACAACTACGACAACGGCGACGGCAGCCACACGGCGCCTGCCGACCGGCGCAGCTGCTACACGGGCAGCGATGCCTCCTACAACAACTGCGCCGACGACTCGGCGACCTACTACATCAAGGTCGAGCGCAAGAGCTCGGTCTCGATGAGCTGCCAGCACTACGAACTCGAAATCCTGAACGGGGTGTGGTGATGAACTCTCGCCGAACGATCCTGAAGAACATCGGTATGGGGACCGCCGTGGCGGCCCTGGCGGCGGGAGCGACCGCGGTCGTCACCCGCTCGACGGGGGGAGCGCCCTCGGCGGCCAGCCGGATGCCCGAGGGCGCCGGTCCCTGGTGGCTGGTGGCACCGCTCGCCCGGGGCTCGCACCTCGGCGCCGGCTGGTTCCTCGCCCACCTCTCCCCGGTCGAGCGGGGGGCCAGCGTGCTGACCCTCCAGCACCGCGAGGGCACCGTGGCCCGGGTCCACCTCTGCCACCACCAGGGCGACCCCAAGGGCCTCGCCCACTCCGATCTGATCGACCTCGTCCTGATGGACGGCGGTCGGGGCGATCGGGCCACCGACGAGTCGCTGGGCCGCGTGCTGATGGGCCTCGCCGCCCACATCCGCGACAACGAGCTCTCGGCGGATGGGGACCTCGGCGCGCTGGCGCGGATGCAGCCCCACTCTGATCGTGTCCTCGACTACGGCCCCGAGAACCTGACGTGAGCGACTCCTCTCCCGAGACCGAGGGCGCGCTGGTCGACGAGATCCGCTGGGTCGAAGACGGCACGCGGGTCGCGTTGACCTTGGACGAGTCCATCTACCCGATGGACGCGATCTACGGCGCCGCCTACCTCTTCGTCGATCGCTGCTACGTCTTCCTCAGCCGGGAAGGCGACCGCATGGTCGAGGTGCGGCTCAAGCCCAAGGGCGAGAGCAGCTCGGCGGCCTTGCAGGCCCTGGCCGGCGAGCTGGCCAACGAGCTGCTCAACCAGGTACTGCGCGTGCGCATCGGGGACAGCACCCGCAAGATCCGCGAGTACTACATGGCGCGGGCCTTCTTCAGCACCTCGACCCAGTCCAGCATCGACCAGCTCCTGGCCGAGCTCGACCAGGAAGAGCTGGCCGAAGACGAGCTGGAGATCCAGGTCCCCTGGGAGACAGGAGGCGCCGGTGGAGGCTGAGCTCGCCTTGCACCGCTCGCTCTACGACGCGGAGGCGGTCCGTGATCTGCTGCCCCAGTACCAGGGCGTGGCCACGATCCGCGTGGACGAGGCCGAGCACGAGCTGCGCCTGTCCTTCACGGAGATCGACCCCGACGTCGCCCCGATGCTGGTCGACCACTTCTGCAACCACGTGCTGGTCGAGACCGTGACCCGCCGCAACCAGTCCCTCGCCACGCTCAGCGGGGGCGCGCGATGATCAACTCGGGCACCATCCGCCTGGAGCACCCGCGCCTGGACGCCGACGCGCTCGGCCCCTTCCGCTTCGGGCGGATCGCCGGCAAGGTCCTGCTCACCCACGACACGGGCGAGTGGCACTTCCTCTCCGAGGAGGACTTCCAGGCCCTGCTGGCGGGCCAGCTCACCATCGGCCACCCCGAGCAGCCGGCCCTGGTCGCCAAGGGCTTCCTGCGCGAGGGAATGGACGCCGAGGCCGTCGCCGAGCGCTTCCGCCGCAAGAAGCGCTGGCTGGGCATGGGGCCGCACCTGCACGTGGTCATCACGACCCTGCGCTGCAACCAGGCCTGCAAGTACTGCCACGCCTCGCGCACGGACATGGACCGGGTCGACACCGACATGAGCCTGGAGACCGCCCGCAAGGTGGTGGATGCCGCCTTGCAGTCGCCCAGCCCCTACATCGCCTTCGAGTACCAGGGCGGCGAGCCGACGGTCAACTTCGACGTCATCCGCTTCATGGTGCAGTACAGCCGCGAGAAGAACCGCTACGAGAACAAGACGGTCGAGCACAGCCTGGTCACCAACATGACCACGATGACCGAAGAGATCGGCGAGTGGCTGCTGGCCAACGATGTGCTGCTCTGCACCAGCCTGGACGGCCCCAAGCACGTCCACGACTGGAACCGCCCGCACACCGGCAGCACCAGCGGCACCTACGACCAGGTCATGCACTGGATCCAGTGGTTCAACCGCCGCTACGTCGAGATGGGCCGCGACCCGAACCTGTGGCATGTCGACGCCTTGATGACGACGACCCGCAAGTCGGTGGAGAACTGGAAGGAGATCATCGATCTCTACGTCTCGCTGGGCATCCGCAACATCTACCTGCGACCGCTCAACCCCTTCGGCTTCATCACGAAGACCTGGAAGCAGGTCGGCAACGACATGCCCGAGTTCATGGCCTTCTACGAAGAAGCCCTGGACTACATCATCGAGCTGAACCGCCAGGGCGTGCAGATCATCGAGGGCAACGCGGCCATCTTCCTGAAGAAGATGCTGACCCCCGACGACCCGAACTTCGTGGACATCCGCTCGCCGATCGGGGCCGGAACCGGGCAGATCGCCTACAACTACGACGGCCGCATCTTCCCCAGCGACGAGGGGCGGATGATCGACGCGATGGGCAACCCGATGTTTGAGCTTGGCCGGCTGGGCGAGCTCTCCATCGGCGACGCCATCCGGCACCCGACGGTGCGCTCGATGGCGGTGGCCAGCCTGCTGGACAGCCTGCCGCAGTGCAGCGAGTGCTGGAACGCGCCCTACTGCGGGGTGCGGCCCCTGCACAACTACATGCAGGGCAAGGATCTCTTCGGCCAGCGGCCCAACACCCCCAAGTGCAAGCAACATATGGGCATCGCGCGGCTGCTCTTCGAGCGGCTTGCGGCGGACAGCGATGGTTCCCTGGATCGGATCTTCCAGCGCTGGACCATCCAGCGCCCGCGAGAGACCGCTCCGGGGCCGGCAACAAACGATTAGGAGGCGGGCATGAGCGACAACGGTTCCGGCAAGGGCAAGCTGCCCAGCATCGACAAGAAGCCAGCGGACTTCCTGCAGAGGTCCGAGGCGGCCAGCGCCTGTGAGCTGGACGGCACCAGCGAGCTGCTGCTCAAGGCGGACGCCCTGCTGGCCGATCCGGCCAACGGCGGCATCACCCTGGCGGCGCACTGCTCGCACGGCAGCCACGGCTCGC
>DDSR01000316.1:0-8896 GCA_002343455.1 Deltaproteobacteria bacterium UBA2385 | reverse complement strand
CTCGCACGGCAGCCACGGCTCGCATGGGCAGTGGTAGGGACAGGCCCGCTCCCGGCTCCATCGGCGCTGCCCGCGTCGATGATCCTGACGGTCACGCGCGCCTGCAACCTCCGCTGCGCCTATTGCCCGACCGCCAAGGATGGCTGGCCCTCGCTTGGTCCGGACGACGCCCGCCTCGCCGTCCGGCTCTTCGCCGAGCGCTACGCGAGCGCCGCGGTCCCCGGTGACATCAAGATGTTCGGCGGCGAGCCCCTGCTCGTCCCCGAGGTCGTGCGCGCCGCCATGGACGAGGCCGCCGCCCGCCCCGAGATCCGCCGGATCTACCTCTCGACCAATGGCCTGGGCCTGGACGAGGGCTGGCTGGACCATGTCGCCTCGCAGCCCAAGGTCATCCTGACCCTGAGCCTGGACGGCCGGCCCGAGGACCACCGCGGCCTGCGCCGCGCCCTGCCGGGCATCCCCGACAGCTACGAGCGGATGATCCAGCTCCTGCCTATCTTGTTGCGCACGCCTCGCCTGGTGATCACCCAGACGATCGCCCCCTCGACCGCCCCGCGGGCCGCCCAGAACTTCGAGCACCTGCTGGACCTGGGCTTCCGCGCCTTCAACTTCCTGCCCGGCTACTTCATCCCCTGGCGGCCCGAGCAGCTCGCCTCCCTGCACCAGGGCTTCGCCGGGATCGGCCGGCGCATCCGCCAGGAGTGGGCCGAGGGTCGGCGCCTCTACGTGCGCAACCTCTTCACCTGGGCGCCGCTGCCCTTCTTCAACACCGGCCTCGTCGTCGACGCCGACCGCAGCATCCACCCCAGCAACGTCGGCCTCTCCGGCCAGCTCGACGGGCTGCGCGGGCGCACCGTGGTCGGCAGCCTGGACGAGCCTCCCAGCCCGGAGGCCCTGCGAGAGAGGGCCGAGCAGGTCCGCGGCATGCTGGCCGAGGTGCTGCCCGAGCGCGTCTGGGAGAGCACGCTGAGCGCCGACGCGGCCCTGACCGAGCTGGTGCAGGAGCTGACCCCGGCCTGGCTGGCTCATCGTAGAGCTCGCCAGAGAGCGCTCGCCGGATGAGCGCGCTCCCCACCGGCTTCGTCGCCTCGCCCACCCAGATCTCCGAGCTGGGGCTGGATCCCGCGGCTCGCCCCTGGATCGGCCCGAACGGGCAGATCATGCGTCGGCTCGAGCTGCACCTGACCTACCACTGCCCCGAGCGCTGCCTGTTCTGCAGCGAAGAGCACCGCATGGACAGCTACCGGGCCTTCCCGGTGACCTGGGGCCGGGTGGCGAGCGTGCTGCGGCTGCACGCCTCCCGGGGCGTCCAGGCGGTTCACTTCACCGGCGGCGAGCCCAGCATCCACCCCCGCTTCGTCGATGTGCTGGTCCTGGCCCGCAAGCTCGGGATGCGCACCAGCGTCGGCACCATCGGCACGATGCTCTCCCGCCCCGACTTCGCCGCGCGGGCCCTGCCCTGGCTGGACGAGGCCCTCTTCAGCGTACACGGCCCCTCGCCCGAGGTGCACGATCCCCTGGCCGGTCGACCGGGCTCCTTCGAGACGGTCACCGCCGCGATGCGGCTGGCCGGGGCGAGGCCGGGCTTCGGTCTGTTTGCCAACACCGTCGTCACCTCGCGCAACGTCGAGCACCTGCCTGACACGGTCAGGCTGCTCGGCGAGCTCGGCGCCAAGCTGATCGTCGTCAGCAACCTGACCGCCGAGGGAGGGGGCTTCGACCGCTTCGCCGAGCTGGCCCCCCGGCTCGACGACCTCGCCCGCATCCTGCCGACCCTGCCAGCCTTGGCCCCCGGCGCCGTGCTGCGTTTCTTCGGCGCCCCGATGTGCCTGCTGGGCGAGCACTGGACCTGCTCGAACGACCTGCACTGGGATCCGCGGGTCACGGTGGAGTGGCAGTCCGCGCCGGGCAAGGTGGCCTTCACCGGCATCTACTCCTGGGCGCCCGACCGGAAGCGGGTGCAGGTCGAGGAGTGCGGTGGCTGCTCCCGCAAGGGGGTCTGCATGGGGGTCAACGACCTCTACGCCATGCGAGAGGAGACCGGCCCGTTGCGGGCGATGAGGGGCTGAGCGGCTGAGCGACGCTGCGGCCGGGCGCGGCTGCGCTATGCTCCGGCGGTGCAGACCGCCCTGACCGAGCAGGCCCCCGCGGCCAACCAGCCCTACAACCCCGATCGCGACGTGCGCAAGAACGTCGAGATCAACATCGGCAAGGCCTGCAACAACCGCTGCGTCTTCTGCATCGACGGCCTGCCCAAGGCCGAAGACCGCTCCTACATGGACTTCGGCCTGATGCAGCGCGAGCTGAAGCGCTGGTACGACGAGGGCTTCCGCAGCGTGGGTTTCCTGGGCGGCGAGCCGACGACCTACCCCCGCATCGTCGACAGCGTCGCCTACGCGCGCGAGCTCGGCTTCTCGCGGGTCACCATCGCCACCAACGCCACCAAGCTGCGCCTGCCGCACTTCAGCGACAAGCTGCTGGAGGCCGGGTTGACCCGGGTGACGGTCTCGATGCACGGCCACACTGCCGAGCTCGAAGACCGCCTGACGCGGGTGCCAGGCAACTTCGACAAGAAGGTCGCGGCCCTGCGCTACCTGCGCCAGAAGCAGCGCGAGGGGCACCTGGCCGACGGGCTCTCGGTCAACATCGTGCTCAACGGCTGGAACCTGCAGCACCTGCCGAAGATGATGCAGTTCTTCTTCCGCACCCTGGACCTGCAGGATCTGCGGGTGAACTTCATCCGGCCCGAGGGCTACGCCGAGGGTGACGCCGAGCTGACCCCCCGCTACGCCGACGCCGCCCCGCTGCTGATCAAGGCGATCCTGCTCAACGAGCACCACTTCAAGAAGAGCTTCTCCTTCGGTGGCTTCCCGATGTGTGTGCTGCCTCCGCAGCTCCGCGGGAGCGAGGCCCTGCTGCGCCGCTACATGGGCGAGTATCGAGACCTCTCGACCGCCTGCTCGATCCGCAGCGAGGGCGGCGACCTGACCCCGCCTCGCTCCAGCCACCTGGACGGCCGGGTCTCCAACCCGCGCGGCAACAGCGTCGTCGCCTTCGACGCGCTGGACCAGCGCGCCCGCTTCAACTGGCAGGACCGCAAGAAGCGCGACCTGAAGGGCCAGCCCGAGGCCTGCCAGCGCTGCAGGCTGCGCGATGTCTGCGAGGGGGTCTGGAAGGGCTACCTGGACATCTGGGGCGACCAGGGCTTCGCGCCGGTCCGCTGAGCCCCGAGGGCGGGCGCGCCGCGGGGGCTCGTGGAACGAATCCGGCAACTTGACCGGGGCGCGGGTTCGAAGTGTGAGAATTCACCGTTCCACGGATTGACCGGGTGTAGCATCGGGCCTCAACCCCGGGAGACCGGATGCGCACCTCCGCCCCGCTTCCAGAGACCGACGACCTCTCGGATACCGTGGGCCCGGTGCAGTTCGTGCCGGCCACGCCCCACGCGACGGCCTACGCGGCCCGGCGGACCACCGCCGACGGTCAGGTGCGGGTCCTGGTCGATCCGCTGGGGCGCATCGCGGGCTTCACCTTCCGCGACGAGCGCGGGCGGTGCATGTGGCGGGCCTACCCCGGCTACGACTTCGGCATGGGCAAGGAGACGGGCCGCTGAGCGCGCCGCCGCAGCCCCAGCAGCAGCCCGGCCGCCGCCAGCAGGCCCGTCGCCGCTGAGCCGGCCGCGGCGCATCCCTTGGCGGGCTCGTCGCCCTCCTCCGCGGGCAGCACGGCGCGGCAGGCCGTCACCAGCGGGTGGGTCTCGTCGGCCTTGTAGGCGAACCAGGTGTCCTCGGTCACCCACTGGCAGGTCAGCTCGCGCAGCATCGCCAGGGTCTCGGGGTCCTGGTCGGCGATGTCGTCCTGTTCCTCGGGGTCGGCCGCGTGGTCGTACAGCTCCTCCCGCTCGTTGGGGAAGATGCCGTCGCCGACGTCGTAGGGTTTGCACTCCGAGAAACCCTCGTTGACGTCCAGGATGTAGCGGTGGCCGGCGTAGACGACCCCGGCGGTCGACAAGGAGCGCTCGAAGAAGGCCGGCCGCTCGCTGACTTCGCCCGCGACCAGCTCGTCCACCAGCGACTCGCCGTCGCGGAAGTCCTCCCAGCCGATGCCGGCCACGTCGGCCAGGGTGGGCGCGAGGTCGACGCTGCGGATCGCGGTGTCGACGACCAGCCCCTGGGGCAGCCGCCCGGGCGCGCGGATGGCCGAGGCCACCTGCATGGTCTGCTGGTAGGGCGAGCAGCCGTGGAAGAAGTAGCCGTTGTGGGCGCCCAGCTCCTCGCCATGGTCCGAGGTGAAGAGGATCACGGCCTCCTCGTAGCGGCCCGACTCCGCGAGGGCGTCGAGCACCCGCCCGATCTGGTTGTCCGTCTCGCGCACCTGGCTGGCGTAGACGGCCTCGAGGTGGCGCTGCTCCTCCTCGCTCAGCTCGGTCTCGGCCAGGATCCAGGCGTCGAGCATGGAGGGGTCCTCGGGGTCCAGCTCGCCCGTGTACTCCTCGGGGTGGAGCTCGTCGTACCAGCGATCGACCGGGTTGAAGGGATCGTGCGGGTCGATCAGGTGCAGCCACAGGAAGAGGGGCTCGTCGGCCGGCTTGCTGGCGAGGTCCGAGACCAGCTGGTCGACCAGTGTGATGTCGCGATCGACCTGGCCGTCGAAGCCGTCGGGGTGCTCCCAGATCCAGGTGCAGTTGCGCTCGTCGATGCCGCGGTCGATGAACTGGCAGGTGTTCGCCGAGTAGCCCAGGGTGGTGTAGCCCTGGGCCTGGAAGAGCTCGGGCAGCATCCGGTTCCAGGGCTGCTTCCAGTCCCGGTTGTCGCGGACGCCGTGGACCCGCGGCCAGGTGCCCGTCGTGATCGAGCTGACCGAGACGCCGGTCAGGCCCCGCACGACCTGGGTGTCGGCCAGCACCGTGGACTGCTGGAAGAAGGCGTCCAGCCGCGGCGTCGTGTCCCACCCGGCGGTCCCGTCGCCCTCCAACCAGGGCCCCAGGTGCCGTCGGGTGAGCGTGTCCACCACGATGACCAGGACGGTCGGCGCGGGCTCGAAGCGGGGCTCGATCGGGCGAGGCAGGCGGGCGCCCTCGGCGTCGCCGGTGTCGGCCCCGCCGCAGGCGAAGAGAGTGACGAGCAGCAGGTTCATGCCGCCATCGTAGCGCGCCCGCTCGGGCCTCGCTTTGCGCGCTATACTCGGGCAACGCGACAAACGGAGACACCCATGTCCCTCACCCTCCTCCTCAGCCTCTTCGCCTGCCGAAGCCCCGACTACGGCATCACGGCGCAGCAGCTCACGCTCGAGCTGACCTCGCCGGAGTACGGCGAGTTCCTGGGGGCCGAGGCCGCCCTGGTGACCGGGCGGGTCTCTCCGATGAGCGCCAGCCTGGTGATCGAGGACCAGCCGGTCGAGCTGGCCGAGGACGGCAGCTTCAGCGTGGCCCTGCCGATGGACGGGCTGGACTACCGGATGATCGAGGTGCAGGCCAGCCTGGCCAGCCAGTCCCTGCGCGAGCGGGTGCCCGTCTTCAGCGGCTCCAACCCGGCGCTGTCCTGGCCCGGGCAGGCCACCGCCCGCCTGACCGAGGCGGGGCTGGACGAGATCGGCGAGACCGTCGGCGCTTTCATCGACGCCACCGGCTGGGACACGATGATCGTCGAGCAGATCCCCAGCCTGGACACCGACTGGGTCGACATCTACCCGACCGGCCTGACCCACCTGCCGACCGTGGCCCTGCTCGAGCCCGACGAGGACGGCATCCACACCACCATCCTGATCGAAGAGCTCTCGCTGGGCATCGAGATCGACGCGCTGGATGGCTGGATCAACATCCCGATCGAGCTCGGCTTCAGCGCGGTCAGCGTCGAGCTGCTGCTCTCGCCGACGATGGAGGACGACGGCAGCCTGTGGCTGTACGCCTCCGAGGCGACCATCGACCTGGGCGAGACCGAGATCGAGCTGGGCAGCCTGGACGGCTGGCTGGTCGAGCTGATCCTGGACGCCATCGTCGGCTTCATCGAGCCCCTGGGCGACATCCTGCTGGAGAGCCTGCTGGGCGAGATCAGCAGCATCGAGCTGGGCGGCCCGCTGGAGTTCGACACCGACCTGCTCGGCACCCGGCTCGCGGCCTCGCTCTCCAGCCTGTGGACCGACGACGCCGGGCTCGGCGCCGGCCTGGGCATCGGCATCAACGACGCGGCCCCCAGCGGCGCGCCGACCATCCCGACCCCCGGCGACGGCGATGGCGACCCCTCCTCGCACGCCCAGCTCGCGCTGCACGAAGGCGCCATCCAGCTCCTGCTGGAGGACTCCTTCGTCGATCTGCTCGCCAGCTTCGACCTGGGCGGCATGTTCGGCAGCATCATCGGCGCCGGAGTCGCCGGCCTGCCCGGCGGCGACCAGGCCCCCTCCGGCGACGGCTGGTGCGTCAGCCTGGACCCCGGCAGCGCCTATGTCGTGCGGATGAAGTCCTCGCTCGAGCCCCTGGCCCAGCTCCACATGCCCGACTTCCGCTTCACCGCCGGCGTGCAGCAGGGCAGCGACTGCGTCGACTGGATCGACGCCAGCTTGGAGCTCACCCTGGACATCGGCCTGCTGGACGGCCGCGCCCTGGACCTGCAGGTCCAGGTGCCCGACGGCGCCCTCCTCTCCTACGGGGCCAGCCCCGGCAGCTACGACGAGGACGAGGTCGTTGCCGCGCTCGGCAGCTACATGGGCACGATGATCGGCCTGCTGGGCGGCTTCCTGGACTTCGACCTGGGCGAGCTGCTGGGCGGCCTGGGCGGCGGAGGCAGCGAGGATCCCCTCGGCGGGGTGCTGGGAGACCTGGACGTGCAGTTCACCGACAGCCGCCCCCTGCTCAACGACGATGGCACCTGGACCGAAGGCCTCTACGTGCTGAGCCTCGACCTCTTCGCCGACTGAGCGGGCGTGGTCCTCGTCTTCATCGGGCTGGCGCTGGCTCAGTCCCGTCAGGCTACGCCTGGGAGCGAGGGCGACGGGCACCTCGTCGTCGTCGGCGAGTCGGTCGGCCCGGCGACGGTCGAGCGCGTCGAGCTGCATCGGGAGTTCGAGCGGGTCCACCTCTCGGCGCCGGGCCAGACCCTGCCCCCGGTCGAGCTGGTGCGCGAGGGGCCCGACCGCAGGGGCATCTGTTCGGCGCATGGGTGGACCTTGTTTCCGCGCTGGGAGCTGGTGGGAGAGGTGCCGACGGACCCCTGGCACCTGGGCGAGCGCCCGCCGGAGAGCGTCGAGGAGCAGGTCCACGCCGCCCTCTGCCAGCGGATGGAGGCCCGCGGGGCGCAGATCGAGCTGTCCCGCAACCCGGGCGCACCGCCGCAGAGGGCCGACCCGCTGCTCCCCGACCGGGTGGCGGAGGCCGTGCCCCTGGGCTGGGCCGCGCCGCTGCCCTGGCTCATCGCCGGGCTCGGCCTGCTGCTCGCCGGGCTGGGCCTGCGTCGCCTGGACCGATCGGGCGGACGGGACCTCGCCCTGGTCCTGGGGGCCTCGGCGCTGACCCGGGCGCTGCTCTCGCCGGCCGAGGCCTTCAACGGCGCCATGGCCAGCTACGAGAAGCTGGCCATGGCGCTGAACCTGAAGGGCACGCCGACGTTGTACGGCCAGGGCTGGCGGGCCCTGCTGGCCCCGGCGGTCGAGCAGCTCGGCGCGCAGCCGGCCACCGTCTTCGAGGCCCATCGCCTGCTGGCCATCCTCTCTCCTCTGCTGCTCTGGGCGGCCCTGCGGGCCACGCTGGGACCTCGCCCGGCTCTGCTGGGAGGCCTCGCCCTGGCCCTGCACGCCGGCCACATCCGCCTCGCCGCGACGGAGGAGATGGCCATCCCGACCCTCTTCCTGGCGCTGGTCGGCGCCGCCGCTGCCACCCAGGCCGGGCGTGGCGGGGCGGGCCTGCTCGCCGGCGCCCTGGCCGGCCTCGCCGCCGGCTTCGCCGCCCATGTGCGCCCCGAGGGCCTGCTGGTCCTGCCGGCCATCGCCGCCCTGCCCCTGGCCCTGCGCGGCCGCGCGGCCCTGCGCGACGGCGGCCCCTGGCTGGCCCTGCTGCTGGGCGGCCTGCTGGTCCTCCTGCGGCTCGCCGACCTCCCCCCGGCCGGGGACTCGGCGATCGACCCGGCCCGCTTCACCGATCCTGGCTTCCTGCTGCGCATCGCCTTGCCCAGCGTCGGGCCCGCCCACAGCCCCCACCACCTCGCCTTCGATCTCGTCTGGACCTCGCCGCTGCTCCCCCTGCTCGCGCTGCTGGGCCTCTTGCGGCCGCGCCTGGCTGCGCCCTGGGCGCTGTGGGTCCTGGGCACCGGCTTCCTGCTCGCCAAGAGCTGGCCGCAGGCCGACGCGCTGCGCCTGCAGCTGCTGGCCGCCCCGGGGTGGATCGGCCTCGCCGCGCTGGGCCTCGCCCGACCCTTGGAGCGCCGCCCGCTGCTGCTGGTCCCGGTCGTCGGCCTGCTGGCCCTGCCCCTGTCCTGGATGACGCAGCCCTGGGCGCGCTTCGATCTCGCCCGGCACCAGGAGTGGCGCTGGCTGGCCCAGGTGGTGCCCGCGCTGCCCGAGGGCAGCGTCCTGCGGCTGGAGTCGCGGCTGGGCCGCTCAGCAGGGATGGCCCAGGTCCTGGAGGCGATGGCGCCGCAGGCCCGGGTCTTCAGCGCCGAGCGGCTCCCCGCTGCCGAGGGGCAGCTCGTGCTGATCGGCCTCTCCTGCTTCGAAGGCGAGCCGGGCGAGGCGCTGGACGGGTGCGCCGAGCTGCGGGGAGGCTGCCAGGGCGAGGAGCTCGCCGGGGCCTGGGTGCAGGCGCGCACGGATCTGGACACGACCATCGACCCTCGCTGGCTGGACAATGGCCGCCTCAGGCTGAGCCTGGAGCGGCTCGTTCACTGCCCGGAGGGCAGCGGACTTCTCA
>DDSR01000436.1:8867-12025 GCA_002343455.1 Deltaproteobacteria bacterium UBA2385 | reverse complement strand
GTGGGCCTCACCAAGAACGCCGCCATGGAATACGCCGCCCAAGGCATCCGGGTGAACAGCGTGGGACCGGGCTTCATCCGAACGCCGATGCTGGAAAAGCACCTGACCGAGGAGCAGCTCACCGGGATCGCGGCGCTCCATCCCATCGGCCGCTTGGGTCGTGCCGAGGAGGTGGCCGAACTGGTGCTCTGGCTCGCGAGCGAAAAGGCCAGCTTCGTCACCGGCAGCTATTATGCGGTGGACGGTGGATATCTGACGCGCTGAGCCCAGGTGTCAGGAAGGGAGGCTGGAGAACGACCAGCGGACACTACGCGGGATAAGGCCCCGTTACTTTTCCCGATGCGGCAGATGCTCTCTTCCCTTCTTGTCTGTGGTTTGGTGCTCATCGCGCAGCATGCCATCGCCCAAGGCTGCAGCGATGCCGGCGTTTGCACGGCCGGACCGATCGGCGAGATCCCCGTGCTGACCGACTCCACCAGCACCGAGAAAGAGCCCCGTCACTATGCCCGGATGACGTTCAGCTATGCCATCGGCGAGCGATCGACCACGGTGCTGCAGGTGATCCCGGAGGTCGGATTCGGCATCACCGATCGCTGGGGGTGCAGTTGCGCGTGCCGTACATGAGCATCGAGGGCGACCTCGGCAGCAACAGCGGCGTGGGCGACCCCGTGCTCACCACGTCCTACGCATTCATCAAGGAGGACCAGAGGCGGCTGGACGCGATGGTGGGCGTGAAGCTGAACTCCGGCAACGCGGACGACCCCTTGGAGGGCACGTCCACTGCAATGACCACGCGAAGCCTGCCCATGCCCTACCAGACCAGTTTGGGCACCACCGACCTGCTCGTTGGCGTGAACTACCGCCACAAGCGGTGGACCGGCGCCCTGGCCTGGCAGCATGTGCTGGTGCAGGAGAACAAGAACGACTACCTCCATCTCAACTGGCTGGATAACGCCGTTGGCCGCGCCTACTTCGAAAGCGCCGGCCTGGAGCGCGCGGACGACGCGGTGGCCCGGCTGCTCTATGCGATCCCCATCGGCAAGCTCACCATCCAGCCGGGCATCCTGGCCATCATGCACCTGGGCCAGGATACGCGGGAGCGGCCGCTCACCTTCGACAGAAGCGAACGGATCGCGATCGAGGGATCCGAAGGCCTCACGCTCAACCTCACCGCCGACCTCCGCTACAAGCTGAGCTCCTCCTGGTGGCTGGAGGCATCGGCAGGTGCGCCTTCGGTGGTGCGGGAAGTGCGGCCGGACGGGCTGACCCGGGCCTTGGTGGCCAACGTGGGCCTGCGCTTCGCGTTCTGAGCCCGCTTACCTTGGTGGAGTGAGGCTCCCCGCGCTTCTTGCAGCACTGCTGCTGATCATGGGCACGCATGCCCAGGTCGACCTGCCCGTCTTCGGCAAGCAGCAGGTGATCAACGGCTACGCGAAGGACATCGAAGGCGAGGTCCTCTCCTACTTCAGCGTGTACCCCGAGCATGCGACCACGGCCTTGCTGACTCGCTGCACGGATGGGACGAAGGCGATCGCATGGGAAACCGCCGCTGTGCCCTTCTATCCACAGGACGAGAACATCCCCTACTACTACTTCAGCTGGATCGCCGCGCACAACAGCACCACCAGTGGCGGTAATCGGAACTTCGATCTTTTCATTGGAGATGAAAAGGTGCTCACGTTCACTACGCACCATTCAACCCAGCCGCAAAGCTGGCAGGTGGACACGGTGGACGGAGTGGCGCTGGTGTTCGAATTCTCGAAGGCTGACCGACACGGCGATGCACACGGCTTTGCGCATTTACGCGTTCCCCGGAAGTACATAACGCCCGGCAAGCCGCTGCGGCTGAAGGTGGTGGGCCATGCCCAGAACAGCCCGGACTGGTTCATGACCTTCCGGTACACCTTCGAGGAGAAGGTGGAGGTGGACGTATTGCCGTTCGTGTATCGCGACTCAAAGCTTCCAATGCAGCCTGCGCAATTCACCGTGATGCACTTCGGCGAACCTACTGAACTCGAAGTGCGCCTTACTGGGGTAGCGCCCACCAAGCATCAGATCAAGAATGGACTGAACGTGTTCGAGACCCCAGTGCATGTCTCACCGTTGACTCCCGCAATCATGTTTCCAGAGGACCGAGCGGCACATCGTGCTCCAATTAGGGCGCAGGCTTCTTTGTCCAATCGTCCGGTACTGGACACAACGATTCTTGTCCGTCTCGCACCCCACCGCGACATCCACCTTGTCCACCACAGCCACACCGACATCGGCTACAGCCACCTGCAGGCCGAAGTGGAGGTGATCCAGAACAACAACATCTGGAAGGCGCTGGAGCTGATCGACCGCACCAAGGACTATCCCGAAGACAGCCGCTTCGTGTGGAACGTGGAGAGCCTCTGGGCCGTGGAGAATTTCCTGGGCAAGTGCAGTGAGGCGGACAAGCAACGCTTCATCGCGGCGGTGAAGAGCGGCAGCATCGCCCTCAGCGCGAACTACGCGAACATCCTCACCGGCCTCTGCACGCCCGAGGAGATGCACTGGATCGTGGAGTACGCCGATTCGCTGCGGAAGTGGTATGACCTGCCGATCACCATGGCGATGCAGACGGACATCCCCGGCATGAGCTGGAGCATGGTGGACGCCTACGCCGCGCATGGCATCCGCCACCTGAGCCAGGGGCCGAACTACATCCCCGACATGCCCGACGGCGGCGACCGCATCGGCAGCACCCTGCGCGAGCAGGGCGACAAGCCCTACTGGTGGAAGAGCACCACCGGCCGTGACAGCATATTGGTATGGACGGCCGGACAAGGCTACGGCGGCTGGCACGGCTTCACCGCCGGGGCCATCAAGGAGCGCGGCACGCGGAAGATCGCCGCCTACATGAATGATCTCGCCGCGAAGGGCTATGCCTATGACATGGTGCAGTGGCGCTACAACATCGTCAGCGACAACGGCCCGGTGGACAGCACCCTCAGCGACTTCGTGCGCGAATGGAACGAGAAGTATGCCTCACCGCGGCTGATCATCTCGAACGTGGGCGATATGATGGCGCAGTGCGACCGGGAGTACGGCAAGCAGATCCCCACCTGGAGCGGTGACTTCACGCCCTATTGGGAGGATGGCGCGTACAGCACGGCGAAGGAGGAAGGCGAAGTGCG
>DDSR01000436.1:0-8743 GCA_002343455.1 Deltaproteobacteria bacterium UBA2385 | reverse complement strand
TGGCGGGTGAAGAAGGCGTTCGCGGATAGTGCGGGGTGGTATGTGGATGCGATTGAAAGAACGCTCTCCTCCGGGCAAGCTCCGATTAAGGAGGAGAAGCAGGCATCAGTTCTTAGGATTCCTGAGGATGATGCGTTCAGGTGTTGGAAAGTCAATGGACTCGATCCCAAGAGTTTCATCACGACGTCCCCCATGGAGTTGAAATTCGAGAAAGAAGAAGATGGAGTGGTTCACCGTCGATATCAGATTGAATACACGCCGACGCGGACCAAAGAATCACTTCATATCTCCATTCCGATCCAGATCCCCAACGCCACCGTCCGCATCGGCATCGGCGATACCTGCGTAACGCCCGAGAGCGGCCGCATCCCCGGCAGCAACAACGACTTCTTCTGCGTCCAGCGTTGGATCGACGTGAGCAACGACAGCATGGGCGTCACCATCGTATGCCCACAAGGCGCGATATGGGAGGTCGGCGAAATGGTGGACGAGCGCAAGGTGAACCCCGGCAAGGGCACCAACCCGGAGTACTACAAGGCCTGGAAGACCGAGGCGAAGAGCAGCAGCACCATTTACCTCTACGCCCTCAACAACTACTGGCACACCAACTTCAAGGCCGACCAGGAAGGACCGATCACCTTCGACCTCTACCTGAAGATGCACGGGCCGTTCAAGCTGGAGGAGGCCAGGCGCTTCGGGCTGGAGATGACGAGGCCGTTGATCACGTGGTGGAAGTAGGAGAAACGCAGAGGCGCAGAGGGCGCGGAGGAACGCGGAGAGTAACGGCTGAGGCGTGCAGCGCTTCGGGAGATGAGGTCCGAGCGGGAACATTCGCATCCAGGCGGATCGGGAGTGATTGATGTTCCAACTCAGCGCCTCTCTGCGCCCTCTGCGCCTCTGCGTTGAACTGCGACCTTTGGCCCCATGAAGAAGCGCCCACCCAGCGGCCTTGGTGGCTTGGTCTACAGCACCAACAAGAACCTGAGCACGGCACGTGAGCCCGCCACCCTGCCCCCGCCCCAGCAGGACCTCCGCATCCACCTTGACCGGCTGAAGGGCAACAAGGAGGTGACGCGCATCGTGGGCTTCGTGGGCAAGCCCGGCGACCTGGACGACCTGGGCCGCGCGCTGAAGAGCAAGTGCGGCGTGGGCGGCAACACCAAGGACGGCGTGATCCTGCTCCAGGGCGATCACCGCGACAAGGTGCTGGCCTACCTGACGGAGAAGGGCTACAAGGCGAAGAAGGCGGGCGGCTGATCATGCACTTGTACCGTCGACCCCAAGGGTCGACACTTGACCATGGCCAAGAATCCCGCTGCCAAGACCTACCGCTTCACCGCTCCGCTGGAGAAGATGAACGCGCAGATGGCCTTCACGTACGTGGAAGTGCCCATCGATGTGGTGCAGGAGTTCGGCACCAAGGGACGCGTGCGGGTGCTGGGCACGGTGAACGGCGTGGCGGTGGACCGCGCGCTGATGCCGCAGAAGAGCGGGGTGCACATCATCATCCTGGGCGGCGACATCCGCAGGGCGGCCAAGCTCAAGCGCGTGGGCGACCCGGTGCAGGTGGAATTCTGGAAGCACCCCAACCCGGATGAGCTGGAGCTGCCCGAGGCGCTGGCGGCCTTCGGCCTGCTGGAGGCCGAGCTGCCCTGCCTGACCGAGCTGATCCTGCCGGGAGACGCCTTCCGCTTCCACCTCGCCTCGGTGGAGCTGCACTTCGTCGCCGCCGAGTGGAACCGCGCCGATCCGGCCCTGGCGGCCTTTCATCGCCAGCAGGCCCGCCTCTCGGCCGCCCGCGCCGCGGCCATCGGCCCCAAGGTCCACCTCCCCACCGACACGCTGCCCGACGCGGTCGAGCTGCTCAACCAGGTGCGCTCCGGCCAGTCTGGCGAGCTGCCGGTCCGGGTGGTCGTGGTCGGCCCGCCCGAGCAGGTCTGGTGGAACGGCTCTCCGGCCCGGGCGGAGCCCTTCGAGGTCCCCCCAGGCACGCAGATCCTCCAGCTGACCGACGGCAGCACTCGGGTCGTGGCGGTGCAGGTGGTCGAGGTGCCGGCGGGCGGGTCGCTGGTGGTCTGGGCGCAGCCGGAGTCCTCGGCCCTGACCGGCGCCGAAGTCAGCGAGGCGGCCCTGAACCTGGCCCGCAGCGGCCGGGTCTCGATGGTGCTGGCGCCCGGGCTGCAGGCGCTGGCCCATCGCCGCGCCGCCTACCTGGTCACCGAGTCCGACGGGCGGCTCAAGGTCTGGGCCGAGCAGGGGGGCAGGGTGCTGATCAAGCTGATCGAGCCGGCCCCGAAGCCCGACGGGAAGCCCGCCAAGAGAGACAAGCGCCGCGGGTCAGGCTGAGTCGGGCGAGGCGCTGGCGGGCTCGACGGGGGAGGGGAGCTCTTGCGGCGGCGGGAGCTGGTCCATGAAGCCGACGACGCAGCGGTGGATCTGCTCCCGCGAGCTGCGGAAGCGCCAGCGCCAGCCGCCGATGGGGTCGGGGACCTCGACCAGGCCGCCGAAGTGCCCCAAGAGCATCACCTTGGCCTCGTACTGAGGGAAGCGCTGGCGCAGGGTGGTGGCGTGCCGCATCTCCATCACCATCACGTAGTCGGCCCAGGCCATCGTCTCTTCGTCGACGCCGCCGCTGCGGTGCGAGCCGAGGTCCACGCCGACCTCGCCCATGACCTTGACCGCCAGCGGGTCGGCCGGGTGGTCTTGCAGTCCCATGATCCCGCCGCTGCGGGTCTCGACCGGCCAGCCCCGCTGCAGGGCGTACTGGCGTGCCCAGCCTTCGGCCATCGGCGAGCGACAGATGTTGGCGGTGCAGACGAAGACCAGGCGATGTGGACGCAGTTGAGGCATCGGGATGGGGTTATCATGGTGCGCCGCTCCGGTCCGGTCCCCGGCGACCGATCGCGACGCACCTCCCTGCACCCGCAACCCTTCCACGCGCAGAGGTCCCCATGGCCAACCCGACCGCCACCTTCGAGACCACGCTCGGCAGCTTCACCGCCGAGCTCTACATGGACAAGATGCCCATCACCGCGGGCAACTTCATCAGCCTCGCCCGGTCCGGCTTCTACGACGGCCTGCACTTCCACCGGGTCATCAAGAACTTCATGCTGCAGTTCGGCTGCCCCTTCAGCAAGGACCCCAACAGCCCCCGCGCCGGGACCGGCGGCCCGCCTCACGGCACCATCCAGGACGAGTTCCCGCCCGAGCACAAGCTCAGCAACGAGCCTGGCACGCTGTCGATGGCCAACACGGGTCGCCCCAACTCCGGCGGCAGCCAGTTCTTCGTCAACACGGTGCACAACAGCTACCTGGACTGGTTCAACACCAGCACCCCCAGCAAGCACCCCGTCTTCGGCAAGGTCATCTCGGGGATGGATGTCGTCAACACGATCGGCAACACCCGGACGGGCCAGGGCGACCGCCCGGTCACCCCCGTCATGATGATCAAGATCACCATCAACGAGGCCTGAAGCGCCGTGAGCACCCGCACCCCGTCCTCCTCCGGGCTCGAAGAGCTCGTCGAGCGTGTCGTCCAGCGTGTCCAGGAGCAGGCTCGCCTCGCCCAGGTCCCGCCGCTGCCCGAGCTGCGGGGCACCTGGCAGGACACCACCGGGCTGCGGGCGCTGGTCGACGCGGGGGCGGTGCGGGTCGGCACCTCGGGGACCGGGCCCGCGGACGCTGGCCACCTCGCCCGCTACATCGACCACACGCTGCTGGCGCCGACGGCGACGCGGGCCGACCTCGTGCGCATGTGCGAAGAAGCCCGCGCCTACGGCTTCGCCAGCGTCTGCGTCAACTCCACCTGGATCGGCTTGACCGCGCGCCTGCTGGAAGGCAGCCGGGTCATGCCGATCTGCGTCGTCGGCTTCCCGCTGGGCGCGATGGTCAGCTCGGCCAAGGCGGCCGAGACCCGGCAGGCGATCGCCGACGGCGCGCAAGAGATCGACATGGTCATCGACATCGGCGCGCTGAAGGGCGGCGATCACGACCGGGTCTTCGACGACATCCGCGCGGTGGTCCAGGCTGCCCAGGGCCGCCCGGTCAAGGTCATCCTCGAGACCTCGATGCTCAGCCGGGACGAGAAGATCGTCGGCTGCGCCATCAGCAAGGCCGCCGGGGCCCACTTCGTCAAGACCAGCACCGGCTTTGGCGGCGGCGGCGCCACGGTGGACGACATCGCCCTGATGCGCGCCGTGGTCGGCCCGGACATGGGCGTCAAGGCCAGCGGCGGCGTCCGCACCCAGGCCGACGCCCACGCCCTGATCGCCGCCGGAGCCACCCGGCTGGGCGCCAGCGCCAGCATCGCCATCGTCACGGGCGGGACCGGCAAGGGCGCCTACTGATGGCCTCGCCTGCTGCCGCGCACACCGTCGAGCAGGTCCTCGAAGCCAAGCGGGACGGCAAGGCCCTCAGCGCCTCGCAGATCGCCTGGTTCGTCGACGCCGTCGTCGACGAGCGGGTCAGCCGCGCCCAGGCCGCCGCCTTCCTGGCCTTCGTCATGGTCCGCGGCATGGAGCGGGACGAGACGGTCGCCCTGACCCTGGCGATGCGCGACTCCGGCCAGGTGATGCGCTGGCAGGTCGATGGACCGATCGTCGACAAGCACAGCACCGGGGGAGTCGGAGACAAGGTCAGCCTCGTGCTGGCCCCCCTCTGGGCCGAGCTTGGCTTCCGGGTCCCGATGATCAGCGGCCGAGGCCTCGGCCACACCGGCGGCACCCTCGACAAGCTGGAGGCCATCCCGGGCTTCCGGACCGATCTGCCGATCGAGCGGCTCCAGTCCGTGCTGGCCGAGGTCGGCTGCTTCATGAACGGCCAGACCGCCGAGCTGGCCCCGGCCGATCGGCTCCTCTACGCCTTGCGCAACGAGACCTCGACCGTCCCCAGCATCCCGCTGATCACCGCCAGCATCCTCTCCAAGAAGCTGGCCGAGGGCCTCGACGAGCTCTCTCTCGACGTGAAGTTCGGGCGGGGCGCCTTCATGCAGAGCCGTCCGGCCGCGCAGCAGCTCGCCGACAGCCTCGTGCAGGTGGGCCAGGGCGCCGGGGTCCGCACCCGGGCGCTGCTCTCCCCGATGCACGCGCCCCTGGGGATGACCATCGGCAACGCCCTGGAGGTCGAAGAGGCCGTGGCCTGCTTGAAGGGCCAGGGACCGGCCGAGCTCGCCGAGCTGACCTGCGCGTTGATCGGTCGGGACGAGGCCGAAGTGCAGCGCGCCCGCACCCTGCTCGACAGCGGCGCGGCCTACGAGCGCTGGTGCCGGATGGTCCGCGCCCATGGCGGCGATCCCCACGCTCCCTTGCTCGGAGGCGGCTGCTCCACCCACGATGTGCTCGCCGACCGCCAGGGCGAGGTCGAGGCGCTCGACGCCCTGGACCTCGGCCGCGCCGCCTTCGAGCTGGGCGCCGGCCGTCGTCAAGCCGGCGAGGCGGTCCACCCCGGGGTGGGCCTGCGCCTGCATGTGCGGGTGGGGGACCGGGTCCAGGCCGGCCAGCCCCTGCTGACCGTCTACCACGCCGACCGCGGCCTGCAGACCGCGCTCACCTTGATCGGGGCGGCCATCCGCCTCCGCTGAGCGGGGTCTTCATGCCGGTCGTGGCCGCCTTCCTCTCCGACAACGTCGGCCTCGTCGAGCGAGGCACCAGCCTGCTCGGCCTGGTCGTGATGGTGGGCATCGCCTGGCTGCTCTCCACCAACCGCAGCCAGATCCGCTGGAGGCCAGTGGCCTGGGGGATCGCCCTGCAGCTCCTCTTCGGGCTGATCGTGCTGCAGCCGGCGCTTCAGGAGACCTTCTTCACCTGGGTCGATGTCGGCGTCCGCCGCCTGCTCAGCTTCAGCGAGGCCGGCTCCAACTTCGTCTTCCAGACCGTGGAGGGCCACCAGATCCTCGATGGCGAGGGCAACGCCGCCTTCTTCATCGGGCGCATCTCCCCGCCGGTGAAGACCTTCGCCTTCTGGATCCTGCCGACGATCGTCTTCTTCTCCTCGCTGATGGCCGTGCTCTACCACCTGGGCATCATGCATCGCATCGTCTGGGCCATCGCCTGGCTGATGCAGCGCACCATGGGCACCTCCGGCGCCGAGAGCCTCTCGGCTGCCGCCAACATCTTCGTCGGCCAGACCGAGGCTCCCCTGGTCGTCCGCCCCTATGTCGCCTCGATGACCCGCAGCGAGCTGCACGCGGTCATGACCGGCGGCTTCGCCACCGTGGCCGGCGGGGTCATGGCCGCCTACGTCCACATCCTCAAGGACATCCCCGGCATCGCCGGGCACCTCGTCACCGCCTCCATCCTCAGCGCCCCGGCGGCCCTGGCGATCAGCAAGGTGATGGTGCCCGAGGACGGCACGCCGGTCACCCTGGGAACCCTGGCCATCCCCCACGAGAGGTCCGCCCGCAACATCATCGAGGCCGCGGCCAATGGCGCCACCGAGGGAGTCAAGCTGGCCATCAACGTCGCCGGCATGCTGATCGCCTTCGTCGGGCTGGTGGCGATGGTCGACTGGGGCCTGGGGCTGATTCCGCTCAGCGTAGAGGGCGCCCCCCTCTCCCTCTCCCTGATCCTCGGCTGGCTCTTCGCGCCGCTGGCCTTCGTCATGGGCGTGCCCTGGTCCGAGGCGAGCATCGTCGGCGGCCTGCTGGGCGAGAAGCTGGTCCTGACCGAGCTGATCGCCTACATCAACCTCGCAGGGATCGTGGCGGCCGAGCCGGCGGTGCTCTCCGAGCGCTCGGCCATCATCGCCAGCTACGCGCTCTGCGGCTTCGCCAACTTCGCCAGCATCGGCATCCAGCTGGGCGGCATCGGCGGCATCGCCCCGCAGCGCATGGGGGACCTCGCCGACCTCGGCCTGCGGGCGATGATCGCCGGCAGCCTGGCCGCCTTCATGACCGCCACCGTCGCTGGCGCCCTGCTGGGCTGAGCTACCAGCCCCGGCCCTCGGCGCTGTCGTCGATCATGCGCTGCATCATCACGAGGTCGATGATCTGCCCGACGAAGCAGAGGCCGCCGGTCAGGAACCAGAGGATCCCGCTGCCATAGCGGCCCATGTACAGCCGATGCAGGCCGCAGAAGCCCATCAGGCCGCCGATCCACAGCAGGTAGGCGATCGCGGTGTCTTTGCGAGGAACCAGCGCCGTCGAGCTCATTTCCGACTCCAGGGTTGGCCTTCCTACGCTGCGGGGCGAAAGCTCTTGCACGGCGCGTTAGCTCTGAGGCGATGATCGAGCTGTACCAGGAGCACAACCCCTCCGTGCACCCCGAGGCCTGGGTCCACTCCCAGGCCGTGCTCATCGGTGACGTCAGCATCGGCGCGCGCTCGACGGTCTGGCCCGGCTGCGTGCTGCGCGGGGACCAGGGCGCCATCCGCATCGGCGCCGAGACCAGCATCCAGGACGGCACCATCGCCCACGCCACCGGCGGAAGCTCGACCACCACCGTCGGCGACGGCTGCGTGGTCGGGCACCGGGCCATCCTGCACGGCTGCTTCGTCGAAGACGAGTGCCTGATCGGCATGGGGGCGGTCCTGCTGGACAACTGCCGCATCGGCCGCTTCAGCATCGTCGGCTCCGGCGCCGTCGTCCCGGTCGGCCGCAGCTACCCCGAGCGCTCGCTGCTGCTGGGCATGCCCGCCCGGGTCGTGCGCCAGGTCAGCGACCGCGAGATCGAAGAGGTCATCCGCCACGGTCGGGCCGAGTACCTCGCCTTGTGGGCGCACTACCGCCAGCGCGACGGCCTGCCCGTCCCCTCCTGAACCCGGAGCACCTCCCGTGGCCCCCCCTCGAAACCTGCGTCCCGGCTGCTTCTTGACCCTCGCCTCGGGCCTCGGCCTCCTCCTCGTCCTCTGCCTGCCGCTGCTCTGAGCTCTCCCCGATGCACATCCAGAAGCTCGAGATCCATGGCTTCAAGTCCTTCCCCGATCGGGTGAGCTTTCACTTCGGTCCGGGAATCTCGGGCGTGGTCGGACCCAACGGCTGCGGCAAGTCCAACGTCGTCGACGCCGTCAAGTGGTGCCTGGGCGAGCAGTCCGCCCGCAGCCTGCGCGGCTCGCAGATGGTGGACATCATCTTCGCTGGCACCCAGGAGCGGCCGGCCACCGGCGTCGCCGAGGTCAGCCTGACCTTCGCCGCCGACGGCGAGCCCTTCCCCGGCGAGTACGCCCGCCACGCCGAGCTGCAGATCACCCGCCGCATCTTCCGCGACGGCAAGGGCGAGTACCGCATCAACGGGGCCCGCTGCCGCCTGCGCGACGTCCAGGACATCTTCCTCGACACCGGCGCCAACAACCGCCTCTACAGCTTCATCGAGCAGGGCCGCATCGGCCAGATCATCAGCGCCCGCCCCGAGGAGCGCCGCCACCTGATCGAGGAGGCCGCCGGCATCACCGGCCTGCATTCGCGCCGCCACGAGGCGGAGCTGAAGCTGAAGGCGGCCGAGCAGAACCTCGCGCGCNNTGATCGAGGAGGCCGCCGGCATCAGCCGCTTCAAGGCCCGCCGGGACGAGGCCGAGCAGCGCCTGACCGAGACCAGCCAGAACCTGGAGGAGGCGACCCGGACGCTGGACGAGCTGACCGCCCGGATGCGCACGCTGGAGCGGCAGGTCCGCAAGGCCATCCGCCACCGGCGCCTGAAGGGCCGCATCCGCCAGGCTGAGATCCTGCTGGGCCTCGCCCGCTTCTCGGGCCTGGTCGGCGACCGCAAGGTCCTGGCCGAGCAGCTCCGCCAGGCCGAGCACGACGAGGCCG
>DDSR01000480.1 GCA_002343455.1 Deltaproteobacteria bacterium UBA2385 | reverse complement strand
ATTGCGCGACGGCCGCACCGTGGTGAACGGACCGGAGATGGACCGTCGGGCCACTGCTCGGCACTTCAAGGATCCGATGGCCGAGCGAGGCCGTCGGGCGCGGTTGGCGGGAACGCTCTTGCCGCCGGCCGCAGGGTTCGGGGGAGGCGGGTCGTCGGGCCGGGATGTCTGGTTCGGATACCGGGACACCGAGTTTACGGTTCCGTCGCGCTGGTTGGTTCGTTACCAGTCCGCTCTGGCCCGCCAGTACGCGCTGGGCACCGGCGAGGACGTCGGCATCGCGTCCGGCGTCGACCGGGCCTTGTCCGTCCTCTGGGGCGATGTGTGGACGGTGGTTCGAGCCGCCGCGGTCGACCTAGCCGGCTTCGACTCGCTGCTGAGCTGCTACAACCTACCCACCGACACGATGCCCGCCGACATCGACGCGCGCTTCTGGCACACCGGCTGGGGTCCCCCTCTGCAGTTCTATCGCTGGACCAACGCCCTGATTGTGGCATTCTCCCGGCAGATCGAAGAGCCGTGTACGCACGACGAGCACTGCGACGGGTTCGCCGAGTTCGTCGATTCAGTGCTGCGGGGCGAGACCTCCAAGACGGACGGCTTGGGCGCGGGTCCCTGCAAGCTGCGCTTCCGCATGATGAACGACGACACCGCCCATGCGTTCGTGGCTGGGACGTCGGACTCCAGAGAGAGGTGGATCTGCGGGGAGTATGCTGGAAGCCGAACGGACTGCGATGAGGGCTTCCTGATGCGGGTCTCCGGGCGTGGCCGGGTGCTAGCGGACACCGGCAGTCCATGGAGCCATGGTCTTCCGCCGTCGCGGTTCGATACGGTCGCCAACGCATGGATCGCACGTGGTGGGTCGACTCACCCTTCGGGGAGCTTGTCGGCACCACCCTCGTCTTCCGGTGTCGTTGCGTACGTCTACGACGGAACCTGGTCGGTCACCCTCCGCCCGGAGCTTCTTTCCTGGTACGGGTACGTCTGCGACTACATCCTCTACCTCGCCCGTATGGCGCTCGACTACGCGCAGGATCCCCTTGGCGCGCCGGCCTCCGACCGGGCCGGGTACCGCGCCAAGGCCGCCGAGCTCAGTCGTTATGCGCTTCGCATCATGGCCGACCAGGGCCGCCTCCTCATCCATGAGCTCGGCCACGTCCACAATGGCTCGGGCGGACACTGCTCACGGGGCAACTGCTGCTTCGACCTCGCCGGACACCGCTGGCGGTGCGCGTTGTCCGCGATCCTGGGGCTCCCCATGGACACCGGAACCTCAATCGCGGCGGACACATGGACCAACTACAGCCGCACGGATGATCGGACCTACTGCCAGCCCCGCGATTCGACGATCACAGGCATGCCGGTGGTCCACTGTGGCGTGCTGGAGCCGGGAGACTCCAGCACGGTCTGGTTGTTCTGGTGTACCGACTGTGCTGGTTCGGTCGGGTCGGAGATTCACGGATGAGCTTTTTCGTGCAGTTTACCATCCTCATTCTGGCTTCATGTGTCACCGGGCCGGGTGCCATGTTGGTGGAGAAGTCGAGAGCGGACGACGCTTCAAAGTCTCCTGGCTTGACACCCCCTTCTGCTCCGCGACAGTACTTCTGGGACCTGGCTCCCTGTGGAGAGGAATGGGAAGGCTGGTGGCAGTGTAGCCCGGAAGGCCGAGTACACTATTGCGGCGCTTCCGATGAGCGCGGGAGCCATTGGTTGCTCACCTATTGGCCCTGTGAGTGTGTAGACAATGACACGGGCGAGCTCCTTGTTGGGCCTCCCGACTGCTGGAAGCACGAATGACGACACCAAAGCCCATAGTGGTCCTCGTCTTGCTCCTCGTCACCTGTTTCCTTGCCTGCGACGGCAAGGCGGTCGACCGACCTGACGATACCCCCACCTCCGACGGCGGTACTCCAGACGGCGGTACCGCTGACGGCGGTACTCCAGACGGCGGCACTCCAGACGGCGGCACTCCAGACGGCGGTACCGCTGACGGCGGCACCTCGGATGGTGGCGGCGGGGTCTGTCGATACTCGTGGGGTGGCGCCCCGTGCAGCAGCGAGTGGGAGGGCAAGCACAACTGTAGTCCTTGTGAGTTCTCCTACACCTGCCAGGCCGGCAGCGAGCTGTACCCCCTGACCTGGGTCCGCGCGACCATCCCCTGCGAGTGCGTCGACCAGACCACCGGCGAGATCCTGCGCGAGGTCAAGGGCTGCGAGGACGTCGGCGGCTGAGCCCCCGCCTACGCCTTCCCCTCTCCCCGCGCGCGCGCCAGGTCCCTCTCCGTATACAGCTCCGGCCGCACCCGCGCCGCGTGCTCGCGGGCGACCTGGTCCAGGCGCTTGTTGGCGTTCTGCAGCTGCTGGACCGAGGCGTCGATCAGACACCTGCGCAGGGCGCGGCCCTCGGCGGTGGCGTTGTCCATCAGGGCCTCGCACAGCTCACGGGGCACGCGGTACAGCCAGGCGGGCGTCTCGGCGATGCAGGTGGCGGTCCGCAGATCGCCGTCCATGATGGCGACGTGGCCGAAGAGGGTGCCGGGCTGGAGGGTGGCGAGGTGCTCCTGGCGGTTGCCGGTGGTGGCCCGCCAGGCGCTGACCTGGCCGGCGGCGACGATCCAGGCGTCTCCGCGCAGGCTGCCCTCCTCGACGATGTGATCGCCCTGGGCGAAGGCGACGGGCTCCAGCTCTCGGGCGAGGCGCTCGAGCAGGTGA
>DDSR01000479.1 GCA_002343455.1 Deltaproteobacteria bacterium UBA2385 | reverse complement strand
GAGACCCCCGTCGTGGAGACCCCCATCGTAGAGACCCCCGTCGTGGAGACCCCCGTCGTGGAGACCCCCATCGTGGAGCCCCCCGCCGTGGAGACCCCCGCCGAGGAGCCGGCCGCGCCCAAGCGCCGCCGCACGACCCGCAAGCCCAAGGTCGAGGCCCCCGAGTAGGGGCCGGACGCAGCGCCGGGCCCGGACTCAGCCGCCGACCCGCACCTGCCGGACGCTGCGGATCGCCGTGGGGTCCCCGGTCAGGCGCGCGGCGCGCTCGACCAGGGCCAGGAGCTGGTCGGAGTCGAGCGCCCGATCCAGCGCCGCGAGATCGATCGCCACCCCCAGGTGGTCGAGGTCGCGGTGCTGCGAGGCCAGGTTGCTGGCCCCCGACTCGAAGATGATGTCGTCGATGGCCCGCTTGGTGCCCCGGGCGGTGCCGTGCACGACCAGCAGGGCCGCCCGCGCGCTGACGCCTCCCTCCAGCACCGCGAGCTGGGTCCGGGGGCTGAAGACGCAGTCGCGAACGGCCCCGGTCCGGGAGAAGGCCCCGATCGTCTCGGCCACCCGCCGCGCGATCCTGGGCTGCGCCTCCAGCGTCGAGGCCCCGATATGGGGCGAGAGCGCGATGCGGGGCTGGGCCTGGTAGGGGTTGACCCAAGCCTCCTTGCCCATCGGCTCGCTGGGGTACACATCGACCGCGGCCCGGCGGATCCGGCCTCGCTCGACCGCCCCCAGCAGCGACTGAGCCTCGTACAGGAAGCCCCGCGACAGGTTCAGGAAGATGCGCGGGCTGTCCTCGGGCCGGTCGGCCCCAAGCAGGTCCAGCACCCCCCCGTCCAGCACCCCGGCGTTGCTGTGCCGCTCGATGTCCGTCGCCGAGAGGTGCACGCTGACGTAGTCGCTGCCGCGGAAGAGCTCCTCCATGCTGCTGCAGAAGCGGAAGCCCAGCTCCTGGCCCAGCTCGACCGCCACCTCGCGGCTGTCGAAGAAGCGGATCTCCATGCCCAGGCCCTGGGCCGCGCGGGCCACGGCCCGACCGATGTTGCCCAGCCCCAGCACCCCCAGGGTCTTGCCCTGGATCTCGTAGCGCTCGGTGTTGCTCTTGTCCCAGCCGCCGTGGCGGCAGTCCTGGTCGGTCTCGTACAGCCGCCGCGACAGCGCGATCAGGTGGGCGATCGCCAGCTCGACGACGCTGCGGTTGTTGGAGATGGGGTCGTTGAAGACCAGCACCCCCCGATCCGCGCAGGCCTGGAGGTCGACGCTGTCGTCTCCGATGCAGCAGAGCTGGACCGCCAGCAGCTCGGGGGCCGCGTCGAGCAGCGCGGCGTCGACGATCACCCGCGATCGTTTGAAGAGGACCTGCGCCCGGGTCTCCTGCAAAGCGGCGACCAGGCGATCGGGCGGCGGGGCGTCGGGGAGGCGGGTGCAGGTCCAGCCCGAGGCCAGCAGGGACCGATCGAGCTCACCGTGGGGGTTCTCGACGATCAGGGCGCGGGAGAGCGGCCCCTCGGCGATTCGGACGGCGGAGCGGACGGGATGGGCCATCGGGGCCTCCGGGAGACGGCACGAGGGGACGGCACGAGGGGACGGCCGATAACCGGAGGCGCCGCAGACCGCCTCGCCCCTCAGAAGGTCAGCGCGGCCCCCATGCCCAGGCCTCGCTCGCGGGGCTCCTCTCCCGGGTTGAAGCGGGTGTGCTGGCCGAAGATCTGCACGGTGCCGATCTCGAAGCCCAGGCGCCACTCGTCCTCGGTCAGCCTCGCCTCCAGGGGGCCGCGAAAGCCGTCCAGGTGGCGATAGCGGCCCCGGACGGGCCCCAGGTTGAGCCCGAAGCCGAGCTCGAAGCCGGCGGTCGGGTCGACCGCGCTGGCCGCCAGCGGCTTCATCCAGCCGGTGGTGCCCAGGAAGAGCCCGAGGGTGAGGTCCAGGGTCTCCGAGCTCTCCAGGACGTCCAGCCCGACGGTGCCGCGCCCGATCCAGGAGGCCCGGTCGGACAGCCGCACATCCGCGCCGAGGAAGCCCGCTCCGCCGGCCCCCAGGCGGGCGCCCAGCCCGAAGCCGACCCCCGGGCCCTCCCCGTAGAGCTGGGTGGCGAGGGCCTCGACCTGGACCTCGGTCTCGGCCAGGGCGGGGGCGATAAGCAGCAGCGGGAGGAGGGCGGCGACAGGCATCGGGTGCTCCGGGGTGAGGGTCTCCCTTCCTCGACACCGCAGCGCCGTCGGACCGCTACCGGATGCGCTCGCCGCTGTCAGGGTGGAAGCGGACCGACCGGGACAGGGTCACGCCGATCGGTCCGCGCGGCGGTGGCGGCCCCTCGACGCGGGCCACCAGGGCCTCGCCGTCCATGTCCAGGTGGACGAAGCTCTCGAAGCCCATGGTCTCGACCACCTCGACCCGGGCGGGCCGGCCCTGCTCCCCCAGGATCACGTCGTGGGGGCGCACGCCGACCACCACCCCCGGCTCGACCTTGGCCAGGAAGGACATCGACGGCGATCCGATGAATCCCGCGACGAACCGATTGACCGGGTCTTCGTACAGCTCGCGTGGGGTGCCGATCTGCTGCAGCCGGCCGCCCTCCAGGACCGCGATACGGTCGGCCAGGGTCATCGCCTCGACCTGGTCGTGGGTCACGTAGATCATGGTCGTGCCGAGCTGGACATGCAGCCGCTTCAGCTCGACCCGGAGCTGGGTGCGCAGGCGCGCGTCGAGGTTGGAGAGCGGCTCGTCGAAGAGGAAGACCCGGGGCCGCCGGACGATCGCCCGGCCCATCGCCACCCGCTGCCGCTGCCCGCCGGAGAGCTCCTTCGGGAAGCGGTCGAGCAGCGCGTGAAGGTCCAACATGCGCGCGGCCTCGGCCACCGCGGCCTCGATCTCGGCGCGCGGGGCCTTCTTCAGGGTCAGGGCGAAGGCCATGTTCTGGCGCACGGTCATGTGGGGGTAGAGCGCGTAGCTCTGGAAGACCATCGCGATGTCGCGATCCCGCGGCGCCAGGTGGCCGACCTCGCGGTCGCCGATCATCAGCCGACCGCCGCTGATCTGCTCCAGCCCGGCGATGCAGCGGAGCAAGGTGGACTTGCCGCAGCCCGAAGGTCCGACCAGGACCAGGAGCTCGCCGTCGACGATGTCAAGGTCGATGCGGTGCAGGACCTGGACATGGCCGTACTGCTTGTGAAGCTCGCGCAGGGTGAGAGATGCCATCGGCGCAGAGGGTATCCGAAAGCCGGCTCGCGCGGGCGCTCAGCTCAGCTCGTTTCGCCGCCGCTTGACCTCGTCGAGCAGGCCATGCCGTCGCAGCAGCTTGTTCAGGGTCGGCGGGGCCATGCCCAGCTGCACGGACGCCGCCCGCTGCTGCCAGCTGCAGGATCGCAGGGTCTCCATGATGTGGTGCAGGCTGATCTGCTCCAAGGTGGCCTGGGCCGGGCGAGAGGCGACGGGACCGCTGGGCAGGGGCTCCAGCCGCAGGTTGGGGAGATCGTCCAGGCCCAGGCGACGCCCGCGGCTCTCGGCCAACAAGGCCACCCGCTCGGCGAAGCCCTCCAGCTCACGCAGGTTGCCCGGCCAGCGCGCGCTGGTCACCCGCTGCAAGGCCTCGGGCTCCAGCACCTCTTCCGGCGGGGGGGCGCCCCGCGCGGCCAGCATCCCGGCCAGGTACCGGTAGACCACCTCTACCCCCCGCTCCCGCAGCGGCGGCAGGTGGATGTGAATGCGCGACATGCGGTACCACAGGTCCGCCCGGAAGACCTCGAAGGCGTGCTCCTCGCTGATGTCGTGGTTGGTGCCCAGCAGGACATGCAGCGGCCGGTGGAGCGAGCGCGAGGTGGTCGTGAGGCCGCCGAAGGAGCGCGGGATGTCCAGCAGGGGCAGGAGGATCTGCTGGCCGGCCTCGTCGAGGTTCTGGACCTCGTCCAGGAAGAGCGCCTTGTTCTCGCGCAGGCAGCGCGTGATGGCTCCCTCCCGATCGGCGGCGCCGGTGAACTCGCCGCGCTGGCTGCCCTGCAGCATCGTGACCAGCATCTGCGGGTCCCCCTTGCGCAGCACGATGGTCTCCATGTCGCTGCACTTGAGGACCTCGATGGCCAGCCTCCGGGCGAGCACCGTCTTGCCCGCGCCCGTCGGCCCCGTGATCATCACGTTGGCCTCCTTGCTCAGGCGCAGCATCTCGATCGCCTCGTTGACCAGGCGGATGGTGGGAGGCGAGCTGAGCAGGGTGCCGAGGATCTCGACCGGCTCGTCGCCCGAGGCGCGGCCCTCGCCGTTGACCAGGGGGATCATCCCGGCGATGGCCCGTCCCAGCCGCTGGAGCATGGCCACGTCTTCGTCCTCGAAGCGGTTGGCCCGGGTGATGTCGTCGATGTAGAGCGCGCCGATGGCCCGGTCGACCCCCGGGATGGCCACCGCCAGCAGGCTGCGGATCTCGAAGGTGCGGACCGTCTGGGAGGAGCGGCGCAGCCCGGGGTCGGCGAAGGCGTCCCCAGAGCGCCAGACATCGTCAGGCCCCTTGATGCGCTGCATGACCTCTCGCCCGATGCCCGCCGCCTGGGAGCCCGAGAGCTCGGTGAAGCCGACCTGGTTGCCCAGGCCGGGCATGCGCAGCATGATCAGCACCCGGTGGACGCCCAGCGCCTCACGCACCAGCCGCGCCAGGGCCTGGGGAAAGGCCTTGGCGTCGTGCAGGGACTCCGTCAGCGAGACGATACCGTCCAGGCGGACCGTGCCGCCGGGGGTGAGCCGGGCCCGCTGCCGGATGGCGCGCCCCGCCAGCGCCCCCCGAAGGTGCAGGGTGGCCTGCTCGAGGGCCTCGCGTCGCTCTTCGGCGCGGCTGGGGTCCTGGTCCTCACCGCCCCAGGCCAGCAGGACCTCGCCGACGATCGGGCTCGGCCCGGCCGAGGGAGCGCGGAGCACCTTGCGGCGAGCCCGGTCCAGGCAGCTCCGACCCATGGCCAGCAGGGCGCGACCGCGCAGGGCCAGGGCGAGGTGTTCGAGGTGCGGGTCCTCGCCCAGCGAGGGGTGCTCGGGCAGCAGGGCGAGGGCCTCGGCGGGCTCCCCGCTCTCGACCAGCGCCCAGCCGCGGAGGATCTCGGCCTGGCGACGGCACTCGCTGGGCAGCTCGTCCAGGGGCAAGGCGGCGAGCTCCTCGATCGCCCGGGTCGGCTGGCTCTCGGACAGGCAGAGCCAGGCGCGGTTGAGGGCCCCACGGCTGCGGAGCTCCGCCCCAGGGAGGTCGGCGACCAGCCGCGCGAACTCGGCGATCCGGGCGCGGGCGTCGGGCAACCGGCCGGCGTGCAGCTCGGTGCGCGCCAGGTTGTAGACGCACTGGGCGTACAGCTGGCGCTGGCGCGCGGCGGAGGCCAGCAGGGCCGCCTCCTCCAGCAGGCTGCGGCGGCGGGCGTCATCTCCGGCGTCGATCAGGGCGCCCGCGAGGTTGAGGCGGATCCCCGCCGCGCCTCGCACATCGCCCTCCTGGTCGGCCATTCGAACCGCCCGGGCCAGCAGCAGGCGCTGCCGTTCCAGGTCACCCAGGCGGCCCGCCAGCCGCCCCGCGGCGCTGAGCCCGTAGGCCGGCAAGCTGTCGTCGTGCCCTTCGAACCAGGCCAGCAGCTCGTCGACGCCGTGCAGGGGCAGCCCCCTTGCCTGCCGCTCGATCAGCACCTGGGCCTCGAAGACCCGGACCAAGGGCAGGTCGTCGCCTTCGGCGACCCCTCGCAGCGAGGCCAGGGCCTGCTCGAACTCCTCCAGCGAGCCGCGCTGCCGCGCCAGGTAAGTGCGGGCGATCCACTCCTGGAGCGGGGGCAGCTGGACCGCGTTCTGGCCGAGCAGGGCCAGGAACTCCTCGTGGCGACCCAGGTTGCGGAGGGCCATCAGGCGGCGCTCCCGGGCCTCGGCGTCGTCCTGATCGGCCGGGCCGAGCAGCTCGAGGGCCTGTAGCGAGTCGCCGGAGGTCAGGGCGAGCAGGGCCAGGGCGTGCCGACCGCGGGCCGAACCCCGCTCGGCCTCGGCCAGGGTCAGCTCGGTCAGCTCGGGGATGAGATCGTGCGGGGGCGACGGACCGATACGCTCGGGCCGGAAGTCCCGCGCCTGCAAGCCCAGGCGGAGGCGGAGCACATCGCACCAGAGCGTCGGCAGGCCGGGCAGCTCCACCAGCTGGCCGAGGATGGCGCGCAGCCGATCGTCGACCCGTAGGACACCGCCGGGCCGGAGCGCGTAGATCCGACCGTCCGGCGCAGCGCGGAGGAAGCCCTGCTCGGCGAGAGAGTCGACGCCCATGCGGATGGCCAGCGGCAGGGCCGCGGCCAGGGGGGCGGGGATGCCGTCGGGCAGGCCGCAGACCAGGGACCAGACCGCTCCGAGCGCCGCGGGAACCGGGGGTTCTTCTTCGCGCAAGGCCTGGACGAGGGCGCGCGGCCAGCCGGCGGTGCGGGCCAGCAGCCGCGGCATGCCGAGACCGAGCGGGCGGCCGAAGAAGAGGCCCAGCGCCAGGATCGCCGCTGGCTCCAGCGGGCCCAGCCGGATCGAGCGGGCCCGGGACGGGGCCGCGGTCCCCAGCCGCAGCACGCTGGCGCCGGCGTCGACCAGCGTCGGGATGGCCCGAACGAGGCCGGAGACGGTCTCGGACTCGTCTGAAGGCAGGACGACGACGAAGGAGCACGGGCCGAGGTTGCGCGAGCTGGTCGCCGAAGTGCGCGCGCTCTTCTTGAGCGAGACGAGCTGCTCGACGACCTGGTCGACGACCCCCCAGCCCAGCGGGCGCTCGCTGAGGTCCAGGATCGGTACGCCGACCCGCGGCAGGACCTCGCGGGTCAGCCTGCGGCGCCCGCTGCCTTCCGGGCCCACCAGCCAGACCTCGCCGGGGTGGGAGAGGCGCTCCAGCAGGGCCCGCTGCTCGGCCTCCCTCCCCACCAGGGGGGGCTCGCCGCGGCGGGGTGGGACCCGAACGCCGAGCTCTTCCAGGTGCTGCCGGACGCTGCGCAGATCGGCGGGGCGAAGGGTGACGTCGCGGGCGAACATCCGCTCGCAGAGCGCGGCGATGGCCGGGTCCAGATCGGGGACCAGGGAGAGCAGCGGGACGAAGTGACCGGCCAGCAGCCCGTCTCGCAAGCTGGCGCCGTCCGAGCCCTCGAAGGGGCTGCGCCCGCTGAGCAGCTCGTAGAGCAGGACCCCCAAGCTGAAGACGTCGGCGCCGGGGCCCGCGGCCTCACCGAGCAGGACCTCGGGAGCGGCGTAGCCCAGCGTACCGCCGGCCTCGCCGACCCCCACGGTCAGGGGCCGGGCGGTGCCCAGGTCCAGCAGGGAGGCCTGCTGTCCGCGGACCATCACGTTGTCGGGCTTGATGTCGAGGTGCAAGAGGCCGAAGCGGTGCAGGTACTCGACCACCTCCACCAGCTGGGCGAAGAGCTGGAGCCTCTCGGCCTTGCCCACCTCCAGCGAGACGCTGGAGAGGGTGTGGCCGTCAATCCACTCCGTGGCGAAGCCGGTGACGAGGACGTCCGCCAGGACCCCCTCGACCGCGACGAGGTGGTCGCTCACCCGCACCAGGGCGGGGTGACGGAGCGAGGCCAGCCTGCGGCCCTCCTCCTGCAAGAGCTGGGCGTCCAGGCTGTCCGCGCGGGCCACCTTGAGCACGCAGACCTCGCCCCGCAGCTCGTCGACTGCGGTCATGGTGACCCGATCCGCGCTCGCCGCGAGGTTCTTGAGCCTTCGGTACCGACGGCCCGCGAGGGGCATGTTCAGGCTCCGGGTGAGGTGGAGGCCGCGATTTCCACCGGGCAACACCGTAGCAGAGAAATTGTCCTGTGGCAATTACTTGGGGGGAGCTGAGCGGCCTCAGATCAAAAAATGCCAGCATTTTCAGCATCTTCAACGGGTTCGCCACGTTGGCACACCCATTGCAACTACGCCCCACAACCAACCCAGAGGTCACCATGCCCCGCATCCTTCCCCTGCTCACCTCGACCGCCCTGCTGCTCTCCTCCTCCGCCGCCTTCGCCTGGGAGTGGCAGGAAGAGCACCCCGCCCGCATCTGGCGCGCCGACACGCTGAACTGGGCCCAGGACATCGCCCTGGACGAGCTGGACCTCCAGATCAGCCACCAGGAGCTGATGGAGGACTTCGCCCCGCCCCCCCGCGAGCTGTGGTGCGT
>DDSR01000080.1 GCA_002343455.1 Deltaproteobacteria bacterium UBA2385 | reverse complement strand
CCCCTGCCCCGCCCCCGACCGTCGCCGCGCCGACGCCCGAGCCCGAGCCCGAGCCCGAGCCCGCTGCGCCCGTCAACAACGCCGACATGATGGTCTCGATCAAGTTCGCCGACGGCAGCCTCAAGAACGGCAAGGTCGTCCGCGTCGAGCGCAGCGAGGACTTCTACGGCGAGGACGGCTGGATCGACGAGGGCCGCAAGCTGGTCATCGACGGCGAGGCCGGCAGCGCCGCCAGCGGCATCCCCTGGACCAACGTCAAGAGCGTCAGCGTCACCCCCGGCAAGGTCCCCACCGACGTGAGCTGCACCTACACCACCGAGGTCAGCCCCTGGCTCTACGACTGCACCCTGACCACCACGGGCAAGGTGATCGACAAGGAAGGCAAGAGCTGGACGGTGGCCAACCGCCACAAGTGGCGCTTCACCTTCGACGACGACAGCCAGGTCGAGTTCTGGCTCTTCAAGTACGCCGCCCGTCAGCAGGACGAGAACGTCGTCGACCTGGACACCGAGAACCCCGAGAACCTGCGCCTGTACGGCAAGCTGCAGGAGCAGCTCAAGGCCGACATCCGCAGCGCCTCCTTCGTGACGGCCATCACCGTCCAGTAGGGCCTCAGGGCGCCATCAGGCGCTCGGCCAGGCTGCCGGCGATCAGCTCGACCAGCTCGACCTGGGCGCGATCGAAGCCCCCAGGCGAGAGCGGGTTGAGCAGCTCCAGGCAGCCGAAGACCCGGCCCTCCATCGCCACCGGCACGCAGATCACCGCCCAGGTGGAGAAGCCGGTCACCTCGTCGAAGTCCGAGCAGAAGCGCGGGTCGGCCTTGGTGTCCGTCACCAGCATGCTGGCCACCCGTCGGACCGCGAAGCCGGCGATCCCGGTGTCCCGGGGCATCACCGCCCCCTGGACGCCGCGCGAGCGGGGCCCGTAGGCGTGCAGGAAGCGCAGCCGCTCGTCGTCTTCGAGCTCCATCGCGGCCCCGGCCTCGCTGGGGATCAGCGCCTGCGCCGCGTCCAGGGCCTCGTGCCAGGCCATCAGGTTCGACGGCGCCGAGCGCACCCGGTCCAGGAACTCCATCACCAGGGTCGTCGCGCTGGAGGTCTCGCCCGGGCCCAAGTCGCTGGGGGGGTAGGCGTCGGTCCGGGCCTCGCCCGCCAGCTCGCGCAGCGCCGCCAGCAGCACATTGGTGGAGGGATCGTCCGCGAGCTCGTCCCGTTCGTCCGCCAGGGGCTCGCCGTCGTCCTCTTCGCCCTCGAAGATCATCCCGTCGAGGCTGTGGGTCCCCTCCTCGGGAGGGGCGCGGCGCGGCGGCGCCGAAGCGGACGCCGAGCTCGTCGGCGAGAGGCCGCTCCGGGTCGGTGAGAGGCCGGAGACCGCGTAGCCCTGGCCGGAGCGCACGTCGCGGGCGAGGACCCGGCCGTTGGGCAGCACCTCGCAGGCCAGCCGGTCGATGCCGCCGAGCAGGCCCATCATCAGCAGCCCCTCGCCCAGGGCTGACAGCCAGGTGCTCGCCTCGACCTCGACCGACTCGCCGCCGCTGCGGGCGACCTCAAAACGGGGCACGGTGCTCCCTTGCAGGCCGATGGACCTGCGCGAGCAGCATCGTACGCCACGGGGTTATGCGCGCGCCATGTCCGCTCGCCTCGTACACCGCTTTCGCCGCTGGCTGGTCGTCGCCATCGCCTTCGGCGCGCTCCTCTTCCTCGGGGGCAGCATCTGGGCCGGCGTGGACGAGGTCGGCGCGGCGCTGGCCACCTTCCACTGGCCCTGGATGATCCCGGTCCTGCTGCTGACCCTGCTCAACTACGGCCTGCGCTTCTTCAAGTGGCACTACCTGCTGCGCCGCCTGGGCGTCGCCATGCCCCTGGTCGAGGACGCCTGGAACTTCGCCGCCGGCCTGGCCATGGTCATCTCCCCCGGCAAGGCCGGCGAGCTGCTCAAGCCCTACGTCGTGCGCGCGCGGACCGGCACGCCGATGGCCCGGACCATCCCCGCCCTGGTCACCGAGCGCCTGACCGACGGCATCGCCATGCTGATCCTCGCCGGGCTCTCGGTCACGACCCACGCCGGCGATCGGGTCCACTACCTCGCCATCCCGGCCGTCCTGATCGCCCTGGGCCTCGCCGTCCTCTCCAGCCGGCGCCTCAGCATGGGCATCCTGGGCCTCGCCGCCCGCCTGCCCCTGATCGGGCGGGTCGCCCACAAGCTCGAAGAGATGTACCTCGCGATGCGGGCCTGCCTCGCGCCGGCGCCGCTGATGCTGACCATCTCGGTCAGCATGGTCGCCTGGTTCGCCGAGTGTGTCGGCTACTGGATGGTCTTCCGCGGCCTGGGCGTGGCCGCCTCGCTCGACGTCAGCGTCTTCCTCTACGCCTTCGCGACCGTGGCCGGCGGGGCCATGCCCGGCGGGCTCGGCGTGGCCGACGGGGCCCTCGCCGGCGGCGCGGTCGCCCTCATCCCCGGCATCGGGCAGCCCGCCGCGGTGGCCTCCTCCCTGCTGATCCGCGTCGCCACCCTCTGGTTCGGCGTCCTGATGGGCGCGGTCGCCCTCTTCCGCGTCTCGGCCATGCTGGGCGGCACCCTCGACCTGGACCGGGCCGCCGCCTCCGAGCCCCAGAACGACCTCAGCTCGGCCTCCGACGCGCTCCCACCCGTCGCACCCTGAGCGGGGCCATGGCCGACCTCCTGCAGGCCTGGGGCCGCGCCCTGGTGCGCCATCGCCTCGCCGGGCTCCTGGCCAGCCTGCTGCTGACCGCCCTCGCCCTGGGGGCCATCGCCGCGCGCCTGCAGCAGGGCCTGCCCGTCGACTTCACGCCGCAGGCCCTCTTCATGGACGGGGGAGAGGAGATCGAGCGGCTGGAGCAGCTCGACACGCTCTGGGGTCGGGACGACAACGACGCGGTGATCCTGGTCGAGGGCGAGCTGGCCCGCGAGGAGGCCGTCGCCTGGCTGCGCGCGCTGCACACCAGCCTGGAGGAGCTGCCCTCGGTCGTCGGCGTGCAGAGCCTGGCCAACGCCCGCCTCGTGCTGCGCGAGGGCGAGGCCATGCGGGTCCTCTCCCCCCTGGAGGAGCTGCCTCCGGACGAGGCGCTGCGCCTCGCCGCCCAGGATCCGACCCTCCGCCGCCTGCTGATCAGCCCTGACGGCAGCTTGACCGCCCTGCGCGTGCGGCTCGACCCCGCCCTGGAGCAGGTGTCGGCGCTGGGCCCGGCCGTCCGCGAGCTGAACGAGGCCCTGCGGGCGCTCCCTCCCCCCGAGGGGTTGCGGGTGCAGGCCACCGGGGTCCCCCTGATCCGGGTCGAGGTCATCGACCTGATGCTGGCCGACGAGGCCCGCTTCCTGCCGGTCGTGGCGGTGCTCTTCACCCTGACCTCGGTCCTGCTCTTCCGGCGCTTCTGGTCGGCCCTGGGCCCGCTGGTGGTGACCGTGGTCGGCACCGTCTGGGCCCTGGGGGCGCTGCTGGCGGCGGGCGCCACCCTCAACGTGCTCTCGGTGCTGGTGCCCACCCTGGCCGTCGTGATCGGCGTCAGCGACGGCATCCACATCCTGACCCGCTACCGCGAGGAGCTCGACCCTCCCTCCGGCCCGGCCCCCAGCCCCGAAGAGGCCATGGGCCTCACCATGCGCCAGCTCGGCGCCGCCTGCGCCCTCACCACCTTCACCACCGCCGCCGGCTTCCTCTCCCTCCAGGTCGCCCAGACCCGGGTGGTCCGCGACTTCGGCCTGCACGCCGGGGTGGCCGTCGGGGCGGTCTGGCTCTCCGTGATGCTGGTCCTGCCGGTCTGGCTGGCCTGGATCCCCCCGCGGGGCATCGGCCCGCGGCTCCAGGGTGGCCCCGGCGCCTCGATCTTCGCGGCGCTCTCGACCCTCACCCGGCGCCACAGCCGCGCCCTCGTCCTGGGCTTCGCGGCGCTGACCCTGGTGGCCGCGGGCCTCGCCGCCACCGTGCAGACCCAGTCCCACCTGCTGGAGATGTACGCCGAGGCCCACCCGACGGCCCAGGCCGTGCGCACCGCCGACCAGCGCCTGGGCGGGGTCGTGCCGGTGATGGTCCACCTCCAGCTGAAGCCGGGCGAGGCCGACCTGCTCGATCCCGCCATCCTGGGGGCGATGCTCACCCTGCAAGAGGAGCTCGACCGGCGGCCCGAGGTCGGCTGGAGCAGCTCGCCCGCCTCCTTCATCGCCCAGGTCCACCAGGCGATCACCGGCCAGGCCGGCCTGCCCGACAGCCGCGAGGCGATCGCCCAGGAGCTGCTGCTGGCCGAGATGAGCGGGGCCGAGAGCCTGGGCGCCTTGCTCTCCGAGGACCGCATGCAGGGCCGGATCCTGGTGCTCACCACCGACGCCGGCGGGCGCGAGCTGCTGACCGTCCAGCGCGAGACCCAGGCGCGCGCGGCCGAGCTGCTGGGGCCCTGGGCCCAGCGCATCGACGTCACCGGCGACGGCTTCGTGGCCTCCTCGGGGGTCGAGCGGCTGGTCAACGACCTGGTCAGCAGCGTCGGGCTGGTGCTGGTGGTCATCCTCCTGACCATGTGGGGCCTGCTGCGCAGCCCGCGGCTGGCCCTGATCGCCTGCGCCCCCAACCTGCTGCCCATGGTGCTGACCGCGGCCACCCTGGCCCTGGCGGGCGAGGACCTCAAGATCACCAACATCGTCAGCTTCACCGTCGCCCTGGGCCTGGCGGTGGACGACACCATCCACTTCATGGCCCGCTACCGCGAGGAGCGCGCCCTGGGGCTGGACGTCGACCGCGCGATCGACCGGGCCATGCACGGGGCCGGCCGGGCCATCGTCCTGACCAGCGTGCTGCTGGTGGCGGGCTTCGGGGTGCTCTCGATCTCCGAGCTGGCCAGCACCCGCTGGTTCGGGCTGCTGACCTCCGTGACCCTGCTGGGCGCCCTGCTGGCCGACCTGCTGCTCCTGCCCGCCCTGCTGAAGGTCTTCGACCGCGAGGACCGCCCCTCGCTCAGCCGCTGACCTCGAAGCGCATCCCGGCGGCGCGCAGGCGAGCCAGGTAGGGCCCCGCCAGGGCGGTCGCCGGCGTGAGGATGCCGGCCCGCGGCGGCAGGGCGGCCTCGTCCAGGCAGAGGCAGAGGGCGGCCTCGCAGAGCATGCGCACCGTGCAGCGGTTGCCGGGATCACCCTGCCCCTCGATGCGGCCGCGCAGGCTCCCTCCATCCACGGTCCGGGCCAGCAGGTCCACCCGGAAGAAGCCGCGGTCCATGGTCTGCTCGTCGGGGCCCTCTCCCGGGGCCGGGGCGAGGCGGCGGACCAGGCCGCGACCCCAGGCGCCGGACATCAAGACGGCGAAGGCCCCCAGGGAGAGGGTCAGGGTCTGGGCGAGCAGGTTCCCGGAGAGGCCGGGGCCGGTGCGCATCGCCTCGCGGTAGCGGAAGGCCGGGCCCGGGTCTTCGGGACCCCCGGCGAGGAGCGAGGCCGTGCGCCGCACGACCCGGGTGTTGACCGCCTCCATGAAGAAGGGGGCGCTCCAGGTCGAGGCCTCGGCGACGTAGACCGCGCCGCGCTGATCTCGCGGGTAGGTGCCGATTGGGCCTGGCGCGTTGAGCAGATCGGGGCGGGCGACCGTGCGGCCGTCTCCGCGCTCCATCATGCCCAGGGCGCTGGCCAGGGTGCCGCCGTTGAAGCCCCCGCGGGCCCGAAAGAGGGCCAGGACCTCGGCCAGGGCCGCGCCTCCGCGCTGGCGCTGGTGCTCGGCGAGCATCCAGGCGCCCAGATCGGAGGGCACCGAGTCGAAGCCGCAGAAGGGCACGATGCGCGCGCCGGACTCGAGGGCGGTGGCGTGGTGCCGCTCGATCATCCGGGCCACCCAGGGGGTCTCGCCCGTGATGTCGACGTAGTGCCGACCCTGGCGGGCGCAGGCGGCCAGCAGGGGCTCGCCGTACTGCGCGTAGGGGCCGACCGTGGTCAGCACGACCCGGGTCCGGGCCACCAGCGCCTCGACCGCCGCCTCGTCCTGGGTGTCGACCACCAGGCACTCCCGCCCGGCCTGGGCCGGGCCCAGACCGTCGCGGACGGCCAGGAGGCGGGCCTCGTTCCGTCCGACCAGGGCCCAGCGCAGCTCGGGAGGGGCGTGAGCGGCCAGGTAGGCCGCCGCCTGCCGCCCGGTGAAGCCGGTCGCGCCGACGACGACGAGGTCCAGATCGCTCATGGCGCGCGGATCCCGGCCTCGGCCGCCAGCCGCTCCCGGTGGTCGGGGTGGGCGATGTTGATCAAGGCGCGGGCCCGCTCGGGCAGGCTGCGCCCCCAGAGATCAGCCACCCCGTACTCGGTCACGATCATGCGCACGCTGGCCCGCGAGGTGACCACGCCCGCGCCCAGCGCCAGGGTGCTGCGGATGCGCGAGATGCTGCCGTCCCCTGCCAGCGAGGGCAGGGCGATGATCGGCAGGCCGTCTTTGGAGGCCGCCGCGGCCCGGATGAAGTCGACCTGGCCCCCCACCCCCGAGTAGATGCGCCCGCCGATCGAGTCGGCGTTGACCTGCCCCGTCAGGTCGACCGAGATGGCCGAGTTGATGGCGATCAGGCGTTCGTTCTGGCTGGCGATGCCGATGTTGTTGGTGTGGTCGCAGGGGTGGGCCTCGACCACGGGGTTCTCGTGCAGCCACTCGTAGAGGACGCGGGTGCCCAGGGCGAAGGTGGTGACCACCTTGCGGCGGTGCCGGGTCTTGAAGCGGCCGGTGATCAGCCCCGACTCCACCGCCCGCATCACCCCGTCGGAGATCATCTCGCTGTGGATGCCCAGGTCATCCCGGCCCTCCAGCGAGGCGATCACGGCGTCGGGGATGGCCCCGATGCCGAGCTGAAGGGTCGCCCCGTGAGGGATCAGCGGCGCGATGTGGGAGGCGATGGCCCGCTCGACCGGTCCGATGGTCGGCGGCTCCAGCTCGGCCAGCGGCTGCTCGGCCTCGACGATGCGGTGGATCTGCGAGATGTGCAGGAAGGAGTTGCCCAGGACGCGCGGCATGCGCGGGTTGACCTGGACGATGACCCGGCGGGACACCTCGGCCGCGGCGATGCTGGCCAGGACCTCGACCCCCAGCGAGAAGAAGCCGTGCCGGTCGGGGGGCGAGACCATCAGCAGGGCCGCGTCGAGGGCGGGCCGCCCGGCCCGCAGCAGGGCGGGGATCTCGGAGAGGTGGGAGGGCACGTAGCCGGCGTGCCCCAGCCGAACGGCCTCGCGGTCGGCCGGGCCGACGAACCACGACAGGTGCTCGATGCCGTTGGGGCCGTAGACCTTGGCGAAGGGGTCCTCCCCCAGCAGCAGGACGTGCCCGACCCTCAAGCCCGGCACCGCCGGCGCCCGCCGGGCGAGGGCCTCCGCCAGCACGCGCGGGGTGGCGGCGTTGCCGCCCATGAAGACGCAGTCGCCCGGCCGCAGGTCGAGGACGGCCTGGTCGGCAGAGCAGAGCTTGGCGCGGTAATCGTCGATCCAGGGCATCAAGGCCTCCCACGAGGGGGGGCCCCTTAGCCCGGAGAGCGCGCCCCGGGTCTCAGCTCAGCGCACGCGCCGACGCCAGCCCAGCAGGCCCAGGGCCAGGACGAGCAGCCCACCGGCGCCCGAGGCCGAGGCCGGCGCCGAAGCGCAGCCCGCGCAGCCGCCGAGCAGCTTGCCCGTGCCGCCGTCGAGCTC
>DDSR01000397.1 GCA_002343455.1 Deltaproteobacteria bacterium UBA2385 | reverse complement strand
CGGCAGGACAATCCGGCGGCGTGCCCCGGCCTGTCGGTGCGGACGGACGTGCTCGACGAGCGGGTGATGGACGCCATCGAGCGCCGCGTGCTCACCACCGACAACGTGAAGGACCTGATCGCGAACACCCGCGAGGCGCTGGCCAACTCGGACGTGGACGAGGCCGCCGCCGAGCGGGACCGCCTGACGGCCCACATCGCGGATCTGGACCGCAAGATCCGGCTCGCGGCGTCGTCGGTGATCAACGGGCTGATGGAGGAGGCCGACGCGAAGGCGATCACGGCCCCGCTCATCGCCCAGCGCGACACCGCCCGGCTCCAGCTCAAGGCGCTGCCCGTGCGGAAGGACCTTCCCGACCCGACGGCCGTGAAGCCCGACGTGTTCCGCGAGGCGGTGCTGGCCGCGTGGCAGGCCCGGCCCATCGCAGAACGTCGGGCGGCGCTGGACAAGGTGCTGGACCGCGTGACGCTCGACGAGGGCGGGATCGCCATCGACTACAGCCTGGGCGCGGATTGCGCGGCGGGACCATATGGCCCGCCCAGGCGCACGTAGTAGGCCCCGCGCCGGTCGCCGGGGGGCCGGCGGAAGGCCTTCATGGCTGCGTCGGTGCCTCGCCCCCAGGAAGCCTCGACCTCCACTCGCGCCCCTCCTCGGCGACTGAACATCGGGCGCACCTCCTCGCCGTCGAGCAACAGCGCGATGCCGGGCAGGTCGTTGGCGGCGAGCAGCTCGCGCAGGCGGTCGGCGAGGCTGACGTGTTCCTGGCGCGCGTAGTCCCAGGCGTGGTCGAAGTCCTCGGCCAGGTCGAAGATGGTGATGCGCGTGCCCTGCAAGAAGGGCGCGTCGTAGATGGCGACGTCGCGGCCGGGTCCCTCGCTCACGGCGAGGTTGTCGCGGCTGTGCAGCTCCCAGCGGAAGGTGGGGCTGGTCCCGAGGATCACCGCCTTGGCGACGCCGAAGCCGCCGGCGGCCTCCTCGCTGTCGCCGGCCTGGCCCTTGCCGGACTCGCCGAGCGACAGGAACTTGCCGAGGATCGTGTCGGCGTCCATGCCGATGCCGTTGTCCGACCAAGTCAGGGCGCGGCGCTCCGCGTCCCACGTGACCTCGAAGCGGCCCTGGCCGGCGGGCGTTTTGCGGGCGCGGACGGCGGCCTTGATGGCGTCGACGGAATTCTGGAGGGCCTCGCGTGTGGCGAGCACGGGCAGGTCACCGGACTGGTACACGCTGGTGGTGAAGTAGCGCCACATGACGGCGGCGTTGGCACCCGGTCGCCCTGTGGCCTTGGCCTCCATCGCTTCGACCAGCTCGTCCCGGCCGCTGAGCACGCGGCGCAGAGCGGCGAGGTCGACGCGGAGCCGGCCCTTGTCGCGGGGGCGGCGGGCGGTGGCGGCGGCGTGCAGGGCCTCGTGGGATTCGGCCTGGGCGCGGCAGCCGCAGGTGGGGGCGTCGATGTGCATCATGCTGCGGCCCTCCCGAGCCAGGCGGGGACGGCGGTGGGGTTGCGGCGAAGCGCAGCTGCGAGGGCGCCGAGGTCGACGGCGCGGGCCCGCAGATCGAGGAGCACGCGGTGCGCAGCGAGGACTACGCGGCCGGCGGCCTCGGCGAGGGGCGGGGGAACGGCGTTGCCGACCTGGCGGTACTGGTCCTGGCGGGTGCCCTGGAGCGGCCAGTCGGCGGGCAGGCCCTGGAGCACGAGGCCCTCGGCGACCTCGATGCGGCGCACGCCGGCCACGAGGAAGGCGGCGTCGCTGGCTCGGTCGGGGCCGCCGTTGAAGGTCCAGCCCGGGGCGTGGGCACGGGTGCCCTTCTCCTCGGAGGTGGTCACGGTGGGCGCCGGGCGGTCGGCCCGCCAGGGCTCGGTGCAGGCTCGGCCGCGGGTGCCGTCGCAGGGGTAGCAGGTGCGCAGCTCGCAGGTGTCGTCCGCCAGCAGGGTGGCGCCGACGGCGTCTCGAACGCTCACCAAGGGGGCCAGGCCGCGGTTCTCGGTGTCCTCGTCGTCGGGGTCGCCGTGGGTGGGCGCGGGGACACCCAGGGGCAGCGGTCCGCCCCACAGCACGACCCGGCGGCGATGCTGGGGCACCCCGAAGTCCGCGGCGTCGAGCTTCCAGGCGCCGGAGAAGGCGAAGCGGGAGCGCAGGGCGGGCAGGACCGACCGCTCCCAGGCGCAGCCGACGCAGCCGTGGTGGTCGCCGTCCAGGGAGCAGCCGCGGGCGTGGTAGGTCCAGCCGAGCACGTTCTCGGCCAGGAACCAGGTCGGGCGCACGGCGTCGACGGCCGCCCAGGTCCAGGGCCAGCCGTCGCGGTCGTCGTCGGCGCCCCGGCGCTTCCCGGCGGTGCTGCCGGGCTGGCAGGGGGGCGAGGCCCAGAGAAGATCGACGCGGCCGGCAAAGGGGGACCAGTCGACCTCGCGGATGTCGGCGCGGAGCACGGGGAGGCCGGCNNGGCGGCGGCGGCTGGGTCGCGCTCGACACAGGCGAGGTGTCGCCAGCCCGCGCGGTGCAGGCCGAGGGCCGCGCCGCCGCAGCCGGCGAAGAGGTCAAGGGCGTAGACGCTCACGTTCGTGCTCTTGTGCGTGGTAGATCGCGGACATGCTGAGCGACATCTCCCCGGCCTTGCGAAGCCACCACGATCGGCTTCGCGCCATCGTTCGCGGAGTGAGCGACGATCTCACCGGCCTTCCCTGGGCGAAGGTCAGCGAGGTCGCCATTGGAGGCCTTGCGGAGGTCGGTTGGTCCCATTCTGGTGGCCACCTGCTGGTGACCTCCGCGAGCGGTCGGGGTCTCTTTGCGGCATCCACCGGCGTCCTCGTCGCCCGAGATCGTGAGCCCCATTCGCCGATCTGGCTCGACCTTGAGCGGCTGGAGGCACAGGGCATCGGGGACCTGACCAACGAGCGTGTCAAGCTCGCGGGCCTCGCAGGCGGCGGCCTGCCACTGCAGACATCTGATGGGTGGGCCCTCGAAGTTCACAGTCCGGACTGGCCCTTCGTCGACGTCCTCGCCTGCCGCCCCGGCTGTTCGATCCTCTACGAGTTGAGTCAGCCTGGCCGGCATGCAGTCGGCTGCCGTCGAGTCTCCCGGTGCCTTGAATTCCGCGCTGCGGGCTTCGCTCCTGGCGGGGAGACCTTCGTCGTAGCGCAAAGCGATGGGTTCGCACTTTGGCGTCGCCGGGGTCCATAGGAAGAGGTCGGGCGATTTGTGACTGGGAGCCACCTCACCCTCCGACCATCGTCCGCACCAGCTCCAC
>DDSR01000074.1 GCA_002343455.1 Deltaproteobacteria bacterium UBA2385 | reverse complement strand
CCCCCGCAAGCGGGAGGAGGGTTGGTTTGCTCTCACCCTCCCCTCGCTTGCGGAGCGAGGCGGAGGGGGGGCGTCCTGCCCCCACCCCCCCGCTGTTTCTAGATTAGGAGCGCGCCCGACCTAGTTGGGAGTCCCGATGCTGCTCACCCTGACCCTCCTCTCCGCGCAGGCCGCCACGGTCTACACCGGCTCCACCGAGGCCTTCGACGCGGTCAAGGTGGACGTCGGGGGCTATGTGCAGCCCCGCTTCACCCTGGAGCAGCAGGACGCGTCCGTCGGTCACTCCGGAGAGCTCGGCTTCGCCGTGCGCCGCGCCCGGCTGGAGACGGGGGCCAGCTTCACCCGCTCGGGCAAGGGGCTGGCGCTGGGCCTCTCCCTGGAGACGATGCCCGACGCGCGCCTGCAGGACGCCTGGGCCGAGCTGCGCCTCGCCGATCCGCTCTGCCTCCGGGTCGGCCAGTTCAAGTCCCCCTCGACCCGCTGGATGCTGATCTCCAGCACCGCGACCCTGCTCCAGGACGGTCCCGCGATCGAAGATCTGGCCCCCAAGCGCGAGATCGGCGCCCAGCTCGGCGGCTTCCTGGGGGAGCACCACCTCGACTGGGGCTTCGGCGCCTTCAACGGCGAAAAGACCAACCGCGAAGCGAACGTCGACCGCAACCTGCTCTACGCCGGCCGGGTGGCGGTGAGCCCGCTCGGCGCGTCCTCCAAGGTCGTCGACGTGCTGCCCTCCGACTGGAGCCTGCACGGCGGGGACGCCCCTCCGGACACCCGCAACCCCCAGGCGACCTTCACCCTGGGCGCCCGGGGCTTCCGCAACCTGCTGGGCGCGGAGGGCACGGGCGAGGGCCAGTGGGGCCTGGGCCTGGAGCTCTTCGCCCACTACCGCTGGATCAACCTGCAGGGCGAGTGGATGACCGGCCAGACCGACTGGGAGGACGTCGCCATCGCCGACTACAAGAGCGGCGGCTTCTACGGGCAGCTCGCCCTCTTCCCGCCGATGGTCCCCTGGGCCCAGGACCACCTCGCCCTGGTGGGCCGCTTCGAGCAGTCCGACGCGCAGGACCCCCTGGTGGAGGGCAGCGTGCCCCTGGTCAGCGCGACCGATCCGGCCCAGGAGCGCCGCGAGATCCTGGCGGGCCTGGTGCTCTTCGCCGGCGAGCCCTGGTTCAAGGGCCTCCACAGCGCCAAGGTCCAGCTCAGCTACGCCTTCCGACAGGAGCTGGAGGGGCTACCCTACGCCAACGACGAGCTCCTCCTCGCCAGCCAGCTCGCCTTTTGAGGCCCCCCATGATCGTCCTCCTCGCCCTCTCCGCCTGCGACTTCTTCCCGGAGTCCACCGACACCTCCGGCACGGACACGGGCGCCCTGCCCTCCGACTGCTCGCCCGAGGTCTTCGTGCCCTGGGGAACCTTGGGGGCCGACGGGGCCCCGGTCCCCGCCTCGGCCCACAGCGAGACCCTGGGCGCCGAGCCCAGCCCCTACGCGGTGCGGCTGGGCTGGCCCTCCCGGGACGCCTCGCGCAGCGCCTCGATGCTCTGGCGCACCGACGTCGACACCCTGGCCAGCGTGGTCGAGCTGACCCCGGTGGACGGGGGCGAGACCGTCCGGGTCGAGGGCTACAGCTTCCTCTTCGGCAGCGGCACCATCGGCGAGGGCCTGTACCGCATCCACGAGGTCCGCCTCTGCGGGCTGCTCCAGCCGGGGACCAGCTACAGCTACCGGGTCGGCGGCGAGGGCGCCTGGTCGGACAGCACCACCTTCACCACCGCCCCCGAGCCCGGCTCGGGCCAGCCCCTGCGGGTGGCGATCGCCGGCGACTCCCGCGGCGACTACTCGACCTGGGCCACCGTGGTCTCCTCGATGGAGAGCCACTCCCCGGATCTGTACATCTTCAGCGGGGACATGGTCGAGCTGGGCGCCAACCAGGCCGAGTGGGAGAGCTGGTTCGAGGCGACCGGCGATCTGCTGGCCCGCAAGCCCTTCCTGGCGGCCCACGGCAACCACGAGTTCCTGGCCCAGCACTACTTCGCCCAGTTCGGCTTCCCCGGAAACGAGGAGTGGTACGCGGTGGAGTGGGGCGATCTGCTGGTCCTCGGCCTGAACGACACCGTCCGCAGCGAGGAGGAGATCGACAGCACCCAGCGCCAGTTCATCGAGACCGAGCTGGCCGCCACCGCCCTGCCCTGGCGCTTCGCCACCCACCACCAGCCGGCCTGGTCGGCCTGCACCGCCCACGACAGCAACCTCGACGTGCGCGAGGCCTGGTCGCCCGCCTTCGAGGCCGGGCGGGCCCAGGTGGTCTTCGCCGGCCACAACCACATCTACGAGCGCAGCGTGCCGATCCGGGACGGCAGCGAGGTCCCCGACGGGCAGGGCACCGTCTACGTCGTCTCCGGCGGCGCGGGCGCCCCTCTGTACACCAGCACCGAGGACAGCTGGTGGAACGTCAAGGCCAACTCGATCGAGCACTACATCATCGGGGACATCGGCGCGGACAGCGCCAGCTTCGTCGTGCGGGATCTGAGCGGGAACATCATCGACGAGTTCACCGTCAGCCGCTGAGGATCAGCCGCTGAGGATCAGGCGCTGAGGAGCTGCCGGGCCGCGGCCTCGCCCGAGGCGACCGCCCGCTCCAGGCCCGGGGGCAGCTCGGCCGGGCCGTAGGCCTCGCCCGCCAGGAAGAGGCCGGGGGGCAGGGCCGGGAGGGCGAGGACCTGGTCGGTGCGCGAGGCGCGGCTGCGGGTCTGCATGAGGACGGTGGCCCCTCGCAGCTCGGGACAGAGGCGGGGCAGCTCGGCGGCGAGCACCTCGGCCCCGAGCTCCTCCATCGGCGCCTGCAGCTCGACGACGCTGCCCTGCACCCGACTCGCCCAGGCGGCGGCGGCGTCCTGGAGCCGGTGGACCAGCAGGACGCGGCGGCTGAGCAGGCCGGCCTCGACCGCGGCGACCGCGG
>DDSR01000416.1:47430-51557 GCA_002343455.1 Deltaproteobacteria bacterium UBA2385 | reverse complement strand
CCTGACCCCCGATCAAGAAGCCGAGCTGCGCGCCGCCCACGCCGACTGGTTCACGTGGACCGACACGGACAGCGTCTGCATCGACCGGGTCCGCCCGGCGGAGCTCACCGCAGCGGAGGAGTACGGCCCGAACATCAAGGTCCGGGGGCGCACCTTGCTGGTGGATCCAGAGCTGGACGAAGCGACCTGGGCGATGCACTGGGGCCTCTGCCTCGCCCTGGACGAGGCCGAGCACCACACCGACGCCCGACCCGAGCTGTTTCGCTGCAACGCTCATGAGAAATAGACCGGGGTCTGCTCGCTACAGGTAGTCCACCTTGCCGGACCGCCTTGGGAGCGTTACCCCTTGGGGGCGTTGGGGCGAAGCGGACCTTGTTCGCGCGCGCGAACAACCGAAGAGCAGGTCTACCAGCCGTCCAAAGTTAGCCTACCAGGCGCACTTTGGCTCGCCAAGGTCGCGCCACCCTCTCCGCGCCTGCGCTACGCTCCGGCTTGTGCGAGGGGCCCGGCGCTCTCTTGGCTCGCCCAAGTGCGCCTGAACGCCGCTGGCCAGGACGGCCAAGGGGGTGGACTACTTCTGGTGAGCAAAGGTGGACTACTTCGGGTGAGCGCTGGGGTGTTTCGCGATGACGGGTCGGTGGACTTCCCTCAGGTCTGCGCCTGGGGGCCCGGTGACATCGACTGGATCGACCCGATCCTGTCCGCCTGTGGCGGCGACAAGCTGGGCGAACGCGAGCGCTACATGGCCGATCATGTCTACGTCAACGGACCGAGGGGCCGGATCGACGCGGAGCTGTCCGGGACGATGGGCGAGCCCATTCCTCATCCGGGGTCGCTGGTTCAGCTCGGCGACCGGATGTTGGTGGTCCGCGGCGAACGGGTCGACGACATCCGCACGGACACAGCGGTGCTCTTCGACCCGGTGACGGGCGTCGAAGAGGAGCTCTGGGAGCGTACGGGCGAGCATGATCTCTACGGCGTCGGGGGACGTGAAGGGGCCGTGTTGGTCGTGGTGGGAGCGAGCACCCTGATCGATCTGCCTGCACCACCCGACGGCCTGCAGCAGCTGGTGTCGGCCGTGGAAGCCGTGGACGACGGGATGGTGGTTCAACTGGAGTCGGCGGACGTCTCGGTAGAAGGCGACGCAATCAGCATCGGAGTTCATGGGTATGGAACCTGGCGCTACCAGGACGAGAGCAAGAGCTGGACGCTGTTGACGACGGGGCTGTACATGCTCACGGCGGGCACGGACAGCCAGGGCAGGGTCGTCGGCTCGACCTTCAGCGACGCCGGCCGGGCCCTGGTGGCCTACGACCCGGACACGGATCAGCTCCTGGTGTCCGATGAGGTCTGTCTGTGGGATGATTATCCACATATGGTCACGGGCGATACGCTCTGGCTCTCCACCACGCGCGCGGGTGAGCGGGTCTACGAGCCCATCCACCTCGCCCAGGCACCCCCATGAAGTCCCCGCCCACCGTCGACTCCTTCCTCGCCACCCTCGACTGCCCGCACCTCCCCACGATCCACGCCCTCCGCGCGGTCATCCGCTCGGCCTCGCCCGAGATCGGCGAGGGGATCAAGTGGAACGCGCCCAGCTTCCACACGACGGAGCACTTCGCCACGATGCGCATCAGCGGCCCTCGACCGCTCCAGCTCATCCTGCACCTGGGCGCCAAGAAGAGCGCGATGCCTGCGGGTGCGATCGAGGACCCGACGGGGCTGCTGACCTGGCTGGGTCCGGACCGGGCGGTCATCACGTTCGCCGACCCGGAGGCGGTGGCCGACAGCGCCGACGCCCTCCGCGAGGTCCTGCGGCAGTGGATGCGCTACGTGCCCGGGGGAGCGATCAGCTCGACCGTCGGGAAGTAGGTAGTAGCGCCTCGTCGAGGTCCTCAAAAAACCGCCTCACCCCTCGCCCCGCGTGAGGGCCATGAGCTGTTCGGTAGACGGGCCGGAGTAGGGCGCGGCGAGGAGCCGTTCAAGCACCCGTTGCCCGCGACCTGGGCTGCCCGGCACCTCGCGCAGAGCTGGGCCCGGATGTCGATCGGGATGGTGACCTGGCCCTTGCTCGTGACGCCGCATGGAGACCCCTCTCTTACCTTCCAATTAGTACTCCTGCTCAGGGGAGTCAATCGCCGATGCCATTGCCCCTCGACGGGCCTCCTCCCGTGGATACCTCCCCGGGATGATCCTCCGCATGGTCTTCTTCCTGGCGATCGTCAGCCTGGTCACCGGGCTGGCCCACCTCTTCCTGGCCCACCGGCTGGCCCGCTCGCTCACGCCACCTCGGCGGCGGCTGGTCTACGGCCTGGCGGCGCTCTCGGCGATCTCGCTGCCGGTCTTCATCGGGGGCTCCCGGGCGCTGTTCGCCGGTGATCCGGGGTCTCCTCTAGCGATGCTAGCGTTCGTCCACCTGGGCTTCTTCACGCTGCTGTACAGCTCGGTGTTGGCCTGGGAGATCCTGCGCGGACTAGCGCTGCTAGTCGACCGACTGGGCCGCGGGCGGCAGGCGCAGGGGCCGATCGAGCGGGCGCTCCCGGTCGACCCGGAGCGGCGGCGGGCGCTGCTGGGCGGGCTGAACCTGAGCCTGGTGGGGCTGGCCGGCGCCCAGAGCGCGGCGGCGATGGTGGGGAACCAGGGCCCGATCAAGGTGGTGGAGGTCGACGTCCCGATCCCCGAGCTGCACCCGGACCTGGTGGGCCTGCGCATCGTGCAGCTGAGCGATGTGCATGTGGGGCCGATGATCTCGGGCGAGTTCGTCCGCGAGGTGGTCGAGGTGGTGAACACGCTGGACGCGGACCTGGTCGCGCTGACGGGCGACCTGGTCGACGGCAGCGTGGCCGAGCTGGGCGCGCACACGGCCCCCCTGGCCGAGCTGCGCTCCCGCCTGGGGACCTGGTTCTGCACCGGCAATCACGAGTACTACTCGGGGGCCGAGGCCTGGTGTGCGGAGTTCGAGCGGCTGGGGATGGTGGTGCTGAACAACCGCCACGAGGTGCTGCGGGTGGGAGAGGCGGAGCTGGTGGTGGCGGGGGTGACCGACCTGAGCGCGGACCGGATCCTGCCAGCGCACGCGCACGACCTGGACAAGGCGATGGAGGGCGCACCACGCGGGGACTTCCGCCTGCTGCTGGCCCACCAGCCCCGCAGCGTGCTGGGCGCGCCGGCCCACGAGATCGACCTGCAGCTGAGCGGCCACACCCACGGCGGGCAGTACTTCCCGGGGACGGTGCTGATCCACCTGGCCCACCCCTACGTTCGGGACCTGAACCTGCACGAGGGCCGAACCTGGATCTACGTCTCCTGCGGCACGGGCTACTGGGGGCCCCCCTTCCGGCTGGGCAGCGAGGCGGAGATCACGCTGCTGCGGCTGGTGCCGGGCTGAGGGCAGGCCTCGGGTAGAGTGCCGCCATGGCCTCCGACTCCCACCCCTTCCGTGTGCTCGCCGCCCTGATGGTCGCGGCGCTGCTGGTGCCGACCGGCGCCCTAGGCCTGCTAGGGGCGCTCACCGACCCGGGTCCGATGCGGCCGGTCTGGGCCCTGATGGGGGTGGGAGGCCTGGTCGGGGCGGGAGGCGCCCTGCACACGGTCTGGCAGGCGCGGCGGGCGGGGCAGCGAGAGGCGGTGCGCTTACAGGCGGCGCCCAACCCCCGCACGCCAGACGAGGCACTGGCCCGCTGGACGATCGAGCCCGGGGTGGCGCAGCGCTTCTCGGACGCGGAGTGGGCCCGCCGGAGGGTGGAGGTGCTTGGCGGCGGGCTCGGACTAGCGGTGCTAGGCACCGGCCTGGTGTGGTGGGGCGAGGACGCCGAGCGCTGGGCCGCTTTCGCTACGGGCGGCTTCGTGGGGGGGCTGTACCTGCTGATCGGCCTGGGAAAGTACAAGCTGGAGCACGAGCAGGCGCGACGGGGCGCGGGCGTGGTGCTGGTGTACGAGGACGCGGTCTATGTGCTGGGGAGCTGGCACGCGCTGGGCGGGGACCGCTGGCTGGCCGGGGTGGAGGTCGCCGAGGACGCGCTGGAGCTGAAGGTGCGCTGGCAGACGAGCAAGGGCGGACCGGCCGAGGATGTGGTGCGGGTGCCCTTTCCCGCCGGAGAGCGGGAGCAGGTGGAGGCGCTGGCCGC
>DDSR01000416.1:0-47346 GCA_002343455.1 Deltaproteobacteria bacterium UBA2385 | reverse complement strand
CGTACCTGGCCCTCGGTGAACCTCCCTCCTGCGTACCTCACGAGGGGTCTGAGCTTGGTGAGTCGACGTGGTTTCAATACTTTATGCTGCCCGTCTCCGGCAATTGGCCTCGAACGGCCTGTCGGAGGTACGCAGGAAGGGGGTTCAAGCCCTGTCGGGTACGGTAGGCGGGGTTTCACCCGCCGAGGTCTGCACCCGCAGCCCGGCCGCGTCCCCCTCAGTCGTCTCTCGCGACGCTAAGATGCCGCCATGCTCCTCCTGACCCTCCTCGCCTGCAACCCGCTCGAGCCCAAGGGCCGCGCGCCGACCTCCCCAGACACGGGCACGGGCACGGGCACGACCGACACCGGGACGCTGCCGAGCACCGACCCGAACCCCGAAGAGCGCTCCTGCGCGGTCCAGCTGACCCTGGAGAGCCCCGGCTCCACGGTGGAGATCGCCGGCAGCTTCAACGGCTGGACGCCGCAGCCGATGGAGGCGGCGGGCTCCTCCTGGACGGTCGACCTGGGCGCGCTCGCGCCCGGCGCCTACGCCTACAAGCTGATCGTCGACGGCGCCTGGGAGTCGGAGATCCCCGTGGACGTGGAGTCCCACTGGCTGGACGGCATCGAGAACCGCAACCTGCGGGTCGGCGACTGCGGGCTGCCGACCCTGGGGCTGGACGAGGCCTGGGCGACGCCCGAGGGCGAGGTCTACGCGAAGATCCAGTTCAGCCGCGCCGCGGGGGGCGCCTCGCTGGACGCCTCGCGGCTGGTGGTGACGGCGGGGGGGCAGCCGGTGGAGGCCCGGGCGGACGAGGCCAGCGGGGTGATCGAGGTGGAGCTCTCGGGCCTCTCCCCGGGCAAGCACAGCCTGCGGGTGCAGGCCTGGGATCAGGACGGCCTGGGCAGCGAGCGGGATCCGCTCTTCGTGCCGCTGTGGGTCGAGGCCGAGCCCTTCTCCTGGGAGGAGGGGCTGATGTACTTCGTCTTCACCGACCGCTTCCGGGACGGGGACTACGAGGACCCGGCCTTCTCGCCGGTGGAGGGGGTGGCGGAGTGCGCGAACTACACGGGAGGCGACTTCCAGGGGGTGATCGACGCGCTGGAGGAGGGCTGGTTCGAGGCCCTGGGGGTGAACACGATCTGGCTCTCGCCCCTGACCGAGAACCCCGAGGGCGGCTGGCTGGGCCTGGACGGGGTGAACCTGTTCAGCGGCTACCATGGCTACTGGCCGACGGACCCCTTGCAGGTGGAGGAGCGCTTCGGCGACGCCGGGGCGAGCGCCTCGGATCGGCTGCACGAGCTGATCGCGCTGGCGCACACGAAGGGCATCCGCGTGATGTTCGATCTGACATTGAACCATGTACACCAGGACCACCTCTACACCCGGGAGCACCCGGAGTGGTTCGGCGAGGGCTGCGTCTGCGGGACCGAGGGCTGCGGCTGGGACGAGGCGGCCCGGACCTGCTGGTTCGTGGACTACCTGCCGGATCTGGACTACCGCAACCACGAGCTGACCGAGCGGGTGCTGGCCGATACGCTGGAGCTGCTCTCGACCTACGACGTCGACGCCGTGCGGGTGGACGCGGCGAAGCACATGGACCATGTGATCATGCGCAGCCTGGGCTCGCGCCTGCAGGCAGAGCTGAGCCACCCGGGCGGGCCGGAGTGGTACCTGGTGGGCGAGACCTTCAGCTACGACCGCGACCTGTTGATGGACTACGTGGGCGATCACGAGCTGGATGGACAGTTCGACTTCCCGATGATGAGCGCGGTGCGCCAGGCCTTCATCCACGGGGGCTCGCTGCGGGATCTGGAGGCCAGCGTGGCGGCGGGGCAAGCGGCCTACGGCGAGGCCCTGATGAGCCCCTTCCTGGGCAACCACGACGTGGACCGCTTCGCCAGCGAGCTGAGCGGGCAGGCCGGCGACTGCTGGAGCGGCACGACGGTGGACCCGATGGCCGGGGGAGGCAGCGAGGTCACGGAGTGGGACATCGTCAACCGGATGTCGATGGCCCTGGCCTTCACCCTGACCCAGCCCGGGGTGCCCCTGCTCTACTACGGCGACGAGATCGGCCTGCACGGCAAGGGCGACCCGGACAACCGGCGGCGGATGAACTTCCCGCCCTACCTCTCGGGCAACCAGGCCGAGCTGCTGGAGCGGGTGCAGCGGGTGGGCGCGGCGCGGGCCGACAGCCGGGCGCTGCGCATGGGCGAGCGGGTGCAGCTCTGGGTCGACGACACGCTGCTGGTCTACGCCCGCGTGCTCGACGGCGAGGTGGCGATCGTCGCCCTGAACCGCTCGGACTCGCCGCGCGAGGTGACGGTGCCCCTGCAGGAGCTGGTCGAGGCGGGGGTGGTGCTGCAGGACCGCAAGGTGGACGGGCGCAGCTTCCCCACGGAGGCGGGCGGGCTGGTCCTGAGCCTGGGAGGCTGGGACTGGGCCCTGCTGCGAGAGAGCTGGTGAAGGACTTGCACCGATAGAATACTGCACATATGATCAGTGCATGACCCTCCCCTCCCCCGCTGCCTCCGCTGCCTCCGCTGATCGCGCCGAGCGCCTCGCCGCCTTGCGGGCCCAGCTCGCCCGGGTGGCCCCTCCTCCCGCAGCTCGGGCGGTGCTCGCCTCGGGCCTGCCAGCCCTGGATCAGGCCTGCGGGGGCTGGGCCCGCCCCGGGCTGAACGAGGTGGTGGGCCTGCCGGGCAGCGGGCGGCTGGGCCTGGTGCTGCCGACGATGCGCGCCCTGGCCGACCAGGGCTACACGATCGCGGTGGTCGATCCCCTGGCCTGGCTGCACCCTCCGGGCCTGGCCGGCCTGCCGCTGCACCGGCTGCTGCTGGTCCGACCGGGCACGCGGGCCTTGTGGGCGGCCGAGCAGCTCGCCCGCTGCGGGGCCCTGCCGCTGGTGGTGTTGCTGGATCCGGGCCCCCTGGGGCGCGGCGCCCGGCGGCTCCAGCAGGCGGCCGAGGCAGGAAACTGCGCCCTGCTGATGCTGAACGAGCGGCCCGAGGCCCAGCTCCGCCCCGCCCTGCGCCTGCAGGCCGTCGGACACCGCCTCTTCGAGCTGCAGCGCGGCGGCCCGCCCCAGCCGACGCGGGTGCGGGTGTGAGCGTTGGGGCGGACGGGTACGAGCTCCTCAAGCATGACCGTTGACATCCCCGAGGACCAGATCCATACTCCGACCAGCTCCGGGGCCTCCCAGCCAAAAAAACCGGAGCAAGTCGTGGCAGACAACTTCAAGACCGGCATCAGCCTGTGGACCGAGCAGGAGTTTTCGTCGGAGGACGACGGGTCGGCGCGCACCTACGTGCTGGACGACACGGTCGTCAGCGGGCTCAACGCGGCCGAGGAGATCCTGATCGACGTCGACACGCTGACCCTTTCCTCGGGAACGGCGCGGGTGGAGGTCGAGCTCTACTCAAGCAGCTTGCTCGACCGCCGGCCTCGGCACGGTGGTAAGCTGGTCGGTATGATCGAGACCCCGCCCACGGTCGTCACCAAGCTGACCATCAGCCAGGTCGGGATCCGTCGGGCCGACACCGTCGACACGCTCCGCGCCCGGACCGAGGCGGTGCTGCGTGTCTTCGACTCGGCCGGCTCGCCCCAGCGCGTGACGGCCCGACATCGACTCGACGCGACGGTCAAGGGCTGAAGCGCCCATGACCGGCTCCCCCCGCTCCCGCCTGCCCCGTGAGCTGATCCGACCCCGGCGCGATCTGCGCTGGCTGTCCCGCCTGGGGAGCGAGCTGACGCTGGAGAACCTGCTTCGGCGACAGGCGCGGCGTGAGGGGAGCCAGGGCGCAGCGACGCAGGCGGGCGGGCCGCCCCCGCCGCCCGGGTCCACCGGAAGCTCCTTTCCCGAGGCCACGGGGCCGGTGGACCTGGCGTTGAATACGCCGCTGTATTTCTCGGAGTCCAAGTACGGGCGTCCTATGGACCTCGCCCGAGACGCGCAGCGGCTGGGGGTGGCGATCCACCGCCACCCCGGGCGGATCCAGCTCTTTGTGGACCACCTGCTGTTCGAGGGCTGGGAGCCGACGGATGGCTGGACGCCGGGCAGCGAGGAGATCCCCGCACAGTCCCTACGAACCGAGATCGACCCGATCGCCCGCGAGCTGCTGGCCGACGACGACGCGCTCTACAACCGCGTCGCATCCAGCTTTCCCATGCACTACATCGTTCACCTGTGTACGCAGTTGACCCTGCTGACCGGCCCAGGGAGCCCCAGCCGGTCCGGCCCGCAGCTCATCCTGACCTTCCTGGACTACGGCCAGGGTTCCGATGCGACCGCCATCTGGGCGGAATCGGGGGTCCTGGAAGATGGCGAGTTGATCCCTACCGATGGCGACAAGGCCAGCCCCGTCTACATGCCATGGGCCGACGACAACTTCGCGGGCGGCGAAGCGGTGGTCGATCCCATCACCGGGGCCGAGGTGGAGGAGATCGGGACGCAGAACACCTGGAACCAGTACAGCCTGGACCCATCCAGCCCCTACAAGCGGGTCTTCTACGCGCGGTTGGCGCAGGCAGTCGGGCGCTGGCTGACCGAGAACGAGGACCTGGTGAGCCCGTTCCTCGCCGGAATCGAGATCGGCAACGAGGTCGAGGCCTTTCACACCACCATCGACACCGGATCAGGGCGGGTGGTGCCCGACGGGGAGTCCTGGGGCGACCTGTACTTCGAATGCGCCCGCGCCATGCGGCACGAGTGTACCTGGGTCCCCATCTGGCTGCCGGGCCTGGCTTCGTACGCACCGGACAAGCCAGACAGCCAAGAACACCCCCTGAGCTGGGGGGGAAAGATGCGGTACCTCAGGGAGATGCTCGACCAGGTGTCGGCTCGCTGCGCGGCAACTGGACTTGACCTGTGCGAGCTGGTACAGGGCGTCGATCTGCACTATTACCATATGGGAACACAGGAGGCCGGATCGGATCAGCCCCAGGCATTGGCCAACCTTGCGGTGTGCATGAGACAGGTGCGGGAGTTGGTGATCACATCCGGGCGCTACGACTGGACCGCAGAAAGCGGTGCGCTGCGTTACCCAGCGATCACCTGTATCGAGAACTCCACCAATGTCATGACGACCGAGACCTACGAGCCGTTACCCGATCCATCCAGTGTGCCGGCGTGGATGCTTCCGCCCGACCTGTACCCAGTGAGAGTCGAGGACGCGGCTGTCTACGACTCCTCGACGCCCAGCTCGCGCCGGTTGCGGGCTGGCGAACGACCGCCCGTCTATGTCTTTGACGAGATTCCGACGATACTATTAACAAGGATCCCACGGAAGACGCTCGACTACGCTGGTACGCTGGACCACCAGGGGCAGATGGTCTGGATGCGGCTGGCTGTCGCGATGCTATCCGGAGCCACGGTGGTCGGTTGGCACGGCCCCATCGGTGTGCTCAACGATGCCTTTGAGGGTACCGGGCTCCGGTACGACCAGCAAGGCGTGGGGGCGCCAGCCAGCGAAGCGACCGCCCGCCCTGCCTGGTGGGCGCTGCGTGAGTTCGGTCGCACCCTGGCGTCGGCGACAGCGGTGCGGTTGATGGCGCCTACTGCTCTCACTGCTGATACTGAGCGAAACGGTGTGGAAGCGTTCGACGCCACCGACATGCTCTGGGTGATCGAGTTCGAGGGCGCGGTCGTCCATCGCGGGCGTACTGCCTACGCCTACCTGGTCTTCCTCGACCCCTACTGGCCTGCCACCAGCGCCGACCCGCGGCCAGTTGGCGCCTCGCTCGACTTCGCCTGCGACCTGGGTTCTCCTCTACGCGCCCTGGTCCGGCCGACATGGCCCTCGGACGAGGTCATTTCCGTCGCGACGTCGGAGGGATTTCCGTTGGAGACCTGGCCACCGCGGGACGCGGACGAGTCGATCAGCGTAGAGGCACGCAGCAGCGCCTTGCACTTGCAAACCCAGTACGTGGCGCTTGGCCGATACCCGCTGCTGGTGTTCTCGGACCGTCAGCTTCGGCTGGACGCATTCACGCTGATAAGCGCATGATGGCCCTGCTCCTCACGATCGCGTGCGGGCCTCAAGGACAGGGACCGCCGAGAAGATGGCGGGGCGAGGACGTGGGGACCTACAAGGCAGATCTTCCGGAGCTGGATTCGGCGACGGCGATCGTCTGCACCCCGCCAACGGACGATGATCTGATCGTGCGGTTGATGTCGACTGATGGCGGGTTCGGGGTGGAGCGATATCCCGACAGAAGGACGCCCTTCCAAATCGGACTATCGCTATATGGCGTCACCCCCGTCAATCCACTCGGTCAGTTGAGCCCCAGCGAGGGTCCAATCTGGGGTGCATTCGATGTCTATTTTGATATCGTGTATAGTGGCGCCGTCGCCAATGCGGACACAGCTCTGCACACAGAGCAGGTATATGATTGGGGAATGGGTTGGCCAGCAAATCCGGGCCTATACGATTTCTACACGATGGCTACCTTCAAGGGTCCAGTGGCGATCGAGGGGGTTGGATCCCAGGTGAAGATCAGCAGGTCGGACTTTTGGTACGACCAGGACGGGCCGTTGGATGAGTTCTACCCATACCGTACTTGCGTGGCCCGCCTTCGACCCGACCGCTTCGAGGGAGCCTTCTGGTTTGACGCCATGGACACACGGTACACTGGACACGAGGTGCCTGGCCCTTTGTACGCACTATGGAATTCCACCCAGTCGGGTGCTTACCGTATGGAGTTTGTGGAGCATGACTTCAACGACCCCGAGACCAACGATGAGCGAGGTCCACGGTCGGTCCATAGCTTCAGCGCCGATTACGACGACGGCATAACCGAGGCGGAGTTCTTCTTGCACCTCGTGGAGGAGGAGTGACGACGATGTTGTCCCTGCTTGCCTTACATCTCGCAGCGTGCGACGGCACCAAGCCATCAAACTCCGACTCCTCTCCAACCGTGTCGACCGAGCCGACCACGCCGACCACGCCGACCACGCCGACCACGCCGACCACGCCCACTGAACCGACCAAGCCAACCAAGCCCACTGAGCCCAAGAAGGAGCCAGCCTCGCCCTGGGGCTTGCTGCGTTGTCCCGAACCGCCGGCCGACGCCCTGACCTTCGCGGCTGGCACCCACCACGTCGACCGGGTCTTCGTGCGCGAGGGCTCGGCGTACTTCGCCTTCGACTCGGGCGTTCAGCTCGTCGCTACCGGGGTCAGCTATGTACACGAGACCTCCTGCAAGGAGGAGCGGGACGGGTGGGAGTTCAGCTACACCGGCGACAACGAGATCCTCCACATGACCGACCCCATCAAGCTGGGTTGGCTGGTCGGCGACTTCATGTTCCGCGTCGTCTTCACCGCCCCGACCACCGTCGCCGCCGAGCTGCTGGGGGCCAGCCTCGACAACGGCGGGCACCTCGCCAACGACAAGTTCCCTGCCCACCAGATGATGCTGGGCTGGCACGATGGCGAAGCCTTCCGCCAGGTCTACAGCCTCCCCGACGGCATGACCCGCAGCACCGTCTGCTTCGACCAGTTCAGCCGCACCCATATGGTGATGACCGGGCTCTTCGAGCCCCTGGACGGACCCTACACCACCAACAAGCACACCACCCTGACACAGCCCATCTGGTTCAAGCTGGAGGCCTGGGCGACCGACACCGGACCCGACGAAGACGCCCGACACCGCTCCTGCATGCTCAACGCCGTCTCGGGCGGCGACGAGGAGACCGCCGAGGCCTGGCTGGGAGAGGTATTCGCAGAATGACCCGCCTCGTCCATACGCTCACCCCTCTCCTCCTCATGCTGGGCTGTGGAGCCAACGGCGGCAAGCCCAACGGCGACCACGACACCGGCGATGGCGGCCAGGACGGCGGCGACACCGGCGACACCGGCGACACCGGCGACACCGGCGACACCGGCGACACCGGCGACCCCCTGGTGGACGCCGACGGCGACGGCTTCACCGCAGACGTGGACTGCGATGACAACGACGCCAGCATCCATCCCGGAGCCAGCGAGATCTGCGACGGGCTGGACAACGACTGCGACGGGCTGATTGACGACGAGGACGACAACCTCGACCTCTCCTCGGCGCTGGTCTTCTACACGGACTCCGACGGCGACGGGTACGGCGATCCGGACCAGGTCGTGCTGGCCTGTGTGCAGCCGTCCGGGACGGTGACGGATGCGACCGACTGCGACGACGGGGACCCTGACGTCTACCCGGGGGCCCCAGGCGCCTGTGACGACTGCGACGAGTCGACCTACTGCAACGAGGTGGACCTCAGCACGGCCGACGCGACATTTGTCGGCGAGGCGGCCTACGACCGGGCGGGCTTCTCCGTGGCGGGAGCGGGAGATGCTGACGGCGACGGGGTTGACGACCTGCTCATCGGCGCCTTCTTGGAGGACTCAGGCGGCAGCGCTGCCGGAGCGGCCTACCTGCTGCGGGGGCCGGTCAGCGGGACGATCGACCTCAGCGATGCCCACGCGAAGTTGATCGGCGAGGATAGCGACGACTACGCGGGCTGGTCGGTGGCGGGGGCGGGAGATGTGGACGGAGACGGCTTCGACGACCTGCTGGTCGGCGCCTGGGGGAGCGGCTCGGGCGGCAGCTCAGCCGGCACGGTCTATCTGCTGCGGGGGCCGGTGAGCGGGACCATCAACCTCAGCGCGGCCGACGCCAGGATCATTGGAGAGTACGGCGGCGACCTCGCGGGGACTTCGGTGTCCGGGGCGGGCGACGTCGACGGAGACGGCTTCGACGACCTGCTCATCGGCGCCCCGGGTTACAACAGCTATCGGGGCGCGGCCTACCTGCTGCGGGGGCCGGTGAACGGGACCATCGACCTCAGCGCGGCCGACGTTCGGCTCGTCGGAGAGGCGAGCTACGAGCTCGTGGGCGACTCGGTCGCGGGAGCGGGAGACGTAGACGGCGATGGCCTCGACGATCTGCTGGTAGGCGCCCCGGGCGAGGCTTCTGGCGGATGGTACTCCGGCGCCGCCTACCTGCTGCGGGGGCCGGTGAGTGGCACGATCGACCTGAGCGCGGCCGACGCCATGCTGGTCGGCGAGGCGGCATACGACTACGCGGGTGAGGCGGTGTCGACCGCGGGCGATATGAACGGTGACGGCTACGACGATATCCTTGTGGGGGCCTGGGGCGTGGACTCGGGCGGCCCCGAGGTCGGCGTGGCCTACCTCGTCCTGGGGCCGGTGAGCGGCTCGGTCGACCTCAGCGCGGCCGACGCCCGGCTGGTCGGCGAGGTGGCTTATGCTCGGGCAGGCCACGCCGTGGCAGGGCCGGGAGACGTGGACGGCGATGGCTGGAACGACCTGCTCGTCGGCGCCTTCCTGGACAACACGGGCGGCAGCGGGGCCGGCGCGGCGATCCTTGTGACCGGCCCGATCAGCGGCACGGTCGTCCTGGGCTCGCCCCTCACGAAGTTCGTGGGCGAGGACAGGGACGACTACGCCGGATGCTCGGTGGCCGGGGCGGGCGATGTGGACAACGATGGCAGGGCCGACCTGCTGATTGGCGCCTACGGCGAGGCCTCCGGTGGAAGCACCGCCGGGGCGGCCTACCTGGTCCTCGGATCCCGGCTGTAGACGGCGGCCCTCCAGGATCCCCACCGGCCGCGCCCCGCTTCGGCTACGCTGCGCCCCCCTCCCGGAGAGCCCATGCTCCTGCTCCTCGCCCTGATGGCCTGCAAGAACGACGAACCGATCGACTCCGGCACGACCGTGCCGACCAGCGGGGAGCTCTCGGACTGCGACCCGATCGCCCCGACGCTCTGCGGCCTGCCCTTCCCCTCGACCTTCCATATGCGCGCCGACGCCGAGACCCCCTCGGGCTGGCGGGTGGCCCTGGGCCCGACGACGCTGCCGATCAACAGCAACGGCGTGCAGCCGGATCCGGCCTTCTGGAACGAGCGCGACGGCTGGTCGCCGATGACGCCGATGTACGCGCACTTCCCGGGGGTGGTGCTGGACGGGCTGGCCGGTCACCAGGACATCGACCGCTCCCTGGAGGACGACAGCCCGACGGTGCTGGTGGACCTGGCGACGGGCGAGCGGGTGCCGCACTGGGTCGAGCTGGACATGAGCCAGGACCAGGACGACCGCCGCCTGCTGATCATCCAGCCGGCGGTGCCCCTCTCCTGGAGCGGGCGCTACGTGGTGGGCCTGCGGCAGCTCAAGGACAGCGCGGGGGCCCTGCTGCCGGCCTCGGACGCCTTCGTGGCCCTGCGCGACGGCAGCAGCTCGGCGGCGCTGGACAACCCCTGGGATGTGGAGGGCCGCCGCGCCCTGTACGACGAGACGATCTTCCCGGCGCTGGAGCAGCAGGGCTGGGCCCGCGGCGAGGTGCAGCTCGCCTGGGACTTCGTGGTCAGCAGCAAGGAGGGCACGACCCACAAGGCGGTCTGGATGCGGGACGACGCCCTGAGCCGGATCGGCGAGGGCCCGGCCTACACGATCACCGAGACCGAGGATCTTCGCGCTGAGGGCGGGGACACGGCCTGGCGGGTGAAGGGCACGATGACGGTGCCCCGCTACACCGAGGAGGACGACGCCGGCTCGGTCCTCTCCCGCAGCTCGACGATGCTCTACGGGCAGGCGATGCCCGAGGCGGTGGGCGAGACGACGGTGCCCTTCACGATCATCGTTCCGATGACGGCGGTCCAGGACCCGCGCCCGCTGCCCCTCGTACAGTACGGCCACGGCCTGCTGGGCGGCCAGGGCGAGGTGCAGGGCAGCTACCTCGCCGAGATGGCCAACACCTACGGCTGGATCCTCTTCGCGGTGGACTGGACGGGAATGAAGGGGGACGACACCAGCGCCATCAGCCTGATGCTGGTCAACGAGATCGACCGCTTCGCGATGATCCCCGAGCGCAGCCAGCAGGGCTTCGTGGAGTTCCTGGCGGCGATGCGGATGATGAGCGGGCCGATGACCACCGAGGCCGCGCTGAGCTTCGAGCACCCCAAGACGGGCGAGCGGGTCAACGTGATCGACCCGAGCCGGCGCTACTACTATGGCAATTCCCAGGGGGCGATCCTTGGAGGGGCCTACATCGCGCTGTCGCAGGACTTCGAGCGCGCGGCCCTGGGGGTCGGCGGCACGCCCTACTCGCTGCTGCTGCACCGCTCGGCGGACTTCACGACCTTCTTCATCATCTTCCAGACGATGTACCCGGACCCGGCCCAGGTGACGCTGTGGCTGGGCCTGATGCAGGCGCTCTGGGACAGCGGTGAGACCTCCGGCTACGCCACGGTGACGACCGCCGATCCGCTGCCGGACACGCCGGCCAAGGATGTGCTGCTCCAGGTGGCGATCGGCGACAAGCAGGTCACGACCCTGGGCGCCCATATGCACGCCCGCGCCCTGGGGGCCAGCCTGATCGACCCCACGGTGCGCGAGGTCTGGGGCTTGCAGAGCGCCGCCACGGTGAGCGAGGGCTCGGCCCTGGTGGAGTGGGAGTACGGCCTGGAGGAGCCGGTCCTGAACCTGCCGCCGACGGGCGAGGACCCGCACGAGTCGCCCCGCCGCGAGCTGGCCGGGCAGCAGCAGATCGCCTGGTTCTTCGAGACCGGGGAGATCAAGAACTTCTGCGAGGGCGAGTGTCTCGGCGACTGAGTCAGCCGGCGATCTTCTCCATGGCCCGGGCGAGGCGCAAGTCGAGCTCGGTCAGGCCGCCGGCGTCGTGGGTGGTGAGGACGACCTCGACCTTGTTGTAGACGTTGCTCCACTCGGGGTGATGGTCGAGCTTCTCGGCGACCAGGGCGACCCGGGTCATGAAGCCGAAGGCCTGGTTGAAGTTCTGGAAGGTGAAGGTGCGGGCGATGGCTGGGCGGCCGGGGACCCGCGTCCAGGAGGAGAGGCCGGCGAGGGCCTCGTTCAGCTCTGCCTGGGTCAGGGCGTCGGGCATGGGGATCCTTGGGTGGTTGCAGGCGCTCACGTTTCGAGACGCTTGCTGACAGCCAGTCTAGCCCGGGACGGGCGAGACTACAGCTGCCCGGCGAACTTCACCGCCAGGCCGGAGACCTTGTGCAGCACGACCCCCAGCCGACCCCCCGAAGCGCCGCCGACACCTGGGATCTGGACGACCTGGTCCCCTTGGAAGAGGAGACAGGGGGCACCCCGAGCGTCGACCGGCTCTGGACCACCGCCTGCGACGAGGATTACGACGAGGACGGCGAGGAGCCCTGGCTCCACCCCGACGACGACGACACGATCGAGATCCCCGGCCGGGATCCCGCGCAGGAGGACTCCTCGACGGCGATGGTGGAGCGCGGGCCGGCCGAGCCGACCTGGTTCCCCGACCTGGAGGGCGGGATCTTCGAGCTGCCCGGATCGGCGCTGAGCTCGATCGTTTGATTTGCTCCTTGGGGAGCGCTGACCTATCCTGCCAGGATGCTGCTCCTCGCGCTGCTCGCCTGCACCTCTGACCCCACGCCGGCAGGATCGGACTCGGGCTCCTCTGCCGGGGACGGGGGATCCTTGGTGGGGGATGGCGGGACCGACGGGGGCGCAGACGGGGGGACCGACGGCGGCTCCGATGGGGGGACCGACACGGGTGAGCCCGCGGAGCCCCTGCCCCCCGCGGTGATCCTCTTCATCGGCGACGGGATGGGCTTCCCGCACCTGGAGGGCGGCAGCCTGCGGGCCAGCGGGGGCAGCGAGGGCCTGACGATGCAGGCGGCCCCCTACCAGGCGCGGATGAGCACGGCCTCGCTCAGCGGGCTGACCGACTCGGCGGCGGCGGCCACGGCGATGGCGAGCGGGCACAAGACCTGGAACAACGCCGTCGGCGTGGACCGGGACCTCGCCCCGGTGGAGAGCCTGCTGCGCCAGGCCCAGGCCCGCGGCATGGCGACCGGCGTGATCAGCTCGGACAGCCTGACCGGCGCGACCCCGGCCTCCTTCCTGGCGCACACCGACGACCGCGGCGACCGCGAGGCGATCGTCGCCGACATGCTGGCCGCCCCGCCCGACCTGATGATCGGCGGCGGGCGCGCCGACTTCGGCGAGGTCGCCGATCCGGCGGTCTTCCAGCTCATCACCGACGCCGAGGCCCTCGCCGGCGCGGTCGACGACGGGCGGCCGCTGCTGGCCCTGCTGGCCGAGGACGCCTTCGAGTACCGGGTCGACGCTGCCGAGGCCCAGCCGACCCTGGCGGAGCTGGTCGGCCTCGCCTTGGACCGCCTCTCCGACGACCCCGAGGGCTTCTTCCTGCTGGTGGAGGGGGCGCGCGTCGACCACGCCAGCCACGCGATGCGCTCGGAGGCGGTCCACCTGGAGACGATCGACCTCGACCGCGCCATCGCCACCGCCCTGGAGCGCGGCGAGGCCTGGACCGACCGCGAGCTGAGCGTGCTGGTCACGGCCGACCACGAGTGCGGCGGGCTGCAGATCCTGGAGGCCGGGGCCAAGGGCGAGGATCCGCTGGTGAGCTGGCGCTGGGGCGATCACACCAACGCCGACGTGCCCCTGCTGGGCTGGGGCGAGCGCGTGGCCGCGATCGACGGCCAGCGGCTGGACAACCTCTGGGTCCACGCCCTGCTGGCGGCGGCGATCGCGGGCGAGGAGGCCACGGACCCCGAGCCCCCCCGCCTGCCCGACGGTCGGCTGGAGGATCTGGGCGACCGGATCGTCCGCCAGAGCTGGGAGACGGACTTCGGCCCGGGCTACAACCAGCTCGACGCGATCCGCCTGAGCACGGACGCCGAGGGGCTGTGGATCGGCCTGGACGGGGTCTTCGACGACGAGGCCAACGCCCTGCTGGTCTGGATCGACCTGGACCTGGGCGCAGGGACCGGGGTCGGCGCCGACCTGGTGCTCAACGACAGCGACGGCGATCTGGACGACCTGATCTCCCGCGTCGGCTTTCGCCACGAGATCGCCGAGCTGGGCTTCGACGCGGCGGTCGGACAGATCGCCGGCACCTACCTGAAGCGCAAGACCTTCAGCGAGCAGGCCGGCCTGAGACTGTTCTCGCCCAGCCACGGCGCGGCGGACGACCTGTGGTGGATGGACACGGTGATCAACTACGGCGACGGCAGCCTGGCCCTGGGCGGACCGGCCTCGGCCGCAGCGGGCACCGGGCTGACCGAGGGTGGGGCGGAGATCCTCCTGCCCTGGACCGCGCTCTTCCCCGACGGCCTGCCCGCCGAGGGCGGCGAGCTGGCCGTCTTCGCGCACCTGGTCAACACCAACGGCGCCCTCGCCTCCAACCAGGCCCTGCCGCCCTTCTCCTCCTCCACCGCGCCCAGCGTCTCCGATGTGCCGATCCTCCAGGTCGTGCGGGTCGAGATCGACGGCCTGGGCGAGACCCTCACCCCTGCCCGGCTCTGGCCATGACCCTGCTGCTGCTGTTGACGACCCTGGCCTGTACGGTCGAGGAGGCCCCGGCGGCGGAGCAGGACGGGGGTGCGAGCGATGGGGGTGCGAGCGATGGGGGTGCGAGCGATGGAGGCACGGAGCCGTCGGAGGACACGGGACCGGAGCCCGAGCCCGAGCCGGAGCCCGAGCCCGAGCCCGAGCCCGAACCGGTGGTCACCGAGGAGACGATCCCCGACGCCGAGGTGGACGACGCCTGGATCTTCTCGCGGGAGACGATCCACGTCGTGGAGATCAGCCTGTCGGCCGAGTCCGTCTCGGCGCTGACGAGCGAGCCCTACGAGTGGGCCGAGGCGAGCTTCACCATCGACGGCCTGGAGGTCGAGCGGGTCGGCATGCGGCTGCGCGGCAAGATCGGCTCCTTTCGGGAGCTGACGGGCAAGCCGAAGATCAAGCTCGACTTCGACCAGTACATCGAGGACCAGCGCTTCTACGGCCTGAAGTCGCTCTCGCTGAACAACTCGGTGGTCGACTGCGGCTACCTGAAGGAGGTGATCGGCTACGAGGTCTTCGAGCAGGCGGGGGTGCCGCACTCGCGTACGGGCTGGGCGCGGGTGGAGATCAACGGCCAGGACTACGGTCTGTATCAGCTCGTCGAGGTGCCCGACGACCGCTTCCTCGCCCGCAACTACCCGGACCCCAGCGGCAACCTCTATGACGGGAAGTACGTCTGGTACGGAGGCTGGGGCTACACGCTGCTGGACTTCGCCTCGGGGCTGGACACGCTCTACCAGCTGGAGGAGGGCACCGACGTCGGCTGGGCGGACATCCAGGAGATCTCCGACATGCACAGCGCGATGCGCGGCAATCCGTCCTGGTACGGACGGATGGGCGCCCTGCTGGACTGGCCGGCGCTGCACAGGATGTGGGCGGCCGAGCAGTGGGTCGGCCACGTCGACGGCTACTGCATGAACCGCAACAACTACCGGATCTACTTCGACCCCGAGGACGGCAAGGCCGAGATGATCCCCTGGGACCTGGACTACGCCTTCCTGCACGACTGGAGCTGGGGCTTGAGCTGGGCCTCGCCCTCCGGGACCCTGGCGAACACCTGCTGGACGAACGCCGAGTGCTGGGCGGCCCAACAGGCGGCGGTGGCCGAGCTGCTCGAGGCGGTGAACACCGACGCGCTGCTGGAGCTGATCGTGCAGCAGTCGGCGTTGATCGCCGCCGACGCGGCCAGCGATCCGCGCCGCGAGTGCAGCGACGTCTACGTGGGCTCCTACCAGGACGGGGTCCGGACCTGGGTCTATGGGCGCTCGGACTCGATGCGCACGAGCTGGGGGCTGTGATGGTGGCGCTGTGGGTGTGGATGGTGGGCTGCGGCGGGCCCTCGGAGGTAGAGACAGGTGCCGATCCGACCCCCGACGGGGGCACGCCCGGGACAGAGGATGGAGGCGGCGTGGACGGAGGCGGCGCCGACGGCGGGTCTACCTGGACAGAGGACACGGGCGACACCGGCGACACCGGCGACACCGGCGACACCGGCGACACCGGCGAGCCCTGGGATCCGAAGGCGCCGCTGGAGCTGTGCATCAACGAGCTGATGGCGTCGAACGCGGCCTCGCTCGTGCTGGAGGATGGCTCCACGCCGGACTGGATCGAGCTGCACAACCCTGGCACGGAGGCCATCGTGCTCGACGGGTGGTCGATCAGCGACGACCTGGCCGACCCTCGCAAGCACCTCTTCGTGGCCGGGATGCAGGTCGAAGCTGGCGGCTTCCTCCTCCTGCACGCCGACGACCAGGCCCTCCTCTCGCCCCAGAGCCTGGGCTTCAAGCTCTCCGCCACGAAGGGAGAGCTGGCTCTGTACGCGCCGGACGGGCGAGGGCAGGCCCTGCGCTACGGGGCGATGGTGACGGACTTCAGCGCCGCCCGGGTGAGCGACTGCTGCACCGGCGAGGGCTGCTGGGAGACGGTCTTCCATGGCACGCCGGGCTCCAGCAACGTGGTGATCCCGCCGGTCACGAGCACGGTGATCGAGAGCGGCAGCGCCTGGCGCTACCTGGACACCGGGATCGAGCCCGACCCGAGCTGGACGGAGTGGGGCTTCGACGACAGCGCCTGGGCCGAGGGGCCCGCACCGCTGGGCTTCGGCGACACCCACATCGTCACGGTCGTGAACGGAGGGGACGCCTCGGGGAACTACCCCTCCACCTGGTTCCGCCTCGCCTTCCGGGTCGAGGATCCCAGCTCGCTGCGCGCCGCAGAGCTGGGGCTGATGGTCGACGATGGCGCGGTGATCTGGCTCAACGGGGCCGAGCTGCTGCGCCAGAACATGGCCGAGGGCGAGCTGGGCGCCGGCGACTGGGCGCTGGGGGCGGCCGCCTCGGAGACCGGCTTCAGCCGCTACGAGCTCGACCCGGCCCTGCTGCTCGAGGGCGACAACCAGCTCGCGGTGCGGGTCCACCAGGCGGCCTCGACCAGCTCCGACCTCGGCCTGGACCTCTCCCTGACCGTCGAGCGTTGAGCGCGCCGGATGCTGCTCCTCCTCGTCCTGGCCTGCACCCGCTCCGAGCCGGCCCGTGATCCGGCGCGGCCCTTTCGGGTCAGCAACGGCCGCGCGGTGGTGCGGCTGCTCGACCAGCTCGACCGCGCCAGCCTCAGCCTGAGCGCGGACAACCTGCCGGCCGACGCGAACCCGGGAGGGGAGCACGCGCTGATCGGGCCCTGGCGGGTGCTGCCGGGGAGCGACGGCGGGATCTGGGCGACGAGCCCGCCGGTGGAGCTGCCCCCTGTGCGCAGCATCCTGGCGCCGGAGGGCTGGTCGCTGCTCCGCGGGGAGGAGACAGTGGTCTGGGACACCCGGATCACCTCGGATCCCCGGCTGCAGGGCCGCTGGAGCGTCCACGAGGGAGAGGTGCTGCTCTCGGGCTCGGCGGATCCCGGCCGTCGTACGCCGGGGCTGCGCCTGCAGAGACAGTCCGACGCGACGCTGGAGGCGGACTGGAACTTGCGGACCAGCGGCAAGACGGCGCTGGAGCACGCCAGAAAGCAGCTCAGCCTGGGCTCGATGACCCACCCCTGCCTGTACCTGCCCGCTCCCTCGACCGCCAGCTTCGAGCTCGCGCTGCCCGCCGGGGGGGCCCAGCTTCAGCTCCAGCTCGGCCTCGCCCGACCCAATGTGCAGGCCGAGGCGCGGGCGGCCCTGCGCCTGACCGTTCAGGGACAGAGCGTCTGGACCGAGGAGGTGAGCGGCGGCGAGCCCTGGCGGTCGCTGACGGCGGACCTGGGGCCCTGGGCGGGCCAGACGGTGCGGGTCGAGCTGAGCAGCGAGAGCCTGGGCGATCCGGCCCGCGACTACCTCTGCGTCGGAGATCCGCGGGTGGTCTGGCCGGAGTCCGCGGAGGCCGACCCGGTGCGGGTGGTGCTGATCGGCATCGACACGCTGCGGGTCGACCGCCTGGGGGTCAACGGCTACGCGCGCTCGACCTCGCCGAACCTGGACCGCCTCGCCCGCGAGTCGGTGGTCTTCCAGCGGACCTGGGCGCCCGCGCCTCGCACCCGGCCGAGCTTTCGCACCTCTCTCACCGGCCGCTGGCCCTTGCGGGCGCTGGAGGCCACCAACATCGGCGAGGTCCTCTCCCGGGCGGGAATGCAGACGGCCGGCATCGTCGCCAACGTCCACCTCGCCCCCCGGCTGGGCTTCGCCGACGGCTACCAGCACTGGAGCTACGACGACGGGGCTCGGGCCGATCTGCAGGTCGACCGGGCGCTGGCCTGGCTGAGCGCCCATGAGCAGGAGGACAGCTTCCTCTTCCTGCACCTGATGGATCCTCACACCTTCTACCTGGCGCCCGAACCCTACCGGGACCGCTTCGTCGAGGAGGGGCAGCGGGGAGCGGTGCCCGACCGCTTCAACCGCTGGTCCATCCGCCAGCAGGAGCAGGAGGGGCTGATCGGCCCCGACCAGCGGGCCTTCATCGGCGGGCGCTACGACGGCGAGCTCGCTTACACCGACGCCCAGGTGGGGCGCCTGCTGAAGGCGCTGGAGGCGCTGCCGGGGAGGACGCTGCTGATCGTACATTCGGATCACGGCGAGGAGCTCTGGGAGCACGGAGCCTTCGAGCACAACCACAGCCTGTACGACGAGCTCAACCGGGTCCTGTTCTGGGTGCGCCGCCCGGGTGGGGCGGCGAGGACGGTGGAGGCCCCGGTCTCGCTGGCCGACATCGCGCCGACCATCTACGAGGCCCTGGGGGTGCAGGCCGCGGGCGAGCTGGATGGACAGAGCGTCTGGAGCCTCGTGGACGAGGGAGGGGGCGGGGGCGAGGAAGGGGGCGCCGAGCTGGCGGCAACGCTGGAGCAGCGGCCCTTGCACCTGGGCTACCTGATGTTCGACCGTGAGCGCTGGGCGGTGGTCGGCCGCACGCCGGGTGGGGCGCTGCACAAGTACATCCTGCACACGCTCTCCGGGCAGCAGGAGCTCTACGACCTGGACGCGGACCCCGGCGAGCGGCAGAACCTGGTGGGGGCCGACTTCGAGGCGGCGCCCTGGGATCGGCTGCTGGCCGAGGCGACCGGCTGGCCGGCGGGCGCGGGCTGGCGGATCGACCTGGAGGGCGAGCTGCCGCCCTTCGAGCTGATCCTCGACCAGCCCGTCGAGCGCGCCGGTGTCATCGACCCCGAGGCCGGCTTGAACCGCCGGGCCAACCTGGAGTGGGGCGAGCAGCCCGCGGTCTGGCCCGAGCAGATCGCCCAGGTCGAGCTGGTCGAGGGGCGGGTCCGGGTGCGGCCCGGGGGGCTGGGCGTCGGCAGCCTCTACCTGCTGGGACCCGGCGCCGAGGCCCGGGCGCGCCTGGTCGTAGGCGAGGGCGAGCGACCGCTGGGGCCGGGGCGCTACCGGGTGGGCGGCGGCGCCCTGACCATCCGGGCCGGCTCGGTGCTGGTGCCGCTGGAGAGCGAGGCCCGGCAAGCCGGCGAGGATCCCGCCAGCGAGGGGCAGATCGAGGCCCTGCGGGTGCTCGGCTACCTGGAATAGCGCTCAGCGCAGGAGGTCGCCGACGGCCACCTTCCGCCCATTGCACAGCTCCCTCCCCGACATTCGGCGTCCGCCGGCGGCTTGGGCTTCCAGGAGCTCGACGGCTCCCTGGCCGCAGGCGACCACGAGGCGCTCGTCGGCCTGCAGGACCTGCCCGGGCGGGCCGGCGGCCTCGACGATCCGGCTCCGCCAGAGCTTGAAGGGCTGGCCGCGATGGAGGGTCCAGGCGCCGGGCCAGGGGGAGAGGCCGCGGATGCGGTCGTGGACGCGGCCGGCGGGCTGGGACCAGTCGACGGCGCAGTCGGCCCGGGCCAGGGGCGGGGCGAGGGTGGCCTGGGCTTCGTCCTGGGGGCGAGGCCGCAGCTGAGGCAGCTGGTCGAGGGTCTGGACGAGGAGCTCGGCGCCCAGGTGGGCGAGGCGCTCCCAGAGCTCGCCGACGCACTCCTCGGGGCCGATGGGGGTCTCGGCGCAGAGCAGGATGTCGCCGGTGTCGAGGCCCTCGGCCATCTGCATGGTGCAGACGCCGGTGCGGGTGTCGCCGGCGAGGATGGCGTGGTGGACGGGGGCGGCCCCTCGCCAGCGGGGGAGCAGGCTGGCGTGGACGTTGAGGCAGCCCAGGCGGGGCGCGGCGAGGTGCCAGGGCTTGAGGATGCGGCCGTAGGCGACGACGACGGCGAGGTCGAAGGGCTCGGAGGTGAACCAGTCGCGGAAGGGGCCGGAGTTGATGGCCCGCGGCTGGCGGACGGGGAGGCCGAGCTCCTCGGCGCGCAGGGCGGTGGCCGGGCGGTTGATCTTGAGGCCGCGGCCGGAGGCGGCGTCGGGCTGGGCGACGACGGCGAGGACCTCGTGGCCGGCGGCGACCAGGGCGTCGAGTGAGGGGACGGCGAAGTCGGGCGTGCCCATGAAGACGATGCGCATCGGTGCTCCTGTCGGCGGTGATAGCCTGTCCGTCGGACCCTCACCCCTTCGAGGTCGCACGTGGTCACCCTCTACCAGTTCCCCCCCGCCTACGGCCTCTCGAGCGTCAGCCCCTTCTGCACCAAGGTCGAGCTCTTCCTGCGCCTGGCCGGGATCCCCCACGAGGTGAAGTCGGGCGATGTGCGGCAGTCGCCGACCGGCAAGCTGCCGACCGCCCGCGTGGGGGGCGAGCTGGTCGCCGACTCGGGCATGATCATCGAGGCCTGCAAGGCCCGCCTGGACGTCGACATGGACGGCGGACTGGACCCGAAGCAGCGGGCCCTGGGCCACCTGATGCGCCGGACCTGCGAGGAGAACCTCTACTGGGTCCTGGTCTACAGCCGCTGGCTGGACGAGGAGGGCTGGAAGCACCAGCGCCCGGTCCTGGTGGGGATGCTGCCGCCGGTGATCGGGCCGCTGCTGACGGGCTACCTGCGCAGCGGCGCCCGCAAGAGCATGCACGGCCACGGCCTGGCTCGACACAAGCAGGAGACGGTCTACCAGATCGGGCTGGCCGACCTGGAGTCGCTGGTGGTGCTGCTGCCCGACGAGGGCTTCGTCTTCGGCGCCGAGCCCTCGACGACCGACGCGGTGGTGGGGGCCTTCTTGTGGCACATCCTGGCCACTCCGACCGACAACGCCCTCTCCCGCGCGGCTCGCGCCTCGGGGCCCGCTGTGGCCTATATGCGCCGGGTGCTGGAGCGGGCCGGCTGGACCGAACAGGCGGCGGCGCTGCCGTTGGACTGAGCCTCCGGTAGACTGAGCCTCCTGCCGAGGCCCGCTTGCCAACCGACACACTGATCCTGGGCGCCTCCGGCTTCATCGGCCAGCACCTCGCCCGGCTCCTGCCCCTCGCCCGTCGACCGGGCCGGGCGGAGCTGGACCTGGGCGACCCGGCGGCGATCTCGGCGGCGCTGCGGGCCTGGCGACCGCGGCGGGTCTTCAACCTCGCCGGGAGCGGGGCCCGACCGGGCCAAGGCGACCCCGCGACCCTGCACAGGCTGAACACGCTGCTCCCGGCGCGGCTGCAGGACGGGCTGGCGGCGCTGGGAGGCCCTCGGGCGCTGATCCACGCCGGCTCGATCGCGGAGGAGGGCGACTCCGCCTACGGCAGGAGCAAGCGCGCCGGAAGCGAAGCGCTGCGCGCGGCCGGGGAGAGCGAGGTGATCACGCTGCAGCTGCGCCTCTTCCAGGTCTTCGGGCCCGGCGAGGCCCAAGGCCGCCTGCTGCCCTCGCTGCTCGCCCTGGCCCGGGGCGAGCGCTCCCCTCCCCTGGCCCTCGGCGATCCCTGCGAGGCGCGCGACTGGCTCTTCGTGGAGGACGCGGCCACGCTGATGCTGCAGCTGAGCGCCGCGCCCCGATCCGGGACGGTCGAGCTGGGCAGCGGGCAGCTGCGCACGGTGGAGGAGGTGGTCGGCGTCGCTGCGAGCCTGCTGGGGCTGGAACCGACGAGCTTTCTCTGGAACGCTCGCCCGTCGACGCCGGTCCCGCAACGGCCGGCCGACCTGCGGGAGCTGCACGATCGCCTCGGGCCGCGCTCCCTGACCCCTTTCGAGCAGGCTCTCGCCCTGAGCCTCTCGCCCGAGGAGGGGCGGTGAGCCGCAGCCTCTCCCTGGTCCTGCCCTGCTTCAACGAGGAGGAGGTCCTGCCCCAGACGGCGCGCGCCCTGCTGGAGGCCTTCAGAGGCGAGCAGCTGGAGCTGATCCTGGTCGACAACGGCAGCCTGGACCGCACCGGCGAGGTCATCGCCGGGCTGGAGCGAGCGGATCCCCGGGTCCGCGGGGCGCGCGTGCCCCAGAACCGCGGCTACGGGCTGGGCGTGCGCACGGGCCTCGCGCGGACGAGCGGCGACTGGCTGGGCTTCCTCTGCGCCGACGGGCAGGTGGACCCCGAGGATGTGCGCGCGCTCTGGGACCGCGCCCAGCGGCTGCCCGCGCCGGCCCTGCTCAAGGTGCGGCGGCGCTTCCGCCCCGACGGGGGCGACCGCAAGCTGGCCTCGCTGGGCTGGAACGCGCTGGCCAACCTCGCCTGGGGCGGCCTGGGGGCGCTGGACGTCAACGGCAACCCCAAGCTCTGGCCGCGCCTCGCGCTGGACCCCAGGGCGCTGCGCTCGGACGGCTGGTTCCTGGACGCCGAGGTGCTGATCGAGGCGAAGCGCCGCGGCCTGCCGGTGCAGGAGCAGCAGGTTCGCGGGCGGCCGCGCCAGGGTGGCCGCTCCCATGTGCGGCTGAGCACCTGCGGCGCGCTGGGCCTCGACCTGCTGAAGGCGAGGCTGGGCCGGTGAGGGTCCGCGTCCGCGCGGAGTGCCGGCTGTGCGGCGGCGCGCTGGAGCTGTTGCTGGACTACGGGCTGGCCCCCCTGGCCAACGCCCTGCGGGCCAGCGCGGAGGAGCCCGAGCGTCGCGCGCCGCTCAGCCTGCGGCGCTGCCGGAGCTGTGGGCTGGTCCAGGTGCCGGAGGTGGTCGACCCGACCCTGCTCTTCGCGGACTACCCCTACCGGACGGGGACCAGCCGGACGATGCGGGACCACCTGGACGCCCTGGCGGGAGCGCTGGCCGATGAGCAGCCCGGAGGCCGGGTGCTGGAGGTCGGCTGCAACGACGGCAGCCTGCTGGAGGCGCTGGCCGGGCGAGGCGTGTGGGCGATGGGGGTGGATCCGGCGCAGCAGGCCGGGGAGGAGGCCCGCCGCGCCGGCCTGCGGGTGCGGACGGCCCTCTTCGACGAGGAGAGCGCCGAGGCGATCGGCCGCGAGCACGGCCGCTTCGACCGGGTCGTCGGGACCAATGTGCTGGCCCATGTGGACGACCCGGTGGCGCTGGTGCGGCAGGCGGCGCGGCTGCTGCGCCCGGGGGGACGGCTGGTCTTCGAGGTGCCGAGCCTCCAGGCCTTCCTGGACGCCGGCGCCCTGGACACGGTCTACCACGAGCACCTCTGCGTCTTCTCGCGGGCCAGCCTGCTGCGGCTGGCCGAGGCCGCCGGGCTGGGGGTGCTCGGCTTCCAGGCGCAGGCGATCCACGGGGGGAGCCTGCGGGTCACCCTGGCGCCCGGCCGGCACAGCCCCGGGGCGCTGGCCCAGGTCGAGGCCGAGGCGTCGCGGATCTCCCGGGGTCGACTGCGGGCCCTGCCGGGCCGGGCGGAGCGGCTGCGAACGCGGGTCCTCCGGGCCCTGGAGCCGACCCGCGAGCGGGGCGGTCGGCTGGTCGGCTACGGCGCCTCGGCCAAGGGGGTGATGCTGCTCCACCTCTGCCGGATCGACGACCTGTCCTGGGTGCTGGACGCCAACCCCGCCAAGCAGGGTCGGCTGCTGCCCGTCGGTCGGATCCCGATCCTGCCTCCGGACTCCCTCCGCGAGCGCCCCGCCGACCTGGTCCTGCTGCTGGCCTGGAACCTCGTTACCGAGGTGCGCGGGCTGCTCCTCGGCCTCGCCCCCGAGCTGCTGGTCCCCCTGCCTCGGCTCACCCGTTACGCGCTCGCAGGGACCACCGCGGCGCCAACGCGCTAGACGCATTGCTCGGAGACGACCCATGGCCAAGAACTGGACCCCCACCTCCTGGAAGAGCCGCCCTGCCCAGCAGCAGGCCGAGTACGACGATCCGGTCGAGCTGGAGTCGACCCTCCAGCGCCTCCACCGGCTCCCGCCGATCGTGACCAGCTGGGAGATCGAGAAGCTCAAGCGGCAGCTCGCCGAGGTCAGCCGGGGGGAGCGCTTCCTGCTGCAGGGCGGGGACTGCTCCGAGCGCTTCTCGGACTGCCAGGCCCACCTGATCGACGCCAAGCTGAAGGTGCTGCTGCAGATGAGCGCGGTGCTCAGCTACGGCGGCGGCAAGCGGGTGGTCCGGGTGGGCCGCATCGCCGGCCAGTACGCCAAGCCGCGCTCCTCCTCGATGGAGACGATCGACGGGGTCAGCCTGCCCTCCTACCGGGGGGACCTGGTCAACCGGCGGGAGTTCACCCCTCAGGCGCGGCGGCCGGATCCGGCCAACCTGATCGAGGCCTACGCCCGCTCCTCGATGACCCTGAACTTCATCCGCAGCCTGCTGGCCGGCGGCTTCGGCGACATCCACCACCCCGAGGTCTGGAACCTCGCCTTCGTCAAGGAGAGCGAGCGCGCCCCGGAGTACGAGCAGCTGATCGAGGGCATGAAGGCGGCCTCCCGCTTCCTGGACGCGACCGTCGGCCGCGAGGTCAGCGAGCTGTCCACGGTGGACTTCTTCACCAGCCACGAGGGCCTGCACCTGCCCTACGAGCACGCGGTCAGCGAGCTGCCGCCGCTGCGCGACGGCTGGTACGACATGGGGACGCACTTCCCCTGGATCGGGGATCGGACCCGGCAGATCGACGGCGCCCACATCGAGTTCTTCCGCGGGATCCGCAACCCGATCGGCGTCAAAGTGGGCCCCAGCATGGATCCCGCCGAGCTGGTGGACCTGGTGCGGGTGCTGGACGAGCACAACGAGCCGGGCCGCATCACGCTGATCGTGCGCATGGGGGCGGAGCGCATCGCCGCCCGGCTGCCGCCGCTGATCGAGGCGGTGCGGCGGGCCGGCCTGAACGTGATCTGGTGCAGCGATCCGATGCACGGCAACACCTACAGCACGGCGGACGGCACCAAGACCCGCCACTTCGACGCAATCCTCAGCGAGCTGCAGCAGGCCTTCGCCATCCACACCGAGCTGGGCGGATTCCTGGGCGGGGTCCACTTCGAGATGACCGGCCAGGACGTGACCGAGATCGTCGGCGGCGCCCGCGGGCTGACCGAGGCCGACCTGGCCCGGGCCTACGACAGCGACGTGGACCCTCGCCTGAACCACGAGCAGGCGCTGGAGATGGCCTTCTTGATCTCCCGCCACCTGCGGGCCAGCCCCTCCGCCCAGGTCTAGGGCAGCTCGACGGTCATCCCGCGCTGCTGGCGGGCGCGCCGGAGGGCCCGATCGCCCGGCAGGCGCACCCAGGCCTCGTCCAGGGCCCGGCGAGCCTCGTCCGTGGCGCTCTCGGCCTCCAGCGCCGCGACGGCGGCGACGAGGACCTCGGGGTCCAGCGGGTGCTCCACGATCGCCTGCCGGGCGAGGGCCGCCCCGCCGGGGATCTGGTAGTGGGCGTGCACCAGCAGCACGCCCTTGACCGGGCGGCCCTGCTCGGGGGCGTAGGCCCCGGCCCGGCGGAACTCGGCGAGGGCCTTCTCCGGCAGGCCGGCCCGGTAGTAGGCCTCGGCGAGCCCCAGGGCCGGCTCGTAGCTGCGCGGGTGCATCTGGGCGCGCTCCTGGGCTTCGACGAGGTCGGGCGGGTCGTCGAGCCGGACCGAGCCGAGGACCCGATCGGCCAGCGGCTGGCGGCGGCGCGCCTGGGGCTGCAGGACCTGGAACTGGATGCGGTGCTCGTAGATGCCGCGGGCGAGGACCAGGGCGACGAGGTGCTGCGGCTCTCCCGAGAGCGTGAAGGAGAGCTCCAGGCGCTGGGCTGTCCACCCGTCCAGCTCGAAGGCCTCTTGCGAGAGCAGCTCGGCCTCCCTCCCGCCGGACTGGATGCGGTCGACCAGGCTGCGGGCCGCCTCGTCGGCGCGGATCGGGCGAGGGTGGACGGTGGTCGCGGCGGAGAGGTTGGCGTCGAGCATCGGGGAGAACCAGCCGCGGTCGCCGGTGAAGGTCCAGCCCTCCTTCCAGTAGCTGGGCCGGCCCAGGCTCCAGCCGTCCTGGGAGGCCTCGCTCAGCGGCACGAGGCTGGGTCCGGTGAGCGCCAGGGCCAGGGTCCCGCCGCCCAGGATCATGACGATCAGCGCCCTCACCCGGCGGTTCGTTCGCGCGGCGATGACCTCGGGCTGGAGCACGGTCATGATGACGCCGCCGCCGATCATGCCCCCGAGGTGGCTCCAGTTGTCGGTGCCCTCGCTGCGCAGCCCGCTGAGCAGCGAGTAGCCGATGTACCAGGCCAGGGCGCCACCGAAGTAACGACGGGAGATCTCCGGGATGACCTCCCAGTACTTCCAGCCGACGACCACGCCCGCGGCCAGCATCCCGAAGACGCCGCCGCTGGCCCCCAGGCTGGGGCGGTCCATGCTCATGGCCATCGAGAGCAGCCCGCCGCTCATGGAGCTGCCGAAGAAGATGAGCAGCAGGTTGGCGCGACCGACGGCCCGCTCGAGGTGGTACCCGGTGTAGACCAGGAAGAGCATGTTGAAGAGCAGGTGGGGCAGCCAGGTGTGGAGCAGCCCGTAGCTGAGCAGCCGCCAGACCTCGCCGCCCTCCAGGATGGCCGGGGCCCAGTTGGTGAGCTCGCGCTGCAGCCAGCCCTCGGTCTCGGGCTCGAAGCTGAGCAGGTAGAGGCGGAGCTGGACGCCGACCAGGATCGCCGTCACCAGCGGGATGCCGCGGCGGGAGAGGTTGCGGCGAAAGGCCATGCGCCCGGGATCGGCCAGGGTCTGGTAGAGCTCCAGCTCGCCGGCGGGGACGAAGCGGTCGCCGGTGACCAGCTCGAAGCGCACCGGGGTGCGCTCGCGGATGTCGCCCTCGATGATGCGCTGTTCGAGCTCCTCGTAGGTCATTCGCTGGACGTGACCGCCGCGCTTGACCTCAACGAGCATGCACACCTCGCTCCTGGCGCCAGATGGGCCGGGGGGGCCGGGGGGGCCGGGTCGGTGGCATAACGGTTCAGCCCCCGTCCGCGAGGCGCCAGAGCCGGTAGAGCTGCCAGAAGGGCAGCAGCGCGGCGACGATGGCGAGGGCGTGGGCGGGGACGGCTCCCTTGGGGTGTCGGGTCAGCAGGCCCCCCGCCAGGACCAGGAGCAGGAGCAGCAGCCAGGGATAGGCCAGCACGGGCTCCACCGGCTCGGTGTTGCCCAGCCAGATGGTCGCCCCCATGGCCAGCGGAGGCCCGACGAGCGCCACGGCGACCGCTCCGATCAGGGCAGCGGACCAGGCGGAGGCGAGGCTGAGGGTGCTGAGCAGCTGGGAGGCAGTGGCCACGGGCCCCTCCGCGCCGAGCATAGCGTGCGCTCGGGTGAGGAGCCCGATCCAAGAGCTCCTGGCTCAGCGCAGGGTGCTGACGACCTCGGGGTGGCCGATGGCGACGGAGGCGAAGTCGGAGGGCAGGTCGCCTCGCCGGGTGCGGACCCGCAGCGCGTCGATCTCGGCGGCGGCGGTGGACTCGACGAAGCCTCCGGCGGCCTCGTCCCAGAAGCCGGTCGCGATGTCGTCGTCGGACAGCAACACGGCCTTGCCGCCCGCGGTGTTGCGCGCGGCGGCCCGGTGCGCCGCGGCCACGGCTTCGTGGACCCCGGCCGAGGTCCCGTCCAGCCGCAGCGCCCCCGCCGAGGCGGCGATGTCGGCGGTGACCTGGAGCTCGGTCTGGATCGCCTCGCGGTGCGAGTGCTCGATGGCGATGGCGCCCGCGACCATCACGGCGGGGAGGGCCAGGGCCTGCACGGTCGAGGCCAGGGCGCTGCGGAACCCAGGAGCAGTGGACACCGAACACCTCCGGACGACGCCCTCAGTCTCCCCCGTTCCCGAGGCCGGCGCCTGTCGTGAAGTGTCAGCCCGCGTCTGCACCTGTCGAGATACGGGCGCGCCATGGACCGAAGCCCCCCCTCCGACGGGACCGCGCTGCCCCGGCTGATCACGCCCCTGCCCGGGCCTCGCTCGCGAGCCTGGATCGACCGGCTGGCCGCGGTGGAGTGCCCGGCCATCACCGCCCGCCGCGCCCGCCGCGCCCGCGCCCTCCAGGTCGACCAGGACGACCCGATCGTCTGGGCCCGCGCCTGGGGAGCCAACGTCGAGGACGTCGACGGCAACGTGCTGGTCGACCTGACCGCGGGCTTCGGGGCCGCCGGGGCGGGACACGCCGCCCCCACCGTCGTCGCCGCCCTGCAGCAGCAGTCCGAGCGCCTGCTGCACGCGATGGGGGACGCCTTCCCCGACCCGCGCCGGATCGAGCTGATGGAGCGGCTCTGCGCCCTGACCGGCATGGAGCGGGTGATCCTGGGCAGCTCGGGCAGCGACGCGGTCGAGGCCGCCCTGAAGACGGCCGCGCTGGCCAGCGGGCGCCCCGGGGTGCTGGTCTTCGACCGCAGCTACCACGGCCTCTCCTACGGAGCGCTGGCCGCCAGCGACTACAAGGCCGCCGACTTCCGCGGCCCCTTCGCTGGCCAGCTCGCCGAGCATGTCCGGGTCTCTGCCTTCGGCGGCCCCCTCCCCTCCCCGGCCGAGCTGCGCGAGGCGGGCGTCGGCGCCCTGCTGGTGGAGCCGATCCAGGGTCGAGGCGGCGTGCGGACGCCCCCCCCCGGCTGGCTGCCTCGCCTGAGAGCGCTGGCGGATCAGGCTGGCGCGGTGCTGATCTACGACGAGATCCAGACCGGCTTCTGGCGGACGGGGCCGGCTTTGGCGTTCCAGGACGAGGGCGCCCGGCCCGACCTGCTCTGCCTGGGCAAGGGCATGGGCGGCGGCTTCCCGATCAGCGCCTGCCTGGGCAGCGAGGCGGTGATGCAGGCCTGGGGCCACAGCAAGGGCGAGGCGATCCACACGCAGACCTTCCTGGGCAACCCGCTGGGCTGCGCGATGGCCCTGGCGGCGATCGATCGTCTGGAGGAGCTGGCCCCCCGGGTGCCGGTGCTCGGCGACTGGCTGGAGGAGCAGGCGCGTGCCCGAGGCCTGGGCCTGCGCGGGCGAGGCCTGATGCGGGGGCTGACCCTGCCGAGCGGCCCCGACGCCCTGGCGCTGAGCCGCGGCCTGATGAGCCGGGGCTACATCGCCTTGCCGGCGGGAGAGGTGCGGCCGGGCGAAGATCCGCGGGAGGCGGTGGTGCTCTGCCTGACCCCACCCCTCTGCGTCAGCGAGGAGCAGCTCGCCGGCTTCCTGGCCGCGCTGGACGAGGTGCGGGCGTGAGCCTCGACCCGAGCCTCGACCAGGCGCTCCGCGCCTTCATCACGGCCGACCAGGGTGGCTTCGAGGACCTCGCGCTGCGCCTGTTCGCCTGGCAGCGCCAGCACAACCCCGACTACCGGGCGCTCTGCGCGGACGCCCCCGCCCCGACCCGCTGGCAGGAGATCCCCCCGGTCCCGGTCGGCCTCTTCCGCGATCTGCCGCTGACCAGCTTCCCGCCCGAGCAGGCCCGGGTGCTCTTCCGCACCAGCGGGACCACCGTCGGCAAGCGCGGGGAGTGCCGCGCCCTGGACACCGAGCTGTACGATCTCGGCGCCCGCCGCCACGCCCTGGCCTGCCTGGGCCCGCTGCCCGCCGCGGGGGTCGCCCTGGTGCCCTACGAGGCCGACAGCAGCCTGGGCCATATGTGCCAGGACTTCGTGCCCGGCATGCCGACCTTCCTGACGCCCGAGCGCGGCCTGGACCTCGCCGGCGCCTGGCAGGCCCTCGCCCAGGCCAGGGAGCCCCTCTTCCTGCCCACGACCGCCTTCGCCCTCGACGCCCTGCTGGACGAGGGTCCCGCGGCCCCGCTGCCGCTGCCTGCGGGCAGCCTGGTGATGGTCACCGGCGGAGGAAAGGGCCGCGAGATGCGCCGCAGCGAGGCCGAGCTGGTCGAGCAGACCGAGGCCCGCCTGCCCGGCGCGCGGGTGGTCGGCGAGTACGGCATGACCGAGCTCTCCAGCCAGCTCTGGTCCGAGCGGCCCGGCCTGCCCTACCGGCCTCCCCCCTGGCTGGGGGTCCAGGCCCTGGACCCGGCCACGGGCGCCCCGCTCCCGCCGGGCTCCGAGGGGCTGCTGGCCTTCGTCGACCTCGCCAACCGCTGGACGGTCCTGGCGATCGAGACCCAGGATCTCGGCGTGGTCGACCCCGCCGGCCGGGTCCAGCTCCGCGGTCGCCTGTCCGGCGCGCCGCTGCGGGGCTGCTCGCTGGCGGCGGCCGAGGCGCTGGATCGGCGATGAAGCCCCCCGCCGAGCTGCGCCGCGCGCGGGCGGTGGTCCGGGCGCTCCAGCGGCTTGGCGACGAGGCCCTCGACCCCAGCCTGGATCCCGGCCTCGCCCGGCGCTGCCTCGACCTCGCCCGCGCGCCGCTGACCGTCGAGGCCCTGGCCCTGGAGGCCAGCCGGGCCCGCGGTCGGGAGCTCCTCTCGTCGGTCGGCGTCGTCGTCGCCCAGGGGGTCTTCACCGCCCCGCTGGAGTGGGCGGCGCTCTACGCGACGATGGGCCTGCGGGTCCTGCTGAAGGCCCCGCGGCAGCAGGCCGAGACCTGCCTCGCGCTGGCCGAGGCCATGCAGGCCCAGGGGCTGCCGGTCCAGGCCTCGACCGGGCGCGACCTGAGCGGGCTGGAGGCCCTGGTCGCCTTCGGCGGCGAGCAGACCGCCGTCGAGCTGGCGCAGGCCTGGCCTCAGGCGAGGCTGACCGCCTTCGGCCACCGGGTCAGCGCCGCCTGGGTCACCGCCCCCACCGAGCCCTCGGCCCTCGCCGCGCTCGCCCTGGCCCTGGCGCAGGACCACCTGCTCTACGACGGACAGGGCTGCATGGCGCCCGTGGCCGTCTTCGTCGAGGGGGAGCGCCTCGCCCTCGCCGAGGCCCTCCACCTCGCCCTCTCCCAGGCGCCCTGGCCCCGCGGGCCGCTGGATCCGGCCCTGGGCCCCCTCTGGCGGGAGCGCCTGGGCCTCGCCCGCGCGCGGGGGCGAGCCTGGAGCGGCGCTCAGCACGCCGTGCTGCTGCTGCCCGCCGACGCGCTCCTGCCCCGGGCCCTGCCGAGGATGGCGGTGCTGCTGCCCGCCGACCCCGCCGCCCTGGCCACGCTCCCGCTCTCGAGCCTCGCGGTGCAGGGCGCGCCACCCCCGCACCAGGCCCCGCGCACCTGCCTGCCCGGCCAGCTGCAGCTCCCGCCCTTCCCCCGTCGCCATGACGGCGTCGACATGGTGGAGTGTGTGCTCGCCGCCCCCCCCGCCCGGATCGCGTGATGGAGCCCGCCGACCGCCGCCTGGTGATGCTGCTGAGCCTGGTCGCCTTCGGGCTGGCCGGCATCCTGGCGGTGGGCCCCCTCGGCGGCATCGCCCACATCAGCGACGAGGTCGCCTACACCCTGCAGGCGAAGCTCTTCGCCGCCGGGATGCGCACGGGCCCGCCGGCCGACGAGCCATCCCTGCTGCTGTACCCCTTCTGGCAGACCGGCCCGCGCAGCTACGCCGTCTTCCCCCCCGGCTGGCCGGCCCTGCTGGCCGCGGGGCTGGCGGTGGGCGTGCCCTGGCTGGTCAACGCCCTGGCCGCCGCCTGCCTGCCCGGCCTGAGCTGGCTGCTCGCCGGCGCCTGGCAGCGCCCCCAGGAGGAAGCGCGCCTCGCCGCCATGGTGGCCGCCCTCTCCCCCGGGATCGTGCTGCTGGCCGGCTCCCGCATGGCCCACACCACGGTCCTGCTGGGCCTGATGCTGGCGCTGGTCGTGGTCGAGCGCCGCCGCGATCCGCCCGCCGCCTGGCTGCTCGCCGGGCTGGGGCTCGGCTACGTCGTGCTGGCCCGCCCCTTCGACGCCCTGGTCGTCGGCGGCCCCCTGCTGCTGGTGGGCCTCCTCCGGGCGCCCCGGAGCGCCGCCCGGACCGCGCTGCTCCTGCCGCCCGCCATCGCCGCCGGGCTGCTGCTGCTCGACAACCAGGGCCTGACGGGCCACCCGCTGCGCTTCCCGGTGAACCCCTGGTTCGACGAGTGGGTCGCCGACATGGGCCGCGGACCGGGCTGCAACCGCCTGGGCTTCGGCGAGGACCGCGGCTGCCACCCCACGCTGGGCAGCTGGGGGCACGACCCGGGCAAGGCGGCGAGCTTCGCCGGCGAGACCCTGGTCCTGCTCGACCGCTTCCTGCTGGGCGTGCCCGGCGGCCTGCTGCTGGTCCTGCTGGGCGCCTGGCGCTCTCGCGCGCTCGCTTGGCCCCTGGGCCTGACCCTGGCGGTCGTCGGCGGCTACGCGCTGTACTGGTCGCCCGGCAACGTCTTCGGCGCCCGCTTCTGGCACCCCCTCTACCTGTTCCTGCCCGTGCTCCTGGCCGCCGGGCTGGGCGCCCTGCCGCGCCCGCTGAGGGCCGCCTCTCCCCTGCTCTTGATGTTGGGCTGCCTGCACGGCCTGGGGCGAGCCTCGGTCGAGCTCCGCGAGGGCTACTGGTGCGTGAACGACCGCGTCGCCCGGCTGCTGGAGCGCGAGGGCGTCGAGGAGGGCCTGGTCTACCTGGCCGGGGGCGGCGAGCGCACCGAGGACTGGCCCTGGCTGGGCCGCGAGGGCTTCAGCTGCGACCCGCTGCTGGCCAGCGGCGCGGCCTTCCAGCTCGCCGACCCGACCCGCGTCCAGGGGGGCCTGCAGGTGCGCCATGCCCTGCCCGACGCCGAGCAGCTCCAGCTCTACCGCGCCGCCCGGCACCCGGACGCGCGCGCCTGGCTGATCGTGCACGACCTCGCCAAGGACCAGTACCGGATCCGCGAGCTGCCCGACCCGCCGGCCCCTTGACGGGGACTACTCTGCGGCGCGACGGGCCAGCGCGGCCAGCGCCCGGATTCCGGACTGGTCCCGCAGGCGGGTCAGGGCCTCGCGCTCGATCTGGCGCACCCGCTCGCGGGAGAGGCCCATCTCCTTGCCGACCTCGGACAGGGTGCGGAACTCGCCGTCGTCGAGGCCGTAGCGGCGGGCGAGGACGAAGCGCTGCCGGTCGCTGAGCAGGTCCTTGAAGGCGGCGTCCATCCGGCCGAGCTCCTGGGCGCTGATGGCCTCGTCGTCGGGCTGGGCGGCCTCTTCGTCGGAGAGGAAGCGGTCCAGCGGGCGAGGCCGAGGGCCGTCGTCGACGGGCTGCTCGAAGCTGATCGTGCTGCCCTGCGAGAGCAGCAGCTCGGCGCGCTCCTTGTCGATGCCGACCTCTTGCGCGAGGTCGGCGATGTTGTACTCGACCCCCATCGACTCGAAGCGCTTCATCGCCTTGCGCAGGTTGCGGGTCTGCTCGACCGCGCAGCCGGGCAGGCGCACCGGGCGGCCGGTGTGGTCGATGGCGCGGGTCATCTGGGCCCGCACCCACCAGCGGGCGTAGGTGCTGAAGCGGATGCCGCGGTCGGGGTCGAAGCGCTTGGCGGCGCGCAGCAGGCCGATGTAGCCCTCCTGCACGAGGTCTTCTTCGTCCATGAAGGGGCCGGCCAGCTTGCGCGCTTCCCCGTGGGCGATGCGGCGACCGGACATGGCCAGCCGCCAGCGCAGGTTCTCGGCCTCGGCCCAGGCGCCGTTGGCCTTGCGGGCCCACTCCTTGTACTCGGGGTTCTCCTTGGCGGCCTTGGAGACCTCGCGCACCGCCTCTTCCAGGCGGTCGACGGCTCCGGCGCGGGTGCGCTCGGCGCGATCGGGGCGCCGCATCAGGATGCGGTCCGCCTCGTCGATGCCGGCCACGGCCTCGCGTGCCGCCTGCTCGCACAGGCGGATCTCCCGGGCCATCATCTTCTCTTCCTCGGCGGTGAAGCGCTCGGAGGGACCCTCCGACGAGCTGGAAAAGGACCGAAGGCGGCTGAGCGACATGAGGAAGGGGCTCCGTAGGAGGTGCCGGATGATCCGGAGAATCGGTCGAGCGGTGGAGTTCTTGGAGGGCCGGCGAAGCTTCGGGCTCGGGGGTTCCTTTCCACCACTCTGCGGACCCTCGATTTGACCTCGCAAGGGGGGGTGTGTCAACCGCGATTCGTGACCTTCCTGTGAAGTGCCCCCCTCGTGAAGTCCTGAGGAAGTGGTACCATGCCGGTTCACCCCGGAGAACCCATGCCCGCGACAATTCCTCTCGTGCTGATCCTCAGCCTGAACCTGGGCTGCTCCGACAAGGAGATCGATCCCGGCGACGGGGGCGGAGATGGGGGCGGCGGCGATGGCGGCACTAGCGGTCCGGAGTGCACCGAGGACACCGACTGCGGCAGCGGGGAGATCTGCGAGGAGGACGCCTGCGTCGACGGCGACCGCAACAACAGCGTCGACGAGGCCGAGCGCCTGCTGTGGGAGGACACCGTCAGCGGGGTGATCAACCCCGTCGGCGACGTCGACTACTTCGTCTTCACCGCTGACGGGGGCGAGTGGGTGCGCCTGCGCACCACCCTGACCGACCCCGAGCTGGGGGACACGGCCATCACCTTGCGCACCGCGGCCGGCAAGGTGGTGACCTCGTCGGACAACTACCCGACCGGCGGCAGCAGCAGCAGCTCGGACGCGACCATCTACGCCTACCTCTCCCAGGCGGGCGACTACGTCGTCGAGGTCGAGGATCAGGGCGGCTACAACGGAAACGGCGAGGACCTGGGCGACCCCGACTATGCCTACACCCTGGAGCTGCTGACCTGGAACCAGGTCACCGAGGAGCCCGATGGCATCGGCTCGCCCTCGATCGAGCTGGAGATCCCGGGGGCCAACACCTTCTACCCGCTGGGGGCGCTGCTGGAGACCGAGGGCGACGTCGACGTGGTCGAGATCACCGTCGGCCTCAGCAGCTCCAACTTCTGGCTGTACGGCATGCTCGACCTCAGCGGCAGCGACGCCGAACCCAGCGTACGGCTGTGGAGCGAGGACGAGGAGCTGCTGGTGCAGCGCAGCGGCGTCGGCGAGGGCGGCTACGCCTGGTACCCCTACCTGCCGGCCGGCACCTACACCGTGGAGCTCTTCGATGCCGACCTGGGGGGCGGGGCGGACCACTGGTTCTTCCTCTTCCCGATCGCCTTCGAGCCGGCGGACAGCTACCCCTTCGAGGCGGAGCCCAACGACGACCAGGCCGGCGCGCAGGCCCTGGAGATGACCACGACCACCACCAGCGGCGGCTCGACCTACGGCTACGGCAACGCCACCGGCCACATCGACAGCGCCGGCGACGAGGACTGGTACCGGGTCCCGGCGCGCTCGGGCGCCGAGCTGGTGGTCTGCCTCAGCGCGGCCATCGGGGGCAGCCTCGCCACGCCCGACATCGAGGTCTACGACAACAGCGGCGCCCTGGTCGCCAGCGGCGCCGGCACAGCCTCCACCCTGCCCAACGCCAGCGTCGAGGACATCGTCATGGGCTCGGGCGACTACACCATCCGGATCGTCGATCCCGACGGCTCCTACGCCGGCGCGGGCGCCTGGTACCGCATGGTCGTCTACGCCGCCGACTTCGAGGTCGGGACCTACGCCGAGGGCGGCTACTCCTGTCCGAGCTGAGCCGCGCGGTCCGGCCGCTCAGCGGCGGTTGGCCTCGTCCACCATCTCGTTGAGCATCCAGAAGTCCACCGCCCAGCCGATGCCGAACAGGCCACCGGTCAGCAGCCAGAGGATGCCCGAGCCGACCCGCCCCAGGTAGAAGCGGTGCAGGCCCAGGATGCCGCCGAAGGTCTGGAGGATCCAGGCCACCGTGTAGTCGTAGCGCCCGCTGGCGTAGCGCTGGTCGGCGTCCCGATCCATCGCCGGGATCAGGAAGAGGTCGACCAGCCAGCCGATGCCGCAGAGCCCGCCGGTCAGCAGCCAGAGCAGGCCGGTGCTGCGCTTGCCGTAGTAGAACCGGTGCGCGCCGGTGAAGCCGAAGAGCCAGAGCAGGTAGCCGACGCCGACGCTGTGGGTGTTCGCGGGCATGGGGCACTCCAGGGGAGAGGTGCGGAGCCTACGCCGGGGAGGTCGGGCCATTGCAGGGGCTGTTGAGGTAGCATGGGCCGGCATGAGAGCGCGGAGGTTGGGATGGATTTCGACAGCGAGGGGCCGAAGGCGAGCGCACGCGCACCCTCGGCCGCACGATCGACCAGGCGGCTCCACTGGATCTGTCCCATCGTCCTGACCGACATCGTGAAGTTCTCGGAGCTGTCGACCCGGGGGCAGGAAGACGCGATCGACCACCTGCTCAAGGGCCTCGACAAGCACCTCCTGAAGAAGCCGCGGTTGAAGACCTGTTCCTGGCATCTGAACAGCACCGGCGACGGCTTCCTGTTGGCCATCGGCACGGGGAGGAGGCTGGACGAGCTGGTCACCCCCCTCTTCGACGGCGTTCGCGCGCTGGTCAACCACTGCCGAAGCGGCACGAAGAGCGGCCTTCGGTTCGAGATTCGCGCCGCGCTCCACCTGGGCGACCTCCTGGTCGAGCCCAACAAGCTCCCCGGCGGCTTCGCGGTAGGAAAGGGACTGAACTGGGCTGCTCGCCTGGCGGGCCTGGCGTCGCCCTCCCAGGTCATCGTCTCCGAAGAGCTGGCGCAAGAGATCCTCGACAAAGTCGGCCACACGGACCACGACGAGCAGCTCCACCCTCCCCGGGGCTCCGACCCGCACGAGGCCACCGTCAAGCACGGGCGCCCGGCTCGCTTTCGCTTCTTGACCTCGACTCCGGCCGCCGCCTTGAGCCAGGACAGCTCCGATCGACTGAAGCTCCTCCAACATGCCGACGACCACGCCGAGCGGGCGCTCCGCGTAGTGAGCAACCTGATCGAGTCGCTGCTTCCCGAGGTTGCCCCGTCTTCGCTACTTCAGGCCCGCCTGACCCTTTGGGTCCCCCGGAGCGGCGATGAGCCTGGTTCGAGAGAGCTTGTTCGCCTTCCCCGGGCTCTGGGAGAACCCTCCAACCCGGCGGGCCAGAAGCGGACTCGGTACCCGCTCGGCGACCCCTCCGCGGGTGGCCCACTCTGCGATGCGTTCAGGACCGGCAAGTCCCAGGTGCTCTGCGGCTTGCCCATGTGGGGCGAGGCCGAAACGCAGCGGGCTCCCTACCGAGAACGTTGGAGTCAGGCGGGCGTTGCCGCGAGCCAGGTGGACGGATTTTCCCGTCATGCGCGTTGCGTGTTGGCGATCCCACTGGCGCTGGAACCAACAACCGCCGGGGTGCTCTGTGCCGACTTCGGGCTACCCTTCGACCACGACGAAGCGAGGATGCTGGAACTGTGCGACGTTGTCGTCCAGAAGTCCGGTCAGTTCATCGCCTCGTTGCTGCTGCTGCGAGAGGGGTGAAAAAATGACAACCGTGCCGCTTGTCCTTTCGAAACCATCCGATAGCCACGCTATCGTGACCACGGGTAGGATCGCTCTCGCTCTTCTCTGACCGGTTGGAGCTCAGATGTCGCCGTCCAAACTGGATTCGTCGAAGCGTTCTGGCAGCTACTTCACCGAAGAACAGGTCGACAAGGCCTTCAACGAGGCGATGCGCACGGTGTCCAAGACCCCGATGCCTCCTGAGCCACGCACCATTTTCGACCTGCGGCTCTATCCTGCCGGTAGCCAAGACCGGCGCTGACCCTCAGACCGCCAGCCGGGCCACGAAGGCGTCCAGGGCCTCGCGGTGGGGGCTGGGCGGGAGCTGGTTCAGCGCGCGGCGCGCGGTCCAGGTCTCCAGGGCGAGGCGCTCGCGCTCGCCGGTCAGCCCGCCGGCCTCGGTCACCCTGCGGGCGAGGTGCGCGGCCAGCTCGGGGTCGGCGCGGCGGGCGAGGCGGCGCCAGGCTTCGGCGACGGCGGGGTCGCGCTGGGCGGCGAGGCTGACCGCGAGGGGGGTGCGCCCGCTGGCGGCCCGATCGGCGACCTCGCGGTAGAGCTCCTCGCCCTCCAGGCCCAGGGCCCAGAGATCGTCGGCGAGGTGCCAGGCGATGCCGGCGTGGCGGCCATATCGGCCCAGGCTGCGCACCACGGCGCGGTCGGCCCCGACCAGCCGCGCCCCGGCCCGGCAGGCGAAGGCGAAGACGGCCCCGCTGCGCGCGTCGGCGAGGTTGATCGCCTGGTCGGCGCTGCCGGGGTCGCCGCCTTGCAGGGCCTGGGCGAGGGCCTGCCCGTCGGTGATCTCCCGCAGGGTGTCCAACAGATCGCCGACGATCTCGGGCGCCGGGGCGTGCCGGGAGAGCTCCAGGGCGCGCAGGGTCAGGTGGCTTCCACCCAGCCAGCCGACCGCCCCGCCCAGCAGGCGCCGGGCCGCGCGCCGTCGCCGGCCGCCCCGCTGGCCCAGGGCGGCGTCATGCAGCGTGATGGTGATGTGCAGCAGCTCGGCGGCGACGGCCACCTGCTCGGCGCCGGCGGCGGCGTGGGGATCGGAGGCCAGGCAGGCGCCTTCGGAGGCCTCGGCCGCCTTGGCCGAGAGCAGGACCAGCAGGGGCCGGACCCGCGGCAGGCCCGGGGCCAGGAAGAGGTTGGGGTCGAAGCCCTGGGGTACGCCGTCCCCGCCTGCGAGGTCCCGCAATGCGTGGTCCAGCCGCACCATCGTCTCCAGCATCTCCTCGCCGAGGTGCTCGGGATCGAAGCCCCGGCGTTCGAGGCGGCGACGGATGAAACGCGCGGCTGGCATCCTCGCCCCTATCGTCCTGCCAGGCTTCGGGTGAGGTGCCAGCGCTGCGCCAGCGGGATCCGCCGCCCGCTGCCGAAGGCCTTGGCGCTGATGCGCAGCCCCGGCGCCATCTGCCAGCGCTTGTACTCGCTGACCACCACCATGCGCACCACCCGCCGGACCAGGGCCTCGTCGAAGCCGCGGGCGACGAGCTCGTCGGGGTCGACCAGCTCCTCCACGTACAGCCGCAGCAGCTCGTCGAGCAGCTCGTAGGGGGGCAGGCTGTCCTGGTCCTTCTGGCCCGGCGCCAGCTCGGCCGAGGGAGGCTTGTCCAGGGTCGAGGGCGGGATGCGCTCGCCCTGGCGGTTGAGCCAGCGGCTGAGGCGGTAGACGTCGGTCTTGAAGAGATCGCTGATCACCGCCAGCCCGCCGCACATATCGCCGTAGAGGGTGCAGTAGCCGACGGCCACCTCGCTCTTGTTGCCGGTGGTCAGCAGCAGGTGGCCGAGCTTGTTGGAGATGGCCATCAGGGTCGTGCCGCGGGCGCGGGCCTGGAGGTTCTCCTCGGTCACGTCGGGGGCGAGGCCGGCGAAGAGGGGGGCCAGCGCCTGCCGGTGGGCCTGGAAGACCCCGTCGATCGGCAGCAGCTCGAAGCGCATCCCCAGGTTGTCGGCGAGGCGGCGGGCGTCGACCACCGAGCCCTCGCTGCTGTAGGGGCCGGGCATGCCGATGCCCAGCACGTTCTCGGCCCCCAGGGCGTCGACGGCGAGGCAGGCCACCAGGGCCGAGTCGATCCCGCCGGAGAGCCCGACCAGCGCCTGGCGGAAGCCGCAGCGCCGGGCGTAGTCGCGCACTCCCATCACCAGGGCGCCATGGACCTCCTCCTCGAAGCCGGGCGCGTGGAAGGGCACGGTCGGCCCCCCCAGCTCGACCTCCAGCAGCGCCGCCTGGAACTGCGGCCCCTGGCAGAGCAGCCGCCCGTCGGCCTGGACGACCAGGCTCTGCCCGTCGAAGAGCAGCTCGTCGTTGCCGCCGACCGCGTTGCAGTAGACCAGCGCCGCCCCGGCGTCGGCAGCCTGCTTGCGCACCAGGGCCAGCCGGGTCCGGCCCTTGCCCACATGAAAGGGGCTGGCCGAGAGGTTCAGCAGCAGATCGCAGCCGACCATCGCCCCGATCGGGTCGAGCTCGTACTGCCGGTTGGGGAAGAGCTCGGGCTCGTTCCAGAGGTCCTCGCAGACGGTCACGCCCAGCCGCAGCCCGGGGAGCTGCACCGGCTGCGGGTCCCGCTCGGGCATGAAGTGCCGGTGCTCGTCGAAGACGTCGTAGGTCGGCAGCAGGCTCTTGTGGACCACCCGCACCAGGACCCCGTCCTGGGCCACGACCGCGCTGTTGCGCAGGCCGATCTCGTCCCGCCAGGGGGTGCCGAAGACCAGGATCAGCCCCTGGCTCTGCGCCGCCAGCCGCCCGGCCGCCTCCATGCAGGCGTCGACCAGGTCGCGCCGCTCCAGCAGGTCCCGCGGCGGGTACCCGCAGAGCACCAGCTCGGGCAGGACCACCAGCCCGCAGCCGCCCCGCCGCGCCGCCGCGATCGCCTCGAGGCAGCGGGCCTCGTTGCCCTCGACATCCCCGATGACCGGGCTGACCTGGCCGACGAGGATCTTCATTCGAAGCCGCCCCGAGCCCGCAGGCTCAGTACCCGCCGGTCTGCTGCCAGGCGTCGCGGTTGGTGAAGACCAGCAGGCCGATGCCCGCGGCGAGACAGGCCAGGGAGGCGATGCCCCGCGGCCGGAAGGCGATCTCGGGCAGGGCGTCGTAGCCGAGCTGGCTGTAGACCAGGGAGGTCGGGCCCGCGTCCATGCCGATGCCGCCCGAGGCCATCAGGATGATGCCGCAGGCCACGAGAAGAGCTCCGAAGAGCCACAGGCCGATCTTCATGCCTACTCCTTGCAGGCGCCGCACCTACCGCGCGCCCGCAGCCAGGGCAAGGCCCGCGCGATAGGCAGCCGCCATGATTCTCCTCCTCCTCACGCTCGCCTGCGCCGGTGACCCCCCTCCCAGCGGCAAGGACATGGTCGTCGTCGGCGACCAGGCCCTCGACGCCCAGGGCAAGCCCGTCGCCGCCGCCCCCGCCGGCACCCCCTTCGACGCCGTCGCCGTCTCCTGCTGCGGCGCTGGCCAGGAGCCCCTCGCCGCCTACCTGCGCGCGGCCGATGCCCTCTCCAAGGACGACGCCGCGACGGCCGCCACCGCCCTGCGCGAGCTGGCCGCCCACCCCGAGGCCGGAGCGCTCGGTCCCCTGGCCGAGCCCCTGGCCGCGATGGAGCTCAAGCCCATGCGCGAGGGCTTCAAGGCCCTCTCCGTGCAGGCCGCCGCCTTCGCCCGCGCCAACCCCGGCGGCACGCTGAAGCTCGCCGCCGTCTGGTGCCCGATGGCGCCGGGCTGGTGGCTGCAGACCGGCAGCCAGGTCGACAACCCCTACCACGGCTCCGAGATGCTCCGCTGCGGCAGCTTCGTCGCCCTCGACGACGTGAAGTAGGGGTGGCCCAGCTCCTGGTGGTCGAGGCCCTCAGCAGCCCCCGCCTGCCCGCCGGAGTCTCGACCCAGGCGGCGCTCGGCACCATGCTGGGCGGCCTCTGCGCCCGAGGGGGAGTCCCCGTTGGCGCGGTGCAGGCGGTGCTGATCGGCGGCGGCGGTCCTGGCCTCGGTCGCCTCGCCCTGGCCGCCTCGGGCCTGCCGCTCACCCTGCCGGCCGGCGAGCTCGGCGGCCCCGGCCTCGCCGCGCTCAGCCTCGCCGCCCCCCACGCCCTGCCCGAGCGCGCCGGGGTCTGGCTGCTGGCCGAAGCCTCGCCCGCACCGGCCGGGCTCTCGCCGGGTCCGCAGGCCCAGGCCCGCGCCGAGTGGCCGAGCTGGAGCCTGGCCTCTCGTACAGAGGAGGAGGGCCCCGAGCGGTTGGACCACGAAGGGGTCTTCGTGGACAGTGAGGAGGGCAGCCTGAGGGTGGGAGGCCTGGCCTTGTGCGGCAGCGAGGCCCAGCGTCGCCACCGTCTGCGCGTCCGGGCGCGCCTGGCCGCGATCGCTGTGGGGGCGGGGGATCCGATCGACCCGGTCGAGGTCCTGGCCCGGGCGGTCGAGGAGGCCCTGGAGGCCGCCGGGCTGGGGCTGCACGAGGTCGGGGATCTGTGTATCGTCGATGCCTGCGAGGTCGAGGCCCTGCGCGAGCGGCTGTTGCTGGAGCCCGAGCGGGTGCTGCGGGTGGGGGAGAACGGACTGGCTCTGGTGGCGAGGCAGGCGCACGGGCTGGCGAGTGGGGGACCGCGGTATGCGCTCTGCGCGGGGGGAGATGGGCGCGGGCAGGCCTGGGCGGCGGTGTTGGATCGGGAGTGGGGCTGAGGGTCGGGCCGGAGCGACGGTGGAGGGACTGAATCTGACCCCAGTTGCCAGCTGCCCAGGACTTGTGGTACGCTAGCTCCGCCGCGGCGCTCCCCGCCGCGGCGCTCCCCGCAACTCTGGAGTTCCCCGTGGCCGACGCCCTCTATCTCACCGACGGACCCGTGACCGTGACTGGCGCAACCAAGCAGGAGCTTCGGCTCGCCGTGGACGTGTCCCACTACGACGAAGTCGACCTGCGCCTGCGCGACCTGGGCTTCGGTGGAACGGCTTCGCTCGATGTCCGAATCCTGACGGGAATGGAGAAGGACGACTACAACGGCTACGTCGTCGCCGCGACCTTCAGCCAGGTCACCCAGCCCAATGCCCCGGTGAAGATGAACGTCACGGGCCTACTCAAGTACCTCATCTGGGAGGTCACCGACATCGGCGGTGCCTCGGCTACCTTCGACCTCGCCGGCATGTTGCGGAAGAGCTCATGACGACGGGGTGCGGGTGCACCGGCCTCGGGCCGCGTATCGTCCGCTCCAATCCCCCCGTGGACGGTCGGATCCGACCGTCCTCGCATGGGGATGTCGCGGCGCTCCCGGAGCTCGATCGAGTCGGAGACGCGGCCAGGACCCGCGGCCTGAGCCAACGCCTCCCGTCGGTGGGGGGGATGGACCGGCGCCCGGCGGTCCCGACCGGGTGGTGGCGGCGGTCATCTCAGGTGCAGCGAACACCCTTGTCTCAGCGCCCCGACCTGATGGCTCGCCTCGCAGCGGCGAGCGGCTGCACGCTCAGCGCCGAGGCTACCCGCCGATTGCTGTTCGACCTCGACGGTGCGGACCTGGACGCCTCCACGTTGTCTCTCGTACAAGGATCCCTCCGCGGGTTGAACGCCCTGGTCGTCGGCGAGCTGGTGGCGTCATGGGCAGAGTCCGAGCGCTTCGCCCGCCCCGTGCCGGCTACCGACACAGTGACCGACGACATCGACGACCCCAAATTCTTCCTGACCTTTGCCGGCGGGTGGACACCACCGCTCGACGACGACAGTCGCCATACCACGCTCGCCGGAGTGTGGGACCCCTACTGGTCGGACAAGGACCGGACCCTGGCCGTGGGCTTCGACTTCTCACGGGCGTCGGACTGCATCAAGACCTTCGAGGCTTCGACGGCCGGCGGCTCATTCTGGGACAGCGACGGCGGCCCTGCCTGGAAGACCGTCCTGCACGCCCTGCGCCTGATCGCGACCTACAACGACAACATCGGCACCGAGGGCGAATACTGCCCCGACGCGCGCCATGAGGTCGTGGACTGGCTGTTCAAGTACAACTGGTTGAGGGTGAAGGAGTACAGCGGCGCAGGGGCCTTCCGCCTTCGCCGTGGCAGCTACGGACTGCCCCTCGAGATCTCAGGCGAGGGTTCGGCGGGCAGGGCCTATCCCATCAGCTCCAGCATCCGACTCAACCCCAGCTTCCTCGGCGCCTACGCGGATACGACCGACCTCTTGTTGTGGCAGGCTCATCGGGCCACCTGGTACGTCTTGGACGGCCGGGTCGAGGGCAGCATCATCGGCGCCATCGCGTACTGGACCCAGGCCACCTGGCTTGGTGATCTTGCGCTCGCCGCAGTTGCTGGGGTGTCGGCGAACCTCATCCACGAGGTGTGCCACCTCGCCTTCGATCCGCGGGTCCACCTCGGCAGGGACGAGCACTGCATCGCCAATTGTTGCCATGAGCGGATGGCTGCGAAGTGGATGTGCCGCACGGCGGCCAGGTGCGGGTTGGTCCAGTGCAACGGGAACTCGATTGACTACGCCCGCGACGGCCGGTTCTGGGGTTCATCACCATGTCGGGAGGAGTTGGACGATGCGGGGGTGTGTGCCAGCCTCTCATCGGAGGGCACCCTGTTCTGCTGGTCATGCACCATGGACAACCCCGGCACCCCAGATGCATCAGGAGCTTGGACCAAGGGTGCACAAGACCTGTCGCAGATGGACTGGACCAACCCAAGAGGATGCCCATGAACGCAGCGCTCCCGCGCCTCCTGACGACCTCCGTCCTGGCCCTCTGTTCCTGTGCTCCCGACCCGGTAGAGCTGTCGGTGTGGGACATCATCACGGACAACACCGGCTTCGCGGGTATCGCACTTACCTGTGCGGGGACCGGCGCGCTTGAAGCGCCACAGTATGGCGAACTGAACCTCCGCTTGACGCTCGTGACGAGCCCCCAGGTCTGCATCTCCGTCCAATCAGGCCCCTTGGGGGCGGGCTTGGGTCTGGATACCGCCGACCAAGAGGTCTGCATCCTCGAGACCGATCCCTGCCCTGGCGAAGAGTCGCTGGGCGACACCTGCATTCACCAGGCGCGGGCCACATTCTCGGGAGAAGACCTGGGTCCGTTCGATCAGATCTCCATGGTGATCAACGCGAGCGAAAGTGTCCCCTGGTGGGGCTCCACCTGGACGGGAAGAAGCAGCCAACCATCAGACAGTCCCCTCGGCCCCCTCGTCGTCGGCACCTACACCCTCGAAGACGGCGGCTGCACCGCCTTCGCGCTGACCCCGTACTGACCCCCGCTCACCGCCGCCGCAAGCCAATCACCGTTCCTCCCTTGCTGGCGGGGTGAACACCCTGCCACCGACGGGCAAGCCAAAGCCCCATTCGCGGGGAGCCGGCGGGCGAGGTCAGGCCTGGGCAGCGAGTTGGACCAGCGTGCGGGGTGCGCGCCAGGTGCGGACATATCTCGGCGTTGTAAATCAGAAGCGGCCGCTACGTCCGCGATTTGCCCCAATTCCGGCGTGTAGAGGCCCTCAGAGTCCTCAGAGAGGGCCGCTACGTCCGGAATCGACCGAATTCGCGGACACATCTCGGCTTTGTGATTCACAAACGGCCGCTGCGTCCGCGCACCGACCTCGAACGCTCGCAGCGCCACGGACCCCTTGGCGTCTTTGCGTCTTTGCGCGATCCCATCGCGCGGACTTCCAACAGCTCCCACTCATCGCCGCCGAAGGCTCATCACCACCCCACCCTCCGGCCGCAGCGTGATCGACGCCTGCGGCCGCACCTCGTGACCCGGCACCAGGCTCAGCCGGAACCCCCACAGCAACGTCGCCAGCACGATCGTCGCCTCCATCATGGCGAAGTGGCTCCCGATACACTTTCGCGGGCCCGCGCCAAAAGGCATGAACGCGTCCTTGGGCACGGGCCGCTCGTCGACGCCCAGGGGCCGCTCCTCGACCCAGCGCTCGGGCAGGAATGCCTCGGGATCGGGCCAGATCTCCGGGTGCCGGTGCAGGACGTAGGGACTGAGAAACGCAAAGGTGCCGCGCGCCACGGGCTGACCGTCCAGCTCAGTGTCCTCGGACGCAGCCCGACTGGTGATCCAGGCGGGCGGGTACAGTCGCATGGACTCGTTGAGAACGGCGCGCGTGAAGCTCAGCTTCGCCGGGTCCGGGATCCCCTCGCCCAGGCCGGCGGCCTCCTCGGCGACGCGCTCCTGGGCCTGGGGGTGGCGCCCCAGCAGGTAGAGGGTCCAGGCCAGGGCGTTGGCGGTGGTCTCGTGCCCGGCCAGCAGCATGGTCAGCACCTCGTCGCGGAGCTGGCGGTCGCTGAGGCCCTGACCGTCCTCGTCGACGGCGGACATCAGCATGCCGAGCAGGTCCGGCGGCTGCTCCTCGACCTGACGACGCGCGGCGACGATGCCGTTGACGACCCGGTCGAGCTGGCCCAGGGCTCGCCAGAGGCGGCGGTTGCGCGGGGTGGGCAGCCGCGCCATCCAGGGCCAGGGCAGGGTGGTGAGACGCAGGAAGTCGCCCAGGACGACGTCCAGGCCGTGGCTGACAACCTGCCGGGCGCTGTCCACGTCGGCGCCGAAGAGGGTCTCCCCCGCGATTCGCAGGGCGAGGTGGTTCATGTCCCGGGCGAGGTCCTGAGGGCCACTGCGGCCCTGCCAGTCGGCGGCGAGGTCCAGGGTCGCTCGGTGCATGGTCTGGGCGAACCCCCCGATGGCCCGGCGGGCGAAGGCGGGGTTGGCGATGCGGCGGTTGCGGCGCCACTCCTCTCCCTCGGCGGTCAGCAGGCCGCGGCCCAGGATCAGGCGCAGCACGGCCTGGCCCCGGGTCTGCTTGGTCCAGACGGAGGCCCCGCTGACCAGCAGGGGCTCGACGTGGCGAGGGTGGGAGAGGGCCAGGACGCGGGTGGGCCCGATGCGCATCGCGGCGAGGTCGCCGCACTCGCGGGAGGCGCGCTGCATCAGGGCGAGGGGGTCGCGGCGCATCTGGCGCACCAGGGCCAGCGGGTTGCCGGAGAGCTGGGGGATGCCGGGGGAGGGCGCGGGGGCGAGCAGGGCGGTGGTGGTCATGGGGCTCTCCAGGAACACGAGCATGGACTCGTGTTCTATTGCGAGTTATTACTCGTGTACTGGCGAACGCCAACTCGCGTTCGCCTCGGAGCAGCCGATGAACGCCTCACCCGCACTGCAGCTACGCAAGCAGCCTCTCCAGTCCCGCTCCCGGGCCATGGTCGAGGACCTGGTCGAGGCCACGGCTCGCGTCCTGGTGGCCGAGGGCTACGCCGGCGCCTCTACCAACCGCATCGCCGAGGTCGCTGGCGTCAGCGTCGGCTCGCTCTACCAGTACTTCCCGGGCAAGGACGCGCTGGTCATGGCCGTGGCCCAGCGCCACTTCCGGCAGATGACCGAGCTGCTCCAGCAGACCGCCGCCGCCGCCTTCGGCCAGCCCCCTGCCGTGGTGATCCGCGGCTTCGTACACGGGATGATCGCCGCCCACGCCGTCGACCCGGCCCTGCACCGGGCGATCACCGAGCAGGTGCTGCACCTGGGCCTGGAGGTGGTGGACGAGGTGCAGGCCGCCGCGCGCCGCGTGGTGCTGGCCTGGCTGCACCAGCAGGGGGAGCGCGTCCTGCCTCGCGACCTGGACCACGCGGCCTTCCTATTGGTGACGGTGACCGAGGCGGCGGTTCATGCGGCGCTCCTGAGCTGCCCCGAGCGGCTCCAGGACCCGGCTTTCGAGGATGAGCTCGCCGACATGCTGATCCGCTATGTGGGAGGATGAGGGGCATGAGACGCGCCCTCCTCTGCATCACGCTCCTGGTCGGCGGCCCCGCCTGGGCCGACGGCACCCCCCTCCCCCTGCTGATCGCCGCCTGGCAAGGCCGGATGGAGACCGAGGCCCTGGTCCGAGCGGCCGCCCAGGTCTCACCGCCGCCCTCCATGGCGGAGCGGATCTGCCTCGCGCGCGCTGGCTTCCCGGCCGAGGCGCTGGCAGTGCTGCCGACGCTCGCCGGGGAGACGGCGCCGGACCTGGCCACGCTGGACTGCTCCACCGTTCTCCCCACCGGGATCGCAGCACCAGCGCCAGCGCCAGCGCCAACACAGACGCTTGAGCCCGCGCCGGAACCTGCGCCTGCACTGCAAACGGTGGAGACCCCGATCGCACCCACCGCCCCGAGCCCCAAGTCGCTTCGGGACTACCGATCGGAGTACCTGCGCCTGGGCTCTGTACAGACGATGGT
>DDSR01000335.1 GCA_002343455.1 Deltaproteobacteria bacterium UBA2385 | reverse complement strand
CGTTGTTCACCAGCACGTCGAGACCGCCGAGCTGGCCGCAGGCCGCCGAGATGTCGCGCCCGCGGGTGCGGCGGACCGATGTGTGCAGGCCCCGCTGGACGAGGTGGTCCTGGAAGCGCCAGACCGTCAGGTCGGCGGGGCGGCCGATCTCGCGCTCGGGGTTCTCGTTGTAGGGGATCAGGTTGACCTNNGTACTCGAAGGTGATGCGGCGGGCCCCGCGCAGCGGGAGCTGCCGGCAGCACTCCATCAGCTCCTCCAGCGAGTAGCGCCGGGTGATCGGCATCACCTGGAGGCGCTGCTCCTCGGTCGTCGCGTTCAGGCTCACCGCCAGGTTCACGCAGGTCTTCTCCAGCAGCACCCGCATCGCCGGCACCAGCCCCACCGTGGAGACCGTCAGCTTGCGGTAGGAGAGGCCCAGGGCGTTCTCGTCCAGCATGATCGAGATCGCGGTCAGCAGGTTGTCCAGGTTGTGCAGGGGCTCGCCCATGNNCCCATGCCCATCATCACGACGTTGGTCACCCGCCGGGCCCGGCCGACGTCGAGCTGCACCTGGGCGAGCTGTCCGGCGATCTCGCCCGGAGAGAGGTGTCGCTTCAGCCCCAGATCCCCGGTCAGGCAGAAGGAGCAGGCCATCGCGCAGCCCACCTGGCTGGAGATGCACAGGGTCAAGCGGCGCCCGCCGGGGTGGTCCTCGTCGGGGATCAGCACGCTCTCGATGTAGCCGCCGTCGTGCAGCCGCCACACGTACTTGACCGTGCCGTCCTGGCTCTCCAGCCGAGCGGCCTGCTCCAGGTGCGAGACATAGGCCCGCTTTGCCAGCGCCCGCCGGGCCGACTTGGAGACCGCCTCGACCTCGTCGAAGCTGCGGATCCCCTGCTTCCAGATGGCCTTGTAGACGTGCAGGGCCCGCCAGTCCTCTTTTCCCAGGCCCTGCATCAGGGCGCGCACGCCCTCGAAGTCGAGGCTGCGGGCGTCGAGGCGACCGTCGGGCAGGGCGAGGGGGGCGTGGATGGCCATGGGCGGCGCCTAACGCCATGCCGTGCGGCAAGCGCCGTGTAATGAGAGGGGCATGCCTCTCCAAGAGCTCCTCGCCCAGGTCCCCTTCATCCGCCACCTCGGCGTCCAGGTCGAAGACTTCTCGCCGGGTCGGGTCGTGCTCTCCCTCTCTGCCGAGCCCGACGCCTCGACCCATATGGGCAGCATGCACGCCGGGGCCCTCTTCGCCCTGGCCGAGATCGCCGGCAGCGCCGCCCTCTCGACGCACGAGCAGCTCGTCGGCATGCGGGTCCGCGCCCGGGCCGGCGAGATCCGCTTCCGCCGCCCGGCGACCGGCCGGGTGACGGCCCACGCCGAGATCACGGACGAGATGGTCGACGCCGTGCTGCGCGAGCTGGCCCGCTCCGAGAGCGCCGAGATCGTCGTGCCGGTCGAGGTGCTGGACGGGCGCGGGAGCACGGTCGCGCGGGTGACGGGCAGCTACCGGCTGCGGGGCCCCGCCGGCGAGTAGGGGTCAGGACTTGTCACTTGTCGCTTGAGTCTTGCCTCGTCAAGGCAAGAACCCGGCCGGCCTGAACAGCGCACCGCTCGCGTCGGTGGGAGTCGCGCCGGTGAGGAGACCGGACGTAGCGCGCCGTTGTGAATCACAAGAGCGCGCTACGTCCGCGAATCGACGCCTTGTGAGGCGCATTGAGTGCGAAACGGTCAGTGTTTGTCCGATTTGGGGGCAAACTGGGACAAGCGAGTCCGATAGGGGTCCGGAGGCGGACGTAGCCAGGCTTTCTGATTCACAACGGCGTGCTACGTCCGGCTGCACGCTCCCGGCCGAGCCAATCCCTTTGTGGTAGGCTACCCGGCCTGAGGTGTGCCACTTGACACCAGATTCCAGACACCCTGTCGAGCGAAACCGGTGGCCCCTACGCGCTGTCGGTGTCGTCCTTCTGGGCATCTCGGTGGCGGTCTGCACCACCCACTGGGTGACGATGGTTACACTTTTCGTGGAGTCCGACCGCTTGGTTTTCGGCTACCCCTTTCCGGCGTTTCGGTACGGGCGCTCATCGGGCACATGGTTGGTCGAGGGCGTTCCACTGTTGCTCGGCTTTCTCCTGGCAACGATCCTCAGCATCCCGGTGTTCGCTTTGGTGACGTCGATGCTTCGTGGGCGCCTCGTCATGGCGATGGGGATCGCGGCAGCAATCGTCACGGCCGCCCTGCATGTGAACCCGTTGCTTCTGGTCGTACTGAACAAGCACAAGATCCGGTGGCAGTGGCAGGCCCCGCGGCCGGTTGTGTGCCAGGAGGTGTGGATCGGGCCGCCGCAGGTCTCGCTCCTCACCCCGGACCCCGAAAATCCGTGTGTCGAGCCGCGCCGCTGAATGCGCCCTCAAACCCGCCCTCAGCCGCCCGTTTCTCGCATCCACCTGGACCGGGATCGACCTTGCCTCACCGGCGCGTGCGCTGGTCAACGGGGCTCAGCCATCAGGAGGGCAGGAAAGAAGGAAGGCAGGAAGCAATCCGGCAGGGCGGGCGGGCATCCGCGAAGGAGGTGGGCAGGACATTCCTGCCTTCCTCCGTTCCTGCGTTCCTCAGCCGGTCCGGATCGCACTCGGCCACGTAAGGGGGTTGGGAGGCAGGGGCGGAGTCGGACAGCCCACCTCACTCCCGTTCGGCGTGCGCCAGCCAACGTAGGTGTAGGAACGGTAGGGAAGAGGGAGAGTGGACGTTCTTCTGGAATTGACATCCAGTTCGCGAATAATGGCCGCCACACATTCGATGCTCGACCTGTTGCCGGCCCCTTCGAACCCCGGGACCGCGCACTCGTCGCGAAGAATGCCCGCCGCAGGTTCTACCTCTCGCCCCGACGGCGGTACATCGCGTCGGTGCGGAGCGCGTACTTGCGTCCGCGCGTGACAGTGCGTCCTTCGTGACACTGCGCATGGAAGAAGACGGGTGCGTCGCCTGCCCGGGGCTCGATGATGACCTCTGGGCGGTCGAGGAACGCGGTCTCGCCCCCCTCAAAGCCGTCGTTCAGGTAGGCCATGAGCGTGAACCAGCTCTTCTCGACGGGGGAGCGCGCGAAGGACCCGTCGTAGTGGGGCGCGAAGTATTGGCCAACGTCGTATCGGTAGTACCGGGAGCGCTCGTTGAGCCCGATGGCGTCCCAGCCCTCGAAGTGCGGCACGATGTCCTGGCGGACGCGCTCCCAGAGCCTGGTCGCGCGATCGGGGTCGTCCATCATGACGCGGCGGTTGTTTCGGATGTGCTTCATCATCACCATGCCGTGCCGCGTCGTGACGGGCGCCTCCTCGGGTCCTGCGGCCTCGACCTCCGAGATGATCAGCGCGCACTCCTCGGGGGAGAGCACACCCGGGATCGTGGACACGAAATCCTCTCGCCACTCCGTTCGCGACCTCTCAGCCTCGCAGCGCCAAGCGTAACAGCTCCACGGGGCCGGACTCCCACTCGCCGGTGGCGAGGAGCTCGCCGGAGCTGAAGACCTTCCGTCGGCATGAGGGCTTGTTGAGTCGTCGCCCGAGTAGCGCCCACTCACTCTCGCACCCAGACCCCCCCGGTCCGCGCCTCCACCCGCACCGTGATCGAGTCCCCCTCCGCCACCACGCTCCCCCCGCTGAGCACCTCCCTCCACACCCCGCCCTCCGGCAGCCCCGCGAACGAGAGCCCGTTCGTCAGCTCCCGCGCCTCCTCCCCCGCGTTGAGCACGACCAGCACATGACTCTCGTCGGTGCTGCGCGCCCAGGCCAGCACGGTGTCGTCCAGCCACCACTCCACTTCGTCCCCGCTCCACAGCGCCGGGTGCTCCGCCCGCGCTTGCGACAGCAGCTGCACGGTCCGCAGCACCTCCGCCCGGTCGGCGTCGACCTGGGCCGCGGCCTCCGCGACGCTCCCCGGCAGCGTGGGCACCAGCCACCAGAAGGGCTGGCGGTTGTCGGGATCCCCGTAGCCGGGCAGCCCGAGCTCGTCGCCGTAGTAGACCAGCGGCACCTCCGGCCGGGTCAGCACGAACACCCAGGACAGCGCCAGGCTCTGCAAGGCCCGGCCGCCGTCCCAGGGGCCGCTCGCCTGGGCGAGGGGGTCCCCGTCGCAGATGTCCCTCCCGCCCTCGGCGGCCTCGGTGCTGAAGCGGGCGATGTCGTGGTTGCCCAGGAAGACGCTCATCCGCGACCCGGCATAGCGCGAGGCGCCGTCCTGCATGGTGGAGCTGAGATCGCGCATGGAGGAGCTGCCGCTGGCGAGGCTCGAGCGGATGGCCCAGTACAGAGGAAAGTCGAACTGTCCGTGGAGCTGGTCGGCGCCGAGGTAGGCCTGGATGGGGTCGGCCCCGTCGAAGGTCTCGCCGATGGTCCAGAAGTCCCCCGGCCCGCCGTGCTCGATCTGGTCCTGGACCCTTGCGCGCAGGTTCCAGGCGACGGAGTGCGGCATGTGCTTGACCGCGTCGACGCGGAAGCCGTCCAGGTCGTAGGTGCGGGCCCACCAGATGGCCTCGTCCAGCATGGCCTGCATCGCAGCGGGCTGGCCGTAGTCGATGTCGGGCAGGTAGGGGGCGAACCAGCAGCGCTCGGGGATGGCGGTCCAGTTCTCCTGGCCGTTGGTGGTGCCGTCGCACATGGCCTCGCTGTTGAACCACTCGGGGTGGGCCGCGACCCAGGGGTGCGACTCGTGCAGGTGGTTGCCGACCCAGTCCATGATCACCCGCATGCCGCGGGCGTGGGCGTCGTCGACCAGGGCGACCAGCTCCTCCTCGGTGCCGAAGTGGCCCTCGACCTGGCGCGCGGCGGAGGGCCAGTAGGCGTGGTAGCCGCTGTAGGTCTGTTCGCAAGACCCCGCCCAGGCGCCGCTGGCGTTGTCCTGGGGGTTGGAGAGCCAGATCGTCCGCACACCCAGATCGTCCAGGTAGGGCAGCATCGCCCGCACGCCGGCCCAGTCCCCGCCCATGTAGTCGCCGAGCTGCACGCTGGTGCCCTCGCTGTCATCGTTGGCGGTGTCCCCGTTCCACAAGCGATCGACGAAGGCGAAGTACAAGCTCCCCGCGCGCCAGCCTTGCTCGGCCTCGGCGTCGGTCCACAGCGGGATCCACAGCTCCTCGCTCTGTCGACCCTGGTCGTCCGTCACCCGGAACCGAAAGGTGTGACGGCCGGGCTCCAGCCCGCTGAGGTCGACCTGGAAACCACTGCCAGTCCAGGCCTCCAGGGCCTCCCCATTCCAGCTCGCCTGGGCCTGCGCGATGGACCCCGCAGCGGCGATCTGGATGGAGAGGCGCTCCCGATCCTCACTGAGGACGATCTCTTGCGCGCTCAAGCTGGGGATCTCACAGTCCGGCACGACCAGCAGGCTCTCGCAGGCGGGGTCGGGGGTCGTACAGTCCTGGGCCCAGACGTTCTCCCAGGGCTCCTTGTAGCCCTCGGCGCAGTGGATCTGCCGGGCGGCCGGATCGCAGTAAGGCCGCTCCTCGCTGGCCTGGGAGAAGTCGACGGTCTCGACCAGGGTGTAGGGGTAGAGGCCCGGCTCCAGGTTGAGGGTGATCGCCCATTGCTCGCCGTCCTGCCGAAGCTGACCCTCCAGCTCCCCGTCCAGCCGCACCGCCGAGGTCCGCTCCCCGCCCTGGGCCGTATAGGTCAGCGTCACCGGGCAGCCCTCGTCGCTGGAGGCCGTGTCGGTCGCGGTCTTGGGGGCTTGCTGGCAGGCGAGGAGGAGGATCAGCATTGGGGTAGAGTAGCGCGCCCCTTCCGCCCCGGCCTGCCATGACCCTCCGCGTCGACTCGGTCTCCTCTCCCGCCGATCTGCGGGCCTTCCTCGACCTGCCGATGCGCCTGCACGCGGACGACCCGGCCTACGTGCCGCCGCTGAAGCCCTGGCTGCGGCGCCGGCTCTCGGCGCGAAACCCCTTCCTGGACGAGGCGGATCTGCACCTCTTCCTCGCCCGCCGCGGGAGAGAGGTGGTCGGCCGCGTCTCGGCCCTGCGCGACAGCCGCCACGAGGCCCTCAAGGGCGAGGCGGTCGCCTTCTTCGGCTTCCTCTGCTGCGAGGACGACCCCGCCGTGCTCGCCGCCCTGATGGACCGGGTCCAGCAGCAGGCCCGGGAGTGGGGCGCCACGGTCCTGCGCGGACCGCGGGACCTCAGCCGCATCGAGGAGGTCGGCGTCACAGTGGAGGGGCACGAGCTCCCGCCGCCCTTCCTGGCCGGGCACCACCCGTGCAGCCTGCAGGCCCTGGTCGAGGGCCAGGGCTTCGTCAAGCACCACGATGTGCTGGCCTACGACATCGATCTGTTCGACGCGGACGGTCAGCCCAAGCCCATCCCCGAGGAGCTGAGCCGCGAGGCCGCCGCCGTCGACATCCCCGACCTGTCGCTGCGCTGCTTCCGCTGGTCCACCTGGCGAGAGGATCTGCGCCACGCCCACGAGGTCTTTGTCGACGCCTTCCGCGAGGTGCCCGACAACACACCCATGCCCCTGGCCCAGTGGACCAGCCTGGGCGGAGGACTGTTGATGGTCACCCGCAAGGAGATGCTGCAGCTGGCCACCGTTGAGGGGAAGGCCGCTGGATTCGCGCTCTGTTTTCCGGAGATCAACGAGGCGATCACCGCCGCCCGCGGCGAGCTGCTGCCCACCGGCGGCCTGAAGGCGATGGCGGCCTTCCCGGGGATCAAGACCGCCAGCTTCAAGCTGCTGGGGGTGCTGCCAGAGTGGCGCAAGTCGGGGCTGCGCTCCGCCCTGATCGTCCAGGCGGTCGAGGGGGTCCGCAAGGCCGGCTACAGCCGGCTGGAGGCCTCGCTGATCGACGAGCGTAACGAGCGGATGCGCAGCATCGTCGAGCGGCTGGACATGAAGGTGTACCGGCGCTACCGGATCTACGAGCGTCCGCTGGCCTGATCGGCGTCGTCCTCGGGCAGGTTGCGGTACAGCGCGTCGACCTCGACGCGGATCTCGGCCTCGCCCAGCTCGACCGTGGCCACTTCGCCCGCGCCATGGCTGCTCAGCCGCCAGGTGCCGTCCTCCAGCCGGGTGAAGACCTCGACCCGGGGCTCGTCCGGGCTGATCAGCACGTAGCTGCGCAGCGAGCCTACCGTCTGCATATGGTGAAACTTGGCGCCACGATCCCAGCGCTCGGTGGAGGGCGAGAGCACCTCGAAGACGGCCGAGGGGTTGGTCACGGCGTTGCGGTCCTCGGCGTCGCGACGGATCGGCCCGCAGACGATGGCGAGGTCAGCGTAGGTGGCGAGGCCGGTGCTGTCGACGCGCAGCTTGAGGTCGCTGTCGTAGGCCTGGCAGGGCCCCGCGCCGAGGCGACCGTCGACCAGGGCGAGGAGGTTCAACTTCACCTTGCTATGCCGAGGCGTCCCCCCCGCCATCGCCCAGGCCTCGCCCCGCAAGAACTCGTGGCGGACATCCGTCTCCCGTTCGAGGGCGAGGTACTCGGCGTAGCTGAGCAGAGGCAGGCGGGCGGCGGAGGTCATGCCCCCAGTATAGCCCTCGCGCTCCCCCCCGCGAGGCGCTACCGTGCTGCCCATGATCCTCCTCCTCGCCCTCGCCTGCACCCCCTCCTCCACCCCGCTGGACGAGGTCCCCGACCGTCAGCCCGGCGAGCGCGCCCCGCTCGCCCGCGCCTGCGACGAGCAGGACCCTGGCCGCTGCCTGCTGCCCTGGCCGTCCAGCGCGTTTTCGGTAGCCGACACTTCGACGACCACCGGCCTGCGGGTCCAGGTCGAGGCGGACAGCCTGGGGGTGCCCGACGACCCCTACTGGCTGAACATCGCCGACGGCTTCTCGCGGCTGAGCCCGGTGCTGACGATGATCGAGGGCGAGGTGGATCCGAGCCTGCTGGCGCCCTACCCGGCGGCGGCGACCGAGGCGGCCCTGCGCATCTACAACGCCGAGCCGGGCCACGAGCTGTACGGCCAGTCGGTGCCCTTGTGGACGGATGTGTACTTCGGCGGGGGCGCCTTCACGCCGCGCTCGATGCTGGTCGGCTTCCCGCGGGGCCCGCTGGCGGCGAACGCCGAGCACATCGTGGTGCTGCTGGACGAGCTGGGCCTGGAGGTGCCGCGCAGCCGGGAGAGCGAGCTGATCCTGGGGTTGGCCGAGCCCGAGAGCGAGGAGGAGGCCCTGCTGGTCGCCTACCACGCGCCGACCCGCAGCCTGCTGGCCGAGCTGGAGCTGGACGTGGACCGGGTCCTGCGGGTCTGGGACTTCACGACCCGCTCGGCCGAGGATCCGACCCGAAGGCTGGCGGCGATGATCGACCAGGTCCGCGCCGAGGAAGGCGCTCTCTCCTACGAGATCAGCAGCCTGAGCCTCTCCTCCGACCCGGGCATCGGCGCCATCGTCTCCGGCGAGGTCACTGGCGTGCCCGAGTTCCGCGGCGAGGACGGGCGCATCACCTTGGACGCGCAGGGCCTTCCGGTGGTCCAGGGTCAGACCACCGCCCCATTCCGGCTGCTGCTGCCGGCGGGCGAGGGCAGCTACCGGGTGACCCTGTACGGGCACGGCACGGGAGGAGACGTCAGCGACAACAGCTTCGACTCGGACTTCGCCTCCTTCGGCTACGCCAAGGCCGGCACCCGCTTCATCGGCTGGAACGGCGACGACCTGGTCACGCTCTTCGCCTCGCTCTCGGCCTTCCAGAGCGGCATCGAGAAGAGCACGGCCGGCCTGATGCAGAGCGTCGCCAACACCCAGGCGATCCTGCTGGCCCTGGAGGGCCCGCTGGGCCAGGGCATCGCCGAGGCGAGCGTGCTCGGGCAGGACAACCCGATGGCCGGGCGGCTGCCGGACATGAGCGAGCCGATGTGGATGGGCGGCTCGCTGGGCGGGGCGATGGGCAGCCTGATCAGCGCCAGCTTTCCGCAGATCCGCTACAGCGTCTGCAACGTGCCCAACGGGGCCTGGAGCCACACGATCCCGGGCTCGCTGCTCTACGACACGGCCCTGGTCGGCGTGCTGACCAACGTCTACGGCGACGAGCTGGACGTGATCCACCAGTTCGCCATCAGCCAGGGGACCTGGGATGACGTCGACGGCGCCGCCTGGGCCGAGGCCGCCCTGGCCAAGGAGACGATGTTCCTGATGCAGCAGAGCATGGAGGATCCGGTCGTCCCCAACGCCGGCACCGACATCCTGGCGCTGGCCCTGGGGGCCTCGATGGTGGGGCCGGCCTTGCAGGAGATCCCCGGGGTGCCCGCCGCGACGGAGGTGCGCAGCGGGGCGGCCCTGACCCAGTTCTACGTCCCGAACACCGGCGTCTACGATGTGCACGGCTTCGCGGCCCGGGACACCCCGGCCGGCGCGGCGGCCTTCGAGCAGATCATCGAGTTCGTGCAGAGCGTCTGGGTGGACGGCGACCCGCTGATCACCTTCCCCGAGGGCTGCTCGGAGGTGACCCCGGCCGGCGACTGCGACTTCCGCGAGGTCTGGACGGAGTAGCCGCCCGCCGGGCCTGGGGACCTACTTGCGGGGCTCGACCGAGAAGCGCTGCCGGGCGACCGAGGCGCCGGAGTCGGCGAAGGTGGCCTGGATGGTGTAGCCACCGTCCTCGATGTCGCCGTAGGCCCAGTAGACGATCTCGCGATCACCGCCGGCGATCTCCCAGGTCGTCGGCGCCCCGGTGCAGGCCGGGGAGTAGGGCTCGTCGGGGCCGGAGGCAGGAATGAGCAGCCACTCGTCGACCAGGCAGTCGGCGGGGGTCGAGAGCGTGAAGTCGGTCTTGCAGCCGTTGAGCACGGTCGCCTTGAAGCGCAGGCCCTCGCCGCTGGGGCAGGTAGTGCAGCTGCCGCCCGAGGGGGTCACCGGCTCGACGGAGTAGCGCAGGCAGCCCTCTGGGTCGGTGTCGGTGTCGGTGTCG
>DDSR01000206.1 GCA_002343455.1 Deltaproteobacteria bacterium UBA2385 | reverse complement strand
GCCGTGCAGGCCGGCGGGCGTGTCCAGCACCACGTGCGTCACGCCCTTGGGCAGCCGGGCGATGTGGTCGCGGTCCACGTCCCAGCCCTGGATGGGCGCCACCTGCGGCGGCCGCAGGCCCAGCCACAGGCGGGACGATTGCTGGCGGTCGGCATCGCCGAGCATCACCGCATGCCCGCGCGAGGCGTAGTACCCCGCCACGTTCGTGGCCACGGTGGACTTGCCGACACCGCCCTTGCCGGTGAAGAGGAGGATCCTCAAGGCCTTAGTCCGGGGCCTTATCCGAGGGACTCGACGCGCTTCTTCAGCCCCTTGAGCGCGGTGTCGATGAGGATCTTCTCGCCCTTGCGCTTGAGCATGCCGATCAGCGGGATCGACACGTCGAGCGCAAGCCGGTAGGTCACCTCGGTGGACCCGCTGCCGAGCTCGCGCAACACGTAGGCGCCGTCGAGGGCGCGGAGCATCTTGCCCTCGACCAGGGTCCAGGTGACCTCGCGGTCACCGTCCCACTCGTAGGCGAGGGTGTACTCGTCCTTGATCGGGCTGACGTCGAGGGCGAAGAACACCTCGCGGGCCCGCCCGTCGTCGTACGACGAGCGCGTCTCCGCCTTGGTCACGCCCTTGGCCCACTCGGGGTAGGCGTCGAAGTCCGCGATGACGTCCATGACCGCCGACGGCGGGGCGTCGACTGTGATGGAGGACGTCGTCTGCTCGGCCATTCCAACCCCCTGCAGTGCTGCTGCGCTCGTCCTCGGCGGCGCCGGTGCCTCGGTCACACCGCGGTCCGGAACCCGGTCAGCGAGCGTACCGGATCGGTACCTCAGCAAGGGGGCGGCGCCCACCCCAGACCCTGCTGCGCGCCGCCCCGCGGGCGTCCCGCGGCGTTGCCGTCGCTCGATGATGGGCCTACAGCGTCGTCGCTCCGGCGCCTTGCGGGCCATCCCGCGGATGCGGCCCTCGCGACGGCCCTGGAGTGAGCGCCGCCCCCGGCCCGGCGGTAACGTGCCGCCGTGCGCGAGTACTCCACGCCGGCGACCATGGAGCCCCCGAGCTCCGGCAACCTCACCGACGACGTCGTCACCAACGCGCGCGACCACGGTGCCGAGGAGGTCTTCGGCCGGCCCGGCCCTGACGGCTGGCAGGGGGTGACCGCGGCCACGTTCCACGACGAGGTGCGGGCGGTCGCGAAGGGGTTGATCGCCGCGGGGATCGAGGTCGGCGACCGGGTCGCGCTGATCTCCAAGACCCGCTACGAGTGGACCCTGCTCGACTACGCGATCTGGTTCGCCGGCGCGGTCACGGTGCCGGTGTACGAGACCTCCTCCAGCGAGCAGGTGCAGTGGATCCTCGAGGACTCGGGCGCGCGGGCGGTGGTCGCTGAGACCCCCGAGCACGTCGCGCGGGTCACCGAGGTGCGCGGCGCACTGACCGAGCTCAACCACGTGTGGTCCTTCACCGACAACGGCGTCGACATCCTGGTCCGGCTCGGGCAGGACATCGCCGAGGAAGAGCTCGAGAGCCGGCGTACGGCGGCTGGTCCGGGCGACCTGGCGACGCTCATCTACACCTCGGGCACCACCGGGCGGCCCAAGGGCGTCGAGCTGACCCACTCCTGCTGGGTCTTCGAGGGCGAGGGCATCGAGAGCCTCAACTTCCTCAAGCCCGACTTCCGCCAGTTCCTCTGGCTGCCCCTCTCGCACTCCTTCGGCAGCGTGCTGCTGGCCGGCCAGCTCAAGATCGGCTTCTGCACGGCGATCGACGGGCGCATCGAGCGCATCGTCCCCAACCTCGCCGCCACCAAGCCCGACTTCGTGGCCGCCGTGCCCCGCATCTTCGAGAAGGTCTACAACAAGATCGTCGGCGGCGCGCGCGAGGCCGGCGGCATGAAGTGGAAGATCTTCCAGTGGGCGATGGCCGTCGGGCTGGAGGCCAGCCGGGTCAAGCAGAAGGGCCAGGAGCCCGGCGGGCTGCTGGGCCTGAAGTACGCCATCGCCGACAAGCTGGTCTTCTCCAAGGTCCGGGCGGCCTTCGGCGGCAACCTCAAGGCCTTCATCTCGGGCAGCGCCCCGCTGTCCCGCGACATCGCCGAGTTCTTCCACGCCGCCGGCCTGCTGATCATGGAGGGCTACGGCCTGACCGAGTCCAGCGCCGCCAGCTTCGTCAACCGGCCCGATCGCTACAAGTTCGGCACCGTCGGCCTGCCCGTCACCGGCGTGCAGGTCAAGCTCGACCCCGCCGACGGCGAGATCCTGCTGGGCGGCCCGGGCATCATGCGCGGCTACTACAAGCTGCCCGAGGTCACGGCCGAGACCCTGACCGAGGACGGCTGGCTGCGCACCGGCGACATCGGCGAGATCGACGCCGAGGGCTTCCTGAAGATCACCGACCGCAAGAAGGACCTGATCAAGACCTCCGGCGGCAAGTACGTGGCCCCGACCGCGATCGAGGGCAAGTTCAAGCTGATCAACCCCTACGTCGCCCAGGCCGTCGTCCACGGCGACCGGCGCAACTTCTGCTCCATGCTCGTCGCCATCTCGCGCGAGGAGATCCCCAAGTGGGCCGAGAGCAACGGCCTCTCGGGCCTCTCGTACGAGCAGCTGATCGAGCACCCCAAGCTCAAGGAGCAGGTCGAGCAGAGCGTCGCCCAGCTCAACGCCGGCCTCGCCAGCTACGAGTCGATCAAGAAGTGGGCGATCCTGCCGATCGAGCCCAGCGTCGAGAACGGCCAGCTCACGCCCAGCCTCAAGCTCAAGCGCAAGGCGGTCGAGAAGGCCTACAACGAGGTGCTGGACGGCTTCTACAAGGGCGCGCTGGCGTGATCCTCCTCCTGGTGTGGGCCTGCGGGGCGCGGCCCGTCGAGGTCGCCTCCGCCCCGGTCGAGCCGGCGCCGCCACCGTCCCCGGGGCTCCCCGTCTCCGTGACGGGCTCGTGGACCAGCTCGGCCTGCGGCGAGCGGGCCTGGACGCGGACCCTCGCCTTCGACGCGCAGGGCCGCTTCACCGGCCAGGATCTCGTCAGCCCCTGCCCCGAGGGCGCCACCTGCATCTGGTCGGGGGTGGTCGAGCGCGCCGGCAGCTGGACCTCCGTCCAGGGCAGGGTCCAGCTGGTGCTGGATCAGCCGGGGTCGATGCCCATCGCCGAGCCGATGGCCGCCTGGGTCGAGCCCCGGGGTGAGCAGCTCCAGGACGACCTGGGCTGCCTCTACACGCGTGTCTCTGGAGCGTCCGAGTGAAGAGCAGTCGTCTACCGGGCTTCTACCAGCTCTCTCCCGACCAGCGCCTCGCGCGGGTGGCCGACTTCGCCGCGCTCTCGCCCGAGGAGGAGCGCGCCTTCGGCGAGCACGGGCTCAGCCTGGGCCGGGCCGACCTGATGATCGAGAACGTCATCGGGCGGATGGCCCTGCCGGCGGGCGTCGGGATCAACTTCCTGATCGACCAGCAGGATGTGCTCGTCCCGATGGTGGTCGAGGAGCCCAGCGTCGTCGCCGCCGCCAGCAACATGGCCCGCATCGTGCGCCAGGCCGAGGGCTTCCGGACCGAGGTCGACGAGAGCGTGATGATCGGCCAGGTCCAGATCCCGGCGGTGCGTGACGTGCCCGCGGTCGTGGCCGCGCTCCAGGCGGCCATCCCCGAGCTCTCCGAGCGCTGCCGCGGCGTCCACGCGCTGGTCGAAGAGCGCGGCGGCGGCCTGCGCGGGATGCAGGTGCGCAGCCTCCGCTACGACGAGCCCGGCCAGCCCGCCGAGGACATGGTCGTCCTGCACATCCTCTACGACTGCCTGGACGCCATGGGCGCCAACATGGTCAACACCCTGGCCGAACGCCTCGCCCCGGACATCGAGCGCATCACCGGCCACGACGTCGGCCTGCGCATCCTCTCCAACCTCGCCAGCGAGCGCCTCGCCCGGGCCAGCTGCCGCATCCCCGCCGAGCTGCTGGACATGCCGGACTGCTCGGGGGCCGAGGTCGCCGCCGGCATCGCCTCGGCCTACCGCTTCGCCTGGGCCGACCCCTACCGGGCGGCGACCCACAACAAGGGCATCATGAACGGCATCGACCCCGTCGTCATCGCCACCGGCAACGACTGGCGGGCGATCGAGGCCGGGGCCCACGCCTGGGCGGCCCGCGACGGCCAGTACCGCAGCCTCAGCCGCTGGACGGTCGACGAGCAGGGCGCCCTCTGCGGCAGCATCGAGCTGCCGATGCAGGTCGGCGTCGTCGGCGGCACCATGCACGCCCACCCCACCGTCTCGGCCGCCCACACCATCCTGGGCCGCCCCAGCGCCAGGCGGCTGGCCGGCATCATCGCCGCCGTCGGCCTCGCCCAGAACATGGGCGCCCTGCGCGCCCTGGCGACCGAGGGCATCCAGCGCGGCCATATGCGCCTGCACGCCCGCCACCAGTCCGCCGTCGGGCGCTGAGCGCCGCCGCGTGAGCGCCCCTCCCTTCCTCGGCCGCGCCCCGGGCAAGCTCATCCTCTTCGGGGAGCACGCCGTCGTCTACGGCCACCCCGCCCTGGCCATGGCCGTCGACCGCGGGACCACCGTGCGGCTCACCCCCGGCGAGGGACCCCGCCGCGTGCGGGCCGCCGCGATGGAGGACCCCCGCCTGCCGGTCGCCCTCGACGCCCTCTTGCCCGCTCAGGGCCTGGACGTGCAGATCGACACCGAGCTGCCCGTCGGCCGCGGCATGGGCAGCTCCGGCTCCCTCGCCGTCGCCCTGGTGCGGGCCTGGGCCGCCTGGCAGGGCCGCACCGCCTCGCTCCAGGAGTGCATCGAGCGGGGTTTCCGCCTGGAGCGCCTCTTCCACGGCAACCCCAGCGGGCTGGACCACACCGTCTCGGCCCGGGGCTGCGCCTTGCGCTATCGGCGCGGGTCGGCGGGCTTGCAGCTGGAGGAGATCCGCCTGGGACCGCTGCCGCTGGTGGTGCTGGACACCGGCAAGGCCGGCGACACCGCCGAGCTGGTCGCGGGCGTCGCCGCGCGCAGGCCCCAGGTCGATCCCCTTCTGGAGCGCATCGGGGCCCTGGTCCTGGAGGTCGGCCCCGCCTTGGAGGCCGGCGATCTGCCCGTCCTCGGCGAGGCCATGCGCGAGAACCAGCGCCTGCTCGCGGAGATCGGCGTCAGCTCCCCCGAGATCGAGTCGCTGGTCGCCTTCGCTCGGACGCATGGAGCCCTGGGCGCCAAGCTGGCCGGGGCGGGAGGAGGAGGCGTCGTCATCGCCCTGCACCCGCGGCCCGACGAGCTGGTCGCCGCGGCGGCCGAGGCGGGCATCGAGGCCTTCGCCGTGGGCCCTGCGAGATAGTCCCCCGCATGCGAAGCGCCACCGCCACCGCCCACCCCAACATCGCCCTCATCAAGTACTGGGGCAAGCGCGACGCCGCCCTCAACCTGCCGGCGGTGCCCTCGCTCTCCATCACCCTGGACGGCTTCCGCACCGAGACCACCGTGCGCTGGGGAGCCCCCGCCGACCTCGTACAGATCGACGGGCGCCGGGTCGAGGGCAAAGAAGCCGCCCGGGTGCTCGCCTTCCTCGACCGCATCGACCCCGCCCGCCCGCCGGTCGAGGTCCTCAGCCAGAACAACTTCCCCGCCGCGGCCGGCCTCGCCAGCAGCGCCTCGGCCTTCGCCGCCCTGGCCCTCGCCGCCACCGCCGCCGCTGGCCTTCAGCCCGACCGGCAGGCCCTCTCCGTCCTCGCCCGCCAGGGGTCCGGCAGCGCCGCCCGCAGCCTGTGGGGCGGCTGGGTCGTCTGGGATCGAGGCGAGCGCCCCGACGGGCTGGACAGCCACGCCTGGCCCCTGGCCCCCGCCGACCACTGGGATCTGCGCCTCGTCGTCGCCGTCGTCAGCGGGTCCCGCAAGCCTGTGGGCAGCACCGAGGGCATGATCCGCACCCAGCAGACCTCGCCTCTGTTTCCAGCCTTCGTCGCCGCTGCGCCGGAGCGCCTGCGCCTCGCCATCCAGGCCGTCCAGGACCGCGACCTCGCCGCCCTGGGGGAACAGATGGAGCGCTCCACCTACGAGATGCACGCCACCATGATCAGCGCCTGGCCGCCCGTGCGCTACTGGCAAGAGGGCACCGTCGCCTGCCTTCGCACCGTCGAGGAGCTGCGCGCCCAGGGCGTCGGCGCCTGGTCCACCATGGACGCCGGCCCCAACGTCAAGGTCCTCTGCGAGGCGGCCCAAGCCGAAGGGGTGGCCGAGAGGCTGCGCGAGCACGCCGCCCGGGTCGAGGTGCTCCGCATCGGCGGCGAGCCCAGGGTAGAGTAACCGTCGTTCTTGGTATGCTCCCCCCCATGAGCACACCCTATGCGCCCGAACGCCGCCCGCTCTCCATCGACGTCCACGACGACGACGAGGTCCGCCTCTGGCTCACGCAGATGGTCAGCGAGCAGATCCTCACCCGCCGCGAGCCCGTGCCCGCCATCCACCTCCTCAAGGACGGCCACGAGGAGGTGCTGGACTGGACCCGCCTCGCCCAGGCCGATCCCGGCGCCGACCTGGGGGCCACCTGGGCCCTGGTGGCCGCCCGGCGCGACGTCGAGCGGCGGATCCTCGTGCTGCGCATCCAGCACCCCGACGGCATGCCTGCCGCCTGCATGGTCGAGGAGACCTGGGAGGACGGCCAGCCCACCAGCTGGTGGTTCACCCATCGCCGCTACGCCGTCGTCGATGGCATCGGTCAGCTGCTCGACGATGGCTGGCAACAGTACGGCGGCCAGGGCCCCGCGCCCGAGCCCTTCGCCACCGCGCTGCGACCCGCCGGCCGACCCGCGCAGCTCCTCCCGGCCCGCGCCCCCGAGCCCCGGGTCTGGATGCAGACCGGCGAGCTCCCCGAAGACGCGCCGATCCCTTCGACCTCCCTGGAGATGACCGAGCAGACCCAGGCCGTCGTGCTCAGCAACCTGGAGACCGAGGGCCTCAAGCACCTGCTCGTCTTCCTCGTCCGCGGCCGGACCTGGGAGCGCTGGCTGCTCGGCGACCTGCCGACCTCGGGCGACGACATGGTCCGCTGGATCTGCGGGCGCGAGGGCCAGCCGGACGGTGTGGCAACGGCCGAGGGAGTGCTCGCCCACGTCGACGGCAAGCCCGAGCGTGTGATCCGCATCGTCGGCGAGCTGGGCGGCTTCCGCACCGAGCGGGCGATCGTGATGGTCCCCAAGCCCGGCGCGCCCGAGGACGTCATCCCCGGGCGCTGGATGGCCCGCGAGCTGGGGCCCGTGGCCGAGGGCGACGGCTGGATCGGCGTCGAGCCGATGCTGGCGGGCGAGGTGATCGCCACCGTGCTGGGCTACGGCCCGCCGGAGTGAGCCGAGGCAGAGCTCTTCGAGGCGGTTGCGCTCATGACCATCCAGGACTATCTTGTGGTCATGACTACCGTGGGCATCGCCAACCTGAAGGCTCACCTGAGTGAGCACCTGCAAGCCGTTCGACGCGGCGAGACCGTTGTCGTGCTCGATCGAACGGAGCCGATCGCTCGCATTGTTCCCATCGGAGCTGAAGGACTTGAGCTTGTCGTCCGACCCGCCAAGGGGTCGGTCCACGACGTGCCGCTCCTCGGACCCACCCGTGGCGAGGGAGACGTGCGGGCACAGCTCGTCGAGGAGCGGGCGGACCGGTGGTGAGCGCCTACATCGACTCGTCGGTGCTGCTGCGCGTCGTGCTGACCCAGCCAGACCGTCTCGCCGAGTGGTCAACCATTGAGCTGATGGTGACGAGCGCCCTGACCGAGGTCGAGTGCCTGCGGACCCTCGACCGTCGGCGCCGTCAAGGCCTCCTCGACGACCAGGAGCTGGCGGACCGCCGAGGTCTGACGATCCGGCTGATCGAGCGGATGGAGCGGGTGGACATCTCGGGTGTGGTGCTTCGGCGGGCGGCCGAGCCCTTTCCTACACCCTTGGGCACGCTCGACGCCATCCACCTGGCGACTGCCCTGCTCTGGGGGCAGTCGAGGTCTGGATTGCCGGCACTGGCAACTCACAACGTGGAGCTGGCGACTGCCGGCCGCGCACTTGGCTTTGCGACCGTGGGCACATAGGCCCCTCCCTCAGCCCCGCGCCACCGGCATCATCCTGCCGCTCCCAAAGGCCGCGTCGCTGACCTTCAGCACCACGCCGGCCTGCCGCCGCTTGTGCTCCGAGGCCCGCACCATCCTGGCCAGGCCCGCCTCCATCGCCTCGCCCGGCAGCCCCGCCGCCCGGGCCAGCCCGGAGTCGACCTCGGGCCCGACCCGGGCGTAGTCGAAGGGATCCACCTGCTCCGGCCGCAGCTCCGCGCTGGGCGGACGGTCCAGGATGAACGCCGGGATCCCGCCCATATGCCGGGCCAGCGCGTAGACGGTGTGTTTGCCCAGGTCCCCGATCGGCGACAGCGCCCCGGCCAGATCGCCATACAGGGTCCCGTAGCCCAGCGCCAGCTCGGTCTTGTTGCTGGTGTTCAGCAGCATCCCGCCTTCGCGGTTGACCCGGGCCATCAGCAGGATCATCCGCAGGCGGGCCTGGACGTTCTCCATGGTGGTGCCACCCTCTGCCCCTACCAGCGCCTCCGCCGCGGCGTGCAAGGCCTCGATTGGCTGGACCTCGAAGCGGCAGCCCAGCGTCTCCGCCAGCTCGCGGGCGCTCTGGGTGGAGCGAGGGTCGGTGTATCGGGAGGGGAGAGCCAAAGCAGTGACCGAGGAAGCCCCCAGCGCCTCGCAGGCCAGCACGGCCACCAGGGCGCTGTCCACGCCGCCGGACAGGCCCAGCACGGCCCGCCTCAGCCCGTTCTTGCGGGCGAACCCCCGGATGCCGGCGACCAGGGCCTGCCGCAGTGTGTCCAGATCCTCGACCGGCGCCGTCAGCTCCTCACCGTCCAGCTCGACGATGTCGACGGCCTCCTCGAAGCGCGGCAGCATCGCGACGAGCTGGCCCGCACCGTTCAGGACGAAGCTACCTCCGTCCAGGATCAGCTCGTCGTTGGCCCCCACACCGTTTACATAGACGATCGGCAGCCCCGTGGCCCTCGCGTGCGCGAACCGCCGGGCCAGGGCGCCCTGCCGATAGGGCGAGGCGCTCAGGCTGAACAGTACGGTCGCCCCCGCCTCGCGGGCGAGGTCCACCGGCTGCACGGGGTAGCCCTCCTGCCAGAGGTCCTCGCAGACCAGCACGCCGGCACGCTGCGCGCCGAAGGGGAGGGGAGGGCTGGTCGGGCCGGGGAGGAACCAGCGGGCCTCGACGAAGAGGTCGTAGCTGGGCAGCAGGCGCTTGGCCTGGGCGAGGCGGACCTCTCCCCGGTGCAGGAGGAGCGCGGCGTTGTACAGAGAGGGGTGCCGCGGCCAGGCCGGACCCGGCCAGATCCCCCCCACCAGCGCCGGCGGGCCCCCCTCCAGCTCGCGGGCGAGGCGCTCCTGGGCGCGCAGGGCGGCGGCGACGAGGTCGGGATCGTAGAGCAGGTCCCGCGGCGGGTAGCCGGTCAGCGCCAGCTCGGGCAGCAGGACCACTTCGGGGGCGCCCGGGACCAGGGCGGCGACCGCCTCGCGGATGTTGCGGGCGTTGGCGGACAGATCGCCGACCCGACTGTCCACCTGGGCGATGCCGATCCTCACTCCAGCTCGCCCGCGATGGCCTGCAGGGCGTTCAGCGCCGCCAGCACCGCCTCGCGTCGCTGACAGACCTCGTCCCCCAGCATCAGGCTGCGGTAGCCGATCGCGTGCAGCCAGGCGACATCGCTCAGATCGGCGCAGTCGGGCACGGCCTGGAAGGCCAGGCTGGTCAGCACGCGGCTGGCGGCGATCGCCGTCGGGTCGGCCTGGACGATGCGCCGCATCGCCCCCAGGATGCGGTGGGGCTGCACCACCTCGACGTACAGATCCCCTCGGGCGGCCATCAGGCGGCCCTCCTTCGCTCCACCTCGTCCCACCCAGGCCAGGCCCTTGCGGCTCTCGATCTTCTGTACGATGCGCGCCCCGGGGAGGAGGCTGCGCACCTCCTCCAGGTCCTCGGGCCCCTCGACGAAGGAGAGCATCACATCGCGCTCGCCGAGCTCGGCCATGGCCGCCAGCCAGTGTCTGTCTCCATCGGTCAAGCCGCCCTCGATGCGCAGGTCCTCGGCGACGATGTTGACGGACTCACCGGGCCCCACCACCCGCCGCGGGCTCTCCTCCAGGATCAGCCGGTCACCGTCCACGGCCAGCACCCGGGCGTGCTCCCGTCCGTCGCTGAAGAAGGCGTCGCAGGGGGTGCGGACCTGGACGCGATGGGAGAGCTGGACCTCGGTGAAGGGCGGCAGGGCGGCCCGGCTGACCCGGAGCTGGCGGCCCTTCAGATCGACCCACAGCGGCCGTCCCAGGGCCCGCAGGTTGCGCAGCACGGCCGTGTGAGGCTCGGCGATGGGCATCACCGTGTTCAGCCGCAGCCCCGCGGTCATGGGGTGGGCCGCCACCTCCGGCAGGAAGGTGGCGTGCGGCGGGACGGTGACGATGGCCCGCACGTCCGCCTACAGCGCGACCGTGGTCCCGCAGAAGCGGCAGCTGATGCGGCCGCGGGCCTCGGCGGGGAGGGGGGCGCCGCAGGCCGGACAGTCCAGGCGGCGCGGCCCGACGGTCTGCAGCCGGGTGCTGACGGCGCGCACCTTGTCGCTGCTCTGCCGGGCCAGCATGTTGTCCTGGAAGTCGCCCATATGGCCCCAGGCCTGGGCGATGATGCCCATCGCGTAGTCCACGGCCCGCTGCTCGTCGTCGATCGGGAAGACATGGTCGGCGCCGATGGCCTTGGACCACTGCTGATCGACCGCGTCGCCCTGCTTGCCGCCCGGGCGCCGCAGGAACCAGGTGTTCCAGCGGCTGGCCACCTGCTGCCAGGCGGCGATGGCGTCGATCGGCCCCTGGGCCCCGTCGCCCAACAGGCGGCGGACCTGGTCGGGGGGCACCGTCTCGTGCATGGTGATGTCGCCGAAGACGATCAGGAAGGGCTTGTCGGCCTTCGGCACCTGGACGTGGGTGTTGACCCAGTGGGCGAAGAGGCCGTAGCTCTCGGGCGCGTCGCCGCCCCCGCCCTCGCCGTAGATGCTGGCGAGCTGCTGCTCGAGGTCGAAGCCGCTGGCGAAGGTCGTCACCTGCAGGGGCCAGCGGTCGACCGCGCCGTCGCCGATGGCGGCGAAGAGGATCTCGGCGTCCTCGCGGTAGGCCTGCAGGGTCGTGTAGAGCAGGGGCAGGCGGTCGAAGATCTCGGCCGGCCAGCGGGCCATCGAGCCGGTCACGTCGACCGCCACGATGATCGGGTTGGTCGAGCTGCTGCGCACCACCTTGCTGGGGTCGATCACCTTCTCGTTGGGGCCGCTGGCCCCGGTGTAGGTGCGCGGACCAGCCTCGCGGGCGCGGGCCACATCGCCCTCCATGCGCTTGGCGGCGGCGGGGGCGTAGGCGTAGCCCTTGGCGCCGCGCCAGTCAGAGGTGTCGACATCCCAGGAGTACATGCAGGCCTCGGGTTTGGGGGGAGGGGGAGCTTATCGTGCGGCTCGGGGGTGTGACTAGCTAGCGCCTGGCACTAGCTAGTCGCACCCGCGAACTCCCGCCGGAAGCGCTCCACCAGCCCGCGCTCGTCCAGCCAGCGCTCGACCTCGGGCGTCACCAGCTCGCGCCAGCCCTCGCCCTCGGCCATCGCGCGGCGGACCATCGTGCCCTCGACCGGCACCCGCCGCTCCAGCGGGACGAGGTGGACCGGGTGGCAGAGCCGGTAGTGCGGGGCCAGCAGCGACCAGACGTAGGGGTTGGCGGTGACGAAGAGGTCCAGCGGGCCCAGCAGCTCCAGCACCATCGCCGTCCAGCGCGGGCCGTGGCCCAGGTCCGGCACCGGCAGCACCCGCACCTCCGCGGGGAGGTGCAGGCGCAGCATCGACTCGGTCTCTTCGGCCGTGAACGGGTTGCGGGCGTCGTACTGGTTGCTGCTGCCGATGCCGATGACCAGCGTCTCCGAGCGCGCGACCAGGGCGTCGAGCACCGCCACCTGGCCCCGGTGCAGGGGCCGCCAGCGGGCGATCATCCCGACCCGCCCGAGGCGCTCTCCCAGGCCCGGGGGAGGAGGAGGCAGGGCCAAGGCTACTCGGCGCCGACCACGGCGGTCTGGGCGGCGTGGACGCGCTCGAGGTCGGCCTTGCCCAGCGTCTTCGTGGCGAACTGGGCGGTCACCGCCGCGAGGCGCTCGTTGGCCTGCTGCAGCTGGCGGGCCAGGGCGTGGATGAAGCAGTGCCGCAGGGCCCGCCCCTCGGTCGTGGCGCTCTCGACCAGGGCCTTGACCACCTCGCGCGGCATCTTGTACAGCCAGCTGGCCTGCTCGGTGATGCAGGTCGCGGTGCGGCTGTCGTCGCCGATGATGGCGAGGTGGCCGAAGAGCGCCCCGGGGTGCAGCGTGCCGACCTTCTCTTGCAGGCCGGTGCGGGTCGTCCGGTAGACCCCGACCTCGCCCGTGGCCAGGATCCAGGCGTCGCCCTTCATCGAGCCCTCGGTCAGCACATGCTCGCCCTGGGGCATGGCCACCACCTCCAGGTGCCCGGCCAGCAGCTCCTTGACGGCGAGGGCGAGGTCCTTGAAGTGGGCGGAGCTGCTGAGCACCTCGACCGGCTTGGGGGCGCGTCCCCGGGGGCCCGTGCCGACCACCGCCGTCGTCAGGCGGGAGAAGATGCCCTCGGGCTCGCGGTCGTCCAGGTCGCTGCCCTCGGCCAGCTGCCCGATGCGAGCGTCGGTCTCGCGGATGCGCTCGGCCAGGCTGCGCAGGACCTGATCCTGCAGGCGGTCGACCACGGGGTGCCCGGCGGCGGCCAGCGACTCGTAGCCCGCGCGCTCCAGCACCAGGATGTCGCAGTCCTCGGTCGAGCGGATGCTGGCGGTGCGGCGCGTGGAGAGGCCCAACAGGGCCAGCTCGCCCAGGGCCTCGCCCCGGCGCACGAAGGCCAGGGAGGTGATGTCCGCGCCCTTGCCGATGTAGACCTCGAGCTCGCCCTCCAGCAGGAAGAGCATGGCCTCGTCCTCTTCGCCTTCTTCCACGATGATCTCGTTGGCAGGCACGTCGATGGCCTTGCAGGCGTCGAGGAATTGCAGGATCTGGGTCCGGTCGAGGCCGCGGAGGATTCGGATGAAGCCGAGTTCCATGGGGTCGAAGGCCATGGAGGTCTCCTTGCTGAGCGGGGGTGGGCGAGAGGGGATGCGAGCGCCTGATACCTTACTCGACTTCGGCGCCACGGCGAGGGGGGACGGCGCGTTATCGGCGCGCGATGCTCCGACTCGACGGCCTCAGCCTCGCCATGGGCGACCAGGATCTCCTTCACGACGCGCACTGGCACCTGCGCCCCGGGGTGCGCGCCGGGCTGATCGGCCGCAACGGCACCGGNNAAGAGCACCCTGCTGCGCGCCATCATCGGCCAGGTCCAGCCCGAGGCGGGGCGCATCCTGCTGCGGGGCGACGCGCGGCTCGGCTACCTGCCCCAGCAGGCCGTCAGCGGCTCCACCCTCAGCGTCTGGGACGAGTCCCGCAGCCAGATGGCCTGGCTCCACACGTTGGAGCAGGACTACGCCCGCGCCCTGAAGGCCGCCGAGGAGGGAGAGGCCGGCGGGGCCGAGCGGCTCGGCCAGGTCAGCGAGCAGATGCGCCTGCGGGGCGCCTTCTCGGCCGAGGAGCGCATCGGCAGCGTGCTCAGCGGCCTTGGTTTCGCCAGCGAGGACTGGACCCGGAGCTGTGCGGAGCTCTCCGGCGGCTGGCAGATGCGGGTCGCCCTGGCCCGACTGCTGCTCTCCGAGCCCAACCTGCTGCTGCTGGACGAGCCNNGCCGACCAACCACCTCGACATCCGGGCGCGCAGCTGGCTGGCGCAGTCCCTGGCCGACTGGCCCGGCACCATGCTGATCGTAAGCCACGACCGCCACCTGCTGGACACCGTCTGCACAGAGGTGGTCGAGGTGCGCAACCGTACCTTGACCAGCTTCTCAGGAAACCTCAGCGCCTGGCTGGCTGAGCGCCAGCGCCGCCAGGACGCGCTGCTGGCCGCCAAGGACCGCCAGGACCAGGAGGTCGCCAAGCTCGAGCGCTTCGTCGAGCGCTTCGGCGCCAAGGCCAACAAGGCAAGCCAGGCCCAGAGCAAGCAGAAGGCGCTCAACCGCATCGACCGCATCGAGCTCCCCGAGCACGAGGGGCGGCCTCGCCTGCGCCTGCCCGAGCCTCCCGCCGGCGCCCTGGAGCCCGTCTCCCTCCGCAACGTCACCCTGGCCTGGCCGGACGGCGAGCCGGTCCTGCGCGGGGTCGACCTGACCCTGGAGCGCGGGATGAGGCTAGCGGTGCTAGGGCCGAACGGGGCCGGCAAGTCCACC
>DDSR01000085.1 GCA_002343455.1 Deltaproteobacteria bacterium UBA2385 | reverse complement strand
CCCCTGGTCGAGCTGAGCGACCGGGTGCAGCTCCCGGCCTCGGTCCTGACCTGGCACACCGCGGAAGCCCTCAGCGACCAGGACGCCGCCATGGACCTGCTGGCGACCATCCTCGCCGAGGGGCGTAGCAGCCGGCTCTACAGCCGCCTGGTACACCAGGACGCCGTCGCCAGCGAGGTCAGCGCCTACCAGATGAGCCAGCAGCTCAGCAGCGTCTTCTTGATCTTCACCCTGGCCGACCCCAGCGTCGAGCTGGAGAGGATCGAGGCCCTGGTCCAGGAGGAGATCGATCGCATCGCCGCCGAAGGCCCCCGGCCCGAAGAGCTGGAGCGAGCCCGCAACCGGATCGAGACGGACCACCTCTACGGCCTGGAAGATCTGCAGAGCCGCGCCGAGGCGCTCAACCGTTACCAGGTCCTGCTCGGCACCCCCGACGGCCTCGGCCGCGACCTCGCCCGCTACCAAGCGGCCGACGCCGCTGCCGTCCAGGCCGCCGCCGCGCGCCTCTCCGCCGCCCGGCGCCAGACCATGCGCATCCACCCCGAAGGAGCCGAGCAGTGATCCCCCTCCTGATCCTCACCCTGGGCTGCGCCCCCAAGAAGCCCACGCTGAGCGCCTCGCCGGACGGCCGGGTCACTCTCTCTGCCCCCGCCCCCCTGCCCAGCGGTCCGGTGAGCTTCGAGCCTCCGGTGGCCCAGGTCCTGCCGCTGGCCACGGGGGGCGAGCTGTGGCTGCTGCCTCGGGACGGCCTGCCGCTGGTCAGCCTGCGCCTGCTCGTTCCCGGTGGCAAGGCGCTCTCCCCCGGGGACAAGCCCGGTCTGGTCGCCTTCTCCGACACCATGCTCGAGCACGGGGCCGGCGAGCGGGACGCCCAGGCCTTCGCGGCGGCCCTGGATCAGCTGGCCGCCGACCTCTCGGTCTCGACCACCGACACCTGGACCATCGTCAGCCTGGACGTCCACAGCGACCGCATCGAGCCGGCCTTGGACCTCCTCGCCGATCTCGTCCTGCGTCCGCGCTTCGAGCCGGCCGAGGTCGAGCGCCTGCGCGAGCTTCGCAAGGCCGAGTTGCAGAGCGCGATGGACGACCCACGGACGGTCGCCACCTGGGTCAGCGAGCGCGCCTGGTACGGCGAGGGGCACCCCCTGGCGCTGCCGGCGATCGGCACTCTGGACAGCCTCGACCAGCTGGGCGCTGACGAGCTGCGGGCCAGCTGGGAGAGCCGCCGGGCTGCCGCGGCGCCGCGGCTGGTGGTCGCTGGCGATGTGCAGGTCGAGGCCCTCACCGCCAGCATCGCCGCCCGCCTGGACGGCTGGGAGGTCACGGGCCCGCCGGCCGCCTCCCCTCCCCCGCCGGCGGCGGTCCCCTCCCTGCTGCTGGTCGACAACCCGGGAGCCTCCCAGACCATGTTGATGGTCACGCTCCCCGGGCCCGGCGCCCTCGACGAGTCGGTGCACGGCGCGCGCCTGGGGGCCGTCGTGCTCGGCGGGACCTTCACCAGTCGCCTCAACCGCCTGCTGCGCGAAGAGAAGGGCTACACCTACGGCGCCTCGGCCCGGCTGCGGGCCGGCCCCACCGACGGCCGGATCGTCGTCGGGACCTCGGTCCAGAAGGATGTCACCGGACCTGCCCTCGTGGACCTGCTGGGCGAGATCGACCGCCTGCACCTGGGCCTGAGCACGGACGAGCTGGACAAGGCCCGAGGCTCCAACCTCTCCGACCTCGTGGAGGAGGCCTCGACCCGCTCCTCGCTGGCCGACTCGGCGGCCGAGCTGCTGCGCCTGAGCCTGCCTCCCGAGGCGCTCTCGACGCGGATCCAGGCCGAGGCCGAGCAGCGCCCGGAGCAGGCCCTGGCGGCGCTGAGCCGGTCCCGAACCGCCAACGGGACGGTCGTGGTGGTCGGCGACCTGAGCCAGGTACGGGCCGCGGTGCTGGAGGCGGTGCCCGGTGCCTGGGTGGAGGTCGACCGCCAGGGTGCCCCCCGCTGAGGGAGCGCCCACCCGGTCCCAGGACCCTGTCCCACCTGTTCCGCTGTCCCGCGCCGGGAACGCCTCCGGGCGGGGGCGATTTGACGCCGGGAGGGGCGGAGATCCGCACCGCAGCGGAGTGACGGGGCCCAGCGCCGGTCGGGCACGGCGTTTGCTTGGGACCTGGGTGAAGCACGAGCGGAGCCCGTGCACATCCCCAGGAGCAACCAGATGAACGCCCTCCTCCTCGCCCTCGCCCTCCTCCTCGCCCCCATCGCCGAGGCCCGCAGCCCCGACCGCTCGCTGCTCCACCGCGCCGACGACGCCCCTCCCCTGTTGAGCGAGGCGGACCAGGAGTCCTACCGGATCCTGGTCGCCGACCTCACCGAGGCCGCGCTGAACGACCGCATCGAGCCGGCGCACTTCGAGCAGGCCGAGCAGCTCGGCATGTCGCTGCGCCACCGCGGAGACATCCTGGAGCTTCGCCCCGGGACCCAGTCGGTCGGCGCCGCGGGCGTCCTCCTGCTCCGCACCGGCCCGCTGGCGGCAGAGGTCGTGCTGGCCGCCCCTCACCCCTTCGATGATCTGCGCACGGGCGGCATCGCGGCGACGATCTTCGAGAACGCCCCCGTGCGGGCCCTCTTCATCGCGACCCAGTCCCGCTACGCCGCGGGCGAGGCCGAGCCCACGCTCCACCCCGAGTCGGCGCTGCACATCACCACGGAGGTGCTCGCCGACCGCCTGGAGCAGCCCTGGTTCGTGCAGATCCACGGCTACGGCCCCGGCTCCAGCGAAGCCAGCGCGGTCATCAGCGGGGGTGCGTCGATGACCCCCCGCACGATCCTCGAGCGCAGCGCCGACATGCTCAGCGCGATCGTGGGAGGCGCGGACGTGCGGACCTCCCGCCTCGTGCCCCTGCTGTCGGCCCGCGACAACATCCAGGGCGACTACCTGCGCGACCGGGCTCGCTTCGTGCACATCGAGCTCGGTCGGGATCTGCGCATCGAGCTCGAGTCCAACCCCCGCTGGTGCGGACTCCTGGGGGACCGCCTGGTCGCCATGGCCAGCGCCGAGGCCATCAACTGAGCGGGCGGGACCTGCCCAGCGCCTCCCAGAGCACCCTGGCGAGCTCGGGCTCGGTGAAGGGCTTGTCCAGGCGGTAGCTGATCCCCGCGGCACGCAGCTCGGCGTCGACCGCCTCGTCGACCCGACCGCTGGCCAGGATGATCGGCAGGTCGGGCCGGATATGACGCGCAGCGCGGATCAAGGACAGTCCGTCCATCGTCGGCATGTGAAGATCCGTGATCAACACATCTACGGGATCGTCGTCCAGGGAGAGGCGCGTCAGGCCATCGGCCCCGTCCTTGCCCAGGATGGGCTGGTAGTTCAGGCGCCGCAGCACCGCCTCCGCCAGCTCTCGGATGCTCGGCTCGTCGTCGACAAAGAGCACCCGCTGCCCCTGGCCACGGAGCCGCTCCATCGGCAGGACCTCGACGTCGAGGCTGTCCTCCTGGGCCTCCACCGGGAGAAAGACTGTGAACGTCGCCCCCTTGCCCGGCTGGGAGTAGACCTGGATGAAGCCTTGATGGCCCCGAACGATGCCGAGCACCGTCGACAGTCCCAGCCCGGTGCCTCGATCGGCCCCCTTCGTAGAGAAGAAGGGATCGAAGATCCGGTCGATCTGATCGGGCGGGATCCCCACGCCGGTGTCCTCGACGCGCAGGAACAGGAAGCGCCCCGGCCGCGCATCGACGTGCTCGCTGGCGAAGACCTCGTCCACCTCGCGGACGCCCAGCTCGATCGTCAGCCTGCCCCCCGCCGGCATCGCGTCGCGGGCGTTCACGCTGAGGTTGAGCAAGACCTGGTGGAGCTGGGTGGCGTCACCTTGCACCTGCGGCAGGCCCTGCGGACAACGGATCACCGACTCGATGTTCTTGGGGAAGCTGGCACGGATCAGCTTGTCGACCTCGCGGACGAGGCGGGCGAACTGCACCGGCGCCCGCTCTCCGTCCGCGCCGCGCGCGAAGGTCAGCAGCTGCCGGATCATCTCGGAGCCCCGGCGCGCGCAGGAGGCGAAGACGTCCAAGGTCCGCGACTCGGTGGGGAACTGTTCACGCAGGAGCTCTACACCCATCGAGATCGGCGCCAGGGCGTTGTTCAGGTCGTGGGCGATCCCTCCCGCCAGCGTCCCGAGGGCCTCCAGCCGCTGCGAACGGTAGGCGAGCCGCTCGTGTTGGCGGCGCAAGGTGATGTCCCGCAGGACCATCAGGGCGCCCAGCGGAGCGCCGTGCTCGTCGTCCAGGGGCGAGGCGCTGGCGAGCAGCACCCGGGCGGCCCCACCCACAGGCCGGACCACCAGCTCCTCGTTGGTGATGGTCTCGCCATCCAGGGCCTTCCAGAGGGGGAATTCATCCTCGCTGAGCACGCGTTGACCGTCGGATGAGAACATGGCGACCCTGCTGGTCCAGGCGCCCTCACGGCGGTCGGGGACCGCGTCGGCGAACAACAAGCTGGCCTTGGGGTTGAAGAAGGTGACCGTCCCCTGGGCGTCGCAGGCGACGACGGCGTCGTCGACGTTCTCCAGCAGGTGCTTGGTCGTCAGCACCTGGCGCCCCAGCTCGGCGGTGCGATCCTCGACCTGCGTGCGCAGCTCGTTGTTCAGGCGCCGCACCTCGGCCTCGGCCTCCTTCAGCCGCGACACGTCGAAGTGGGCGATGACCGCTCCGCCGTCCGCGCGCCCCAAGGAGGAGACCTGCATGTTGAACCAGCGCTCCTGGCTGGGCGAGGAGCAGGCGTACTCGCCACGAAAGGCGGGAAGGCGACCATCGAGGACCCGCTTGATGCCCTCGACACAGGCCCAGGCATCCGGCCAGTTCTGGGCCAGAGCGGGCGCACAGACCTCGAGGTAGTTGGCCCCCACCGACAGGCTCGGGTGGTCGGGCGAGGCGCCGTTGTCCCTGGCAAACTGCCGCCAGCCCTCGTTCACCGCCAGGATCCGGCCCGCGTCGTCGACCACCGCAATGTTCGCCAGGATGGAGTCCAAGATGGCGCGGTTGAGCGCCTCGCTGTCCCGCAGGGCATCCTCGGCGGCCTTCTCCTCGCTCACATCCCGGAAGACCAGGACCACACCCGAGATCGCCCCGTCTCGATCTCGGATGGGCGCCGCGCTGTCGGCGATCGGCCGCTCCGAGCCGTCTCGCGCGATCAACAGGGTGTGGTTGGCGAGCCCCTGGACCTTGCCCGTGCGCAGCACCTCGTCCACCGGGATGACTGAAGGGAGGCGGGTCCGCTCGCTGATGATGTGGAAGACCTCTTCGACCGGTCGGCCCAAAGCATCGGCCAGGGTCCAGCCGGTCAGCTGCTCGGCCACCGGGTTCAGCCGGGTGACCCTGCGCTGGATGTCGATCGCCAGCACACCGTCGCCGATCGAGTCCAGGGTCACAGCCAGGCTCTCCTCGCTCTCGCGGAGGAGGCTGAGCGCGAGCTGCCGATCGGTGATGTCGACCGCGATCTCCAGGAAGCCGGTGATGGCCCCGCCGGCGTCGCGCAGCGCCGACACCGTCAAGAGCACCGGGACCTGCTGCCCGTCCCGGCGTCGGTAGCTGGCCACCCGTGAGTCCTCGATGCCTCGTCGGGCGAGGGCCACATGGGCCTCGAACTGGGGGTCGACCTCGGACCCCAGGCGGACGCTGAGCTCCTCGGCGAGCTGGTCGGAGTCCTCGCTGGAATGCAGCGAGCCCAGCATCTCCCGGTCCACCAGCTCGTCGGCGCGGTAGCCGAGCAGGCGCTCGGCGGCCGGGTTGAAGCTGCGGATCAGGCCATCCTCGCTGGCCGAGATAATCGCGACGTCGGCGCTCTTCAGGAGCGCGCCCTGCCAGGCCATCAGCTCGGCGAGCGCCAGCTGGTCTTCCTTCTGGCGGGTGACGTCCCGCCCCGTGGCGATCAGCGTCCCGTCCGGCAGGGGCGTGGTCCGCCAGGAGATCCAGCGCCAGCCGCCGTCACGATGGCGGTAGCGGTTCTCGAAGTCGATGCCGGGACGGCCCGAGCGCAGCCCCTCGAGCTCGGCGATGGTCGCGGCGTGGTCGTCGGGGTGGATGAACTCGAAGAAGGGCCGGTACGCGACCTCCTCGGCGGTCCAGCCCAGGGTGGCCTCGAAGGCCGGGCTCACCCGGCGGAAGTACCCGTCCACGCTGGCGATGCAGAGCATGTCCATCGACAGGCTGAAGAAACGATCCCGCTCCTCCTCGGCCCTGGCCCGACGGACAAGGTCGTTCTGCGCCCGACGGCTCATGACCCCCACGATGATCAGGGCCATCAGCGCCCCAACGGCCACCATGACTTGCAGGATCATGGCCTGCCTGTCCGAGCCCAGCTGGGCTTCGCGCAGGCTGCCGTGCTGGCTCTCGATGATGCCGGTCGTGACCTTCAGGATCCGCTGGGAGAGCGGGTCGCGGCCGTCCTGGACCACCCTGGCGACCGCCTGGTCCAGCTCGCCGCTTCGACGCAAGGCGACGGTCTGGGCCGCCAGGTCCACCCTGGAGCGGAGCAGCGCGGCCAGCTGAAGCTGGAGGTCTGGGTCGATCTGGACCTGGAGCGCCTCGATCCGCTCGCTGGCCCGGCCGATGTCGTCCCGACCGCGCTCATAGCGCTGGAAGCTGGTCTCATCCCCGGCAACCACGTAGCTGCGGACCCCGCTCTCCAAGCTGAAGACCGCGAGGTTCAGCCGCTCGAACTCGGTCACGGCGTCGTGGTGCCGGGTGACCGTGTCCACCGCCTGCTGGAGTCGGTACCCGGCGAACGAGGCGGCGGCACCGGTGGCCAGGAGCGCGGCCATCGAGACGAAGAAGGCCGAGCGAATGGCACCGTGGGTACCCAAGAATCCGCGCTCCCGCGAGCATCGACGGAGCGTCGCTGCTGGTCCGAGTCCGGTAACGCAAAGGATCTCCCCAGGGAATGGCCGAGCCCGGGCTGGGCCGGCATCGCCAGACGCCGGCCCGACCTTCCCTGTTCCGTCGTGTTCCGTTGTTCCGTCCCTTTCCGGGCTTCGGGGCGGTCGCCATGGACCTCCAACGCCCCGATGATCCGCTGGTGATGCCGCTTCTGTAGTCGACTGTCCGGACGGCACGCAGCTTGCTCCTGGGGAGGTCGCCGCACGCGCATCTACCGTGCACCCCTCCAGGAACCCGACCATGGGACCCCTCCTCCTCGCGCTGGTGCTGTTCACCACGCCATTCGCGGAAGCCCGCGCCCTCGATCCGGTCCCGAGCCAGCGCGCCGACGAGGCGCCCTCGCTGCTCGACGAGCAGGATCGGCAGGCCTACCGGGCCCTGGTCGAGGACCTGACCGACGCCGCCCTGCGCGACCTCGTCGAGCCAGCGCTCTTCGAGCGGGCCGACCAGCTCGGCCTGTCGTTGAGGCACCAGGGCTCCTTCCTGGAGCTGCGCCCCCGAGCCCCCGCCCTGGGCGCCGTCGGGGTCCTGCTGCTGCGGACCGGCCCACTCCAGGCCGAGGTCGTGCTGGCGGCACCTCACCCCTTCGACGATCTCCGCACAGGGACTATCGCCTGGCTGGTCTTCGAGAACGCTCCCGTGCGGGCCCTCTTCGTGGCGACCCAGTCTCGGACGGCCTCGGACCGGGCGGACCCCACCCGCAACCCGCAGTCCACCCTGCAGATCCTCACCGAGGTGCTGGAAGAGCGCCTGGAGATGCCCTGGTTCGTCCAGCTTCACGGCTTCAGCCCCGGCACCAGCGCCGCCAGCGCGGTGGTCTCCGGCGGCTCGTCGAGCACGCCGATCACCATCCTGGAGGACTGCGCCGACACGCTGAGCGCGATCGTCGGCGGGGCCGATGTGCAGACCGGCAGGCGGGTTCCTCAGCTCGCCGGCCTCCAGAACCTGCAAGGCAACTACCTCCGCGATCGGGCGCACTTCGTTCACATCGAGCTGGGGCGGGACCTGCGCGAGGAGCTGGAGGCCAACCCCCACTGGTGTGCCGATCTTGGAGAGAGCATGGTCAACATGGCCCGTACCGACAAACAACACTGGGGGCTCCGATGAGACGCCTCACTGCACACAACGGCGTCGCCCGCGCCCCGATGCCGGCGATCGCTCCTCCGACGACGCAGCCAATCGGCCAGTCCAAGCCGACCCTCGCCGCCTCCCCCAAGGTGCTGATCGTCGACGACGCGGCCGGGACGGCTCGCTCACTCGCCCCGATGATCCGACGCTGCGGCTGCAGCGTTCGCCTCGTCCAGGGCGGGGCCGCCGCCACCCAGGCCCTCAAGGACCGGCTGCCGCAGCTCGTCATCCTGGGCCTGGGCCATGAGGACGAGGGCTCGGTCTCCTTCGCCTCCCTGCTGGCCCGACAGGCACCGGAGCTTCCCCTCATCGCCGTCCTCGGCCGGCCGACGGTCAGCGGCGTCCTGGAGGCCCGCAGCCTCGGAGCGATCGGCGTCCTGTGCCAGCCAGTCCCCCCGGACTCCGTCCAGCCGCTGCTGAAGCGCGCCCTCGAGGAGGGGCGGGTCCGCACCTCGGCCCGCCTCGCCGAGGAGCACCTGCGCCGGAGCCGCACCTGGGAGGAGCGCATCGAGGGGCAGTTCTCGCGCGCCCTCAAGACCGCCCATGTGGCCTTCCAGCCCATCGTCCGCCTGCGCACCGGCAAGGTCGAGGCCACCGAGGCCCTGCTGCGCGCGCCCGAGCTCGGGGAGGACGGCGCGATGCCCCTGCTGCAGCTGGCCGCTCGCCTGCAGCGCCTGCCGGAGCTGGACCAGCAGGTGCGCGAGGCCACCGCCCGCGTGCTGGAGCTCGAGCCCGACCTGCCCCTGACCTTCGTCAACGCGCGGCTGGACCGCACCGACATCATGGAGCTCGGACGGACCCAGGACCCGCTGCACAGCTACGCGGACCGGGTCTGCATCGACCTGCCGACCTCCTTCTTCGCGCAGCCCGCCCCCTACCTGCGCCAGGAGACCTTCCGGCTGCAGCGGGTGGGCTTCCGGCTCAGCGGCGACGACCTCACCGCCTCGGTCTTCGCGCCCGACAACGCGGGCAACCCCAGCCCCGACTTCGTCCGGCTCTCCATGCGAGAGGCCCGACACGCGACCCAAGGCGGCGCGCGGGCCGGCTTCCTCCGCGCCCTGGTCGCCCTGGCGCACGACGTCGGGGCCCAGGTCATCGCCACCGCCGTCGAGACCTGCGGCGAGGAGGACCTCGCGCGTCGCCTGGACTGTGACCTGGCCCAGGGCTTCCTGTACGGACCCGCCGCGCTGCCCGAGGGAGCCCTCGGCCGCGCCTGCCTGCTGGGCCCCATGCGGAACGACCTCGGGGGGCAGGCATGACCGGACGCAGCCCTCAGCTCGATCCCCGGATCGTGCACGGCCTCAAGCCCGAGCATGTCGAGGATCTGCGCAGCACCTGCCACCTCGCCCAGGTGCCCGCCGGCGCGGTGCTGATGGAGCCCGGCGACGACGATCGGTCCATGTTGCTGCTGCTGGACGGCGAGATCGAGCTCCTGGCGCCCGAGACCGAGCTGGCCAGGCCTCCCACCCTGCTCATCGGCGGCACCTCCTTTGGCGCCGAGGCACTCCGGGGCATGCTCAGCGTCCGCACCCGGACCGCCATCTGCCGGGTGGACTCCCAGGTGATGGTCCTGGAGTCTCCGGGCTTCCAGGAGCTGGTCCAGCGGGGGAACCCCGTCGAGGCGAACATCGACGCGACCGCCCTGCGAGAGGCCTGCTCACGACTGCGCGAGCAGCTCGGCGCGCTCCGAGGTCGACGGGACCACCACCCTCTGCCAGACGCCCCGAAGCCGCGCCGGGAGGGCTTCATGGTCCGGCTTGGCCGAGCCATGGACCTGATCGACCCCGAGGAGCCGGAGCTGGACGATCTCCTCGCGATCCTCTCGCGCTTCCCCGGCCTGGAAGCGGCCCCGGAGAGCCTGCTGCTGCGGCTGGAGGAGCTGAGCCAGCCGCGCTGGATGCGAAGAGGCGCTCGAGCGCAGCCCGACCCGCGCGAGGCCACCCAGCCGATGCTGGTGGTCGAGGGCCGCCTGGACGCCTGGTGGGAGGAACGCGGCGGCTTGGGGACCCTGGCGGCCTCGGTCGGTCCCGATCACCTCGCCGGCGCAGAGTCGGCCATCGACGGCGACGGGCTGCCCATCCGCTGGATCGCCGGCGAGGACTCCGTGGTGATCGAGGTCCCGCGGGGGATCTTCGCCGACGCCCTGATCGCGCGGGACGGGGACGCGCGCGCCCTCCGCGCCGCCCTCTGCGCCTCGATGGCCGTCGTGTTGCGGGGCGCCCGCTCGCACAGCGAGCCGCTGCCGGCCCGGGCGCCGAGCCGGGAGACCCTGCTCAGTCCAGCGGCTCGTCCTCTGCCGGGTCGAGCAGTCCGTATCGCTTGAGCTTGCGGTACATCGAGGTTCGAGGGATGCCGAGCTCACGCATCGCCTGCGAGACGTTCCCGTCCGCCGAGCGTAATGCTTCGATGATCCGATCCCGCTCGCTGAGCGGGCGGATCCCGTCGGCCCGCGGTCGGGGAAGCACCAGTCCCTGGCCCGGACCCTGGCCCGGCGTGAGCCCCCGACCGGTCGGTGCCTGGCCCAGCGCCGCCTCGCGGATCCGGGTCGGCAGGTGAGCCGGCAGCACCTCGCCGGTCGCGACCACCGCGGCTCGCTCCATGGCGTTGTGCAGCTCGCGAACATTGCCGGGCCAGGGCCAGTCCAGCAGGATCTGCTCGGTCTCCGGGGCGAGGCTCAGGCTGCCCACGCTGCCCACTCCCCCCGCCTCGGCCAGGAAGCGCCGCGCCAGCAGCAGCACGTCCTCGCCGCGGGCCCGCAGCGGCGGCACCTCGAGCTCGAAGACGGCCAGGCGGTAGTAGAGGTCCTCTCGAAAGTCGCCGCTCTCGACCAGGGAGGGGAGGTCCGCGTGGGTCGCCGCCAGGATCCGCACATCGACCTGGACCTCCTGATCACCGCCCACGCGAAAGAACCGCCGCTCCTGCAGGGCCCGCAGCAGGGCCGCCTGGGTGTGCAGGTCGAGCTCGGCGACCTCGTCCAGAAAGAGCGTCCCGCCGCCGGCCTGCTCGAAGCGCCCCATCCGACGGCTGAGGGCCCCCGTGAAGGAGCCCCGCTCGTGCCCGAACAGCTCGCTGTCCTGCAGGCCGCGAGGGATGGCGCCGCAGTTGACGGGCACGAAGGGCCCCGCGGCGCGGCGCCCGGCCGAGTGCACCGCCCGCGCGACGAGCTCCTTGCCGGTGCCGGTCTCCCCGCCGATCAGCACCGAGACATCGCTCTGCGCGAGCCGGTCGACCAGCCCCCGCAGCTTGCGGATCAGGTCCGACCGGCCGGCGATGCCGTGCCAGGCCTCGTCCGGCTGGGCCGAGATGCGGCGACTGCGGCGGGCCGACTCCAGGGAGTCCAGGGCGCAGCGGACCTTCGCCAGCAGGGGGTGGCGATCCACGGGCTTCACGACATAGTCGAAGGCGCCGCAGCGCATGGCCTCCACGACGTGATCGACGTTGGCCGAGGCGGTCAGCATTACGGCGCCGACGGCCTGGTCGCGGGCGCGGATGCGCTGCAGCAGGTCCATCCCCGAGGTCTCTCCCAGGTCGAGGTCGATCAGCACGAGGTCGGGGAGGTTGGACTCGAAGAAGCGCAAGGCGCTGGGCCCGCTGTCCAGCCAGCGCGCGCGATAGCCCGCCGAGGAGAGCCACCGCTCGATGAGCGGACCCATGTCGGGATCGTCGTCGACGACACAGACCAGCAGGTCGCTGTTCGGGATGGCGGCAGACTCACGGTGCATATGGGGAAAACCTGGAATGAAGCCTGAAGTACCTCGATTAACACCGCTCCCTTCGGAGCGTTAGGTCCTCTAAGCCGGTGTCGACTGCGCCGGTCGGAGATCCCCCCATGTACAGCCTCACCCGTCTCGAAGCCCAGCAGCTCGCCAACCAGGCGCTCGGCGGCGTAGAGGCGATCCCTCACCTGGTGACCTCCGCGCTGCAGCCCCTGCAGACCCTCCCGGGGATGCGGACGATCGCGGTGCTCTGGTCCATAGGCGGAGGCACGCCACGGGGGCTGCTTGCGGGCGCGCCGCAGTGGCTGCCCATCCACCCGGGCTCGCTGCGCTGGGCGGATCTCGTGCCGCTGCTGGACACCGCGGGCTCGCCGACGCCCGCGGCGCTGCTGGAGAGCTTGGGGCTGCCCCAGCCGGGGCCCGGGGACGAGTCGATCCTGCTCCCGCTTGGGTCGGTGGGCCTCCTGCTGGCGATTCGCCGGCCACCCGCCGCCCCCTGCCCACCCCTCGCTTCGATCTTTCGCGACCGGGCCGCCTTGCTGGGCTCCCTCCTGCCCCTGGCGGGGCTGGAGTGGCTGCCCGAGGATGGCGCGACTCCACCTCCCTCCGAACGGACCGCGCACTCCTCCGAGGCCCTGGCCCGGCTCTCCCACGAGCTCCGAGGGCCGCTCTCGGTCATCGCCGGCTACGCCCTGGTCCTCACGCAGGACCCGCCCGCCAGCCCGGTCCGCACTCGCTTCATCGAACAGATCCGGAACGAAGCGGTCCACCTCAGCTCGCTGGTCGAGGACGTCCTTGTCTACACCGATCTCGACCTGGGCCGGACGCCGATGAACCCGGCCCCGCTGCGCCTGGACAGGGCGATCGCCGAGGTTGTCACCGAGTGCGCCACGACCCTGGGCGTGCCCCGATCGCGGGTGCAGCTCGATCTGCACGGGCTCGGGGTCCAGGAGACCCTGGTCGACGGTCCCCGCTTCCGCCGGATCGTCGGGAGCCTGATCTGCAACGCCTTGCAGCAGGACACCGTCAACCCCATCCGCCTCAGCGCCGAACGCGACGGTGAGCGGGTGGTGGTCGAGGTGGAGGACCACGGCACCGGAATCCCCGACACCCAGGTCGAGAGCGTCTTCGAGCCCTTCATGATGCCCGCCAGCCACGGCCCCGGTCGAGGCTTGGGCATGGCGATCGCTCACGCGATGGCCCAGCGCATGGGCGGATCGCTCAGCCTGCGCCACACGGGCCGCAGCGGCACACGCTTCAGCCTGGTCCTGCCGCTGCCCGTCGCCACCGAGGGTGGCGCGGTGCGAAGCTCAGCCGTTCCCGATCTGGAGGGCCGCCGGGTCCTCCTGGTCGAAGACAGCCCCGAGATCCAGTTCATCCTGCGCGAGTACTTGCGGCCGACCAAGGCCATCCTGACCCAGATCTACGACGGCCAGTCGGCCGTCAACCAGGTCCTGGCCATGGCCGCCGCGGGTCGACCCGCCGACCTGATGCTGATGGATCACCAGCTCCCCGAGCTCGACGGCTACTCGGCCACCCGCAAGCTCCGTCAGCACTTCCCGAACCTCCCGATCATCGCGATCACCGGGGCCGGCATCGAGACCAACCGCCAGCTGGCGGAGCGCTCGGGCTGCACGGCCTGGCTGCCCAAGCCGATCAAGCCAGCCGACTTCTACCGGACCCTCAGCACCCTCTTGGAGACGCCCTCTACGAACTCTGCGCCGGCGGCGATCGAGGCCGGGCAGGACGCCCACGAACCCGCCCCTCCCTCACCCCTCAGCTCCCTTGCTGAGCTGCCGGATCTGGACTTCCAGGAGGACCTGCGTGAGCGGTACCGCAGCCGACTGGTCACCCGGCTGGAGACCCTGGCAGAGTCCCGACAGACCCAGGATCTCGCCAGCGCGCGCCGCATCGCCCATCAGCTGCGCGGGTCGGCGGCCAGCTTCGGGTACGCGACGCTGGGCGGCTACGCCGAGCGGGCCGAAGAGGCCATCATCCAGGGGCGCGCACACGGCCAGGTCGAGGCCCGCCTGGACGAGCTCGCCGACGAGATCCGCAGGGTCCTGAGCGCGGACTCGAACGGCACGATGAGGCCTTGAGCCCCAGGCTCGACCGGCCTCTACTCCCCCACGAACTCCAGCAGCTCGACCAGGCGGGACAAGCTCACGGGCTTGGTCGCGATGGCATGCCAGGCGTCGTCGACCACGGGCTCGCTGGTCAAGGCCAGCATCCGGGCTTCGGGGAGCCGCCTGCGAAGCTCGGCATGGAGCGGGGTCGACGTCCCTTCATGGGAGTCGAGGTCGACCAGCACGACATCCAGGCCTGTGGGCAGGGGCGCCCCCTCGGCGATCTCGGCGAGCGTGTTCAGATCCACCACGCGGACGCCGACCGACTCCAGCAGCGCCGAGAGCAGCTCCGACAGGTCCTCGTCCATGCAACAGAGCCCTACAGAGGGCGCCCGACCCTTGCTGCACCCGAACAGGACCTGCTTCATCTCGGCCTGGCCGGAGTTGTCCAGGTTGAATTCGATCGGCAACCCCAGGCTGGTGGCCAGCGCGCGGGCCGCGGGGACCAGGGAGAGATCGCCCGGACCCCGCGTGATCGAGCCTGTCGGAGGGATCGTGCGCAGGCGCAGGGTCGGCCATGGGCCCTCCCAGACGATCTCCATCCGCGCATCCAGCCCCGACGAGAGCACGATGTCCAGGCACATCTCCAGCATCAGCCGAAAGGGCGGCCGAGGGACCCGTAGCCAGACGGGCCCGTCCACCCGGACCTCGACCCGCTGGTTGACCCGCGCGCCGATCGGGCCCAGAAATGTTCCGGCCAGCAGGTTCAGCAGCCGACTCAGCTCGACCCACCCGCTGGAGCGGCCCGAGCGCCGGGCCTCGGGCAAGACCTCGCTGGCCAGGACCAGCACGTTCTCCATCGCCCGGACCAGGTGCCGCACCAGGCGCTCCTGGTAGGCGCCCTCGGCGGACAAGGCGGGGTCGGCACCGGCCAGCACGGAAGGCCCCGCCAGGTGAGCCAGCGGGGCGATGAGTCGGGTCGCGAGATGGCCCCGGATCAAGTGTTCAAGTCGCAGCGCCTCTTCTGCCAGCTCGTCCGCGAACGAAGAGGCGGGCGCACCTTCCATCGAGGGGCCCAGGAAGCGCCGGACCAGCAAGAGCTCGCCCGTCCCCGGGATCGGCAGCCGGTCCAGCAGGAGCGCCGAGGTCCCGCAGGGCAGGGACACCCGCAGCCGCGACGGGAGCGAGGTGTCGCCGGCCTCGGCGGGATCCGTATCCAGCGCCTCGATGGCCCGGTCGATACAGACGCGCAGCTGAGCGGTCCAGCCACGTCGGCTCAGCCAGCGCCCCAGGGTGGGCCCGAGGTCCAGGATTTCGCCGTCCAGACCCCGCAAGATCCAGCCCCCCTCCCTCAAGGCCATCGCCTCCGAGAGCGGTTCGCCGTCGAGGTGATCGCCGCGCCGCGAGAGAATGACTCCCCTCCGTGTCCAGAGGACCGTGCCACCGGTCCAAGCGCCGCTGCATTAACAAGAGTGGCTGTCAGGACCAGCGATGACGACGACAGATCCTGTCAGAAGTGGCGCAGGACAACTGGAACAGTTGTTCCGACCCGTTCCCGCCGGAGACACCCGCCGGGCCGCACGCAGAGCCACTCAGGGGCTGGCCCGAAACTTGCAAACCATGAGAGCCCCCACTCCCCCGAGGTCTCCCGTGGAGCTCCAGACCCATCCCCCCCGCCGCGGCCACTCCGTGTTGCTGGTCAACCTCCCCCCTTCCGCCGCCGCCTCCCTCACCCACCGCCTTCGTCGGGCCGGCCATGTCGTCGACCACGCCGCGGACACGGGCTCGGCCATCGACCGGCTCCAGCGGAAGGGGGCCGACCTCGTGATGGCCTCCATCCACCGGGTGAACACGGTCGACGCCGGGCTCGCAGCCCACCTCAGGGCGCTCTACCCCGGGCTCCCCCTCGTCCTGGTCGGCGACCCGCTGACGCCCGACTATGCCGCCACCTGCCTCAACGATGGCGCCGCAGGGATCATCCCCGACCCGGAGGACGAAGCCACCGTGCTGCACCTGGTCCGCAGCTGCCTCTTCACCAGCCAGACCATGCAGCGGGGCTGGTCCCGCCTGATCCAGGAGCGTCAGCGGACCCGAAGCACCCAGCGGACCGAGCTCAGCTTCGACCAGATGCTCGGACAGGTCCACCTCCGCTTTCAGCCGGTCATCCGCGCCAGCACCGGCGAGGTCGCCGGCTACGACGTGATCCCCCGAGTCGACGCGGCCGGCGCAGCCTGCGCATCGCTGCGCGAGCTGGCCATCCAGCTGGGGCGTGAGGTCGACTTCGACGAGCGGATCAGCTCCCTCATCCGGATCGAGTTCGAGGACCGGTCCAGCTGGCACGACCTGTTCACCGGCCTGAACCCCCAGCGCCTGCTCCACGGCGAGACCGGGACCGAGGACGACCGCCTCTGGCCCTTCGCCACGCGGCTGGTCCTCTGCGTCGACGACCTCCCGGAGAGCACCGACGAGCACCGGCTCCAGCGAGCGGTCGACCGTGCTCGTCGCGCCGGGTATCGGCTCTCCATCGGCGCCCTGGATGCCTCCCGCCAGACCCTGCAGCGGATGCGGCTGCTCTCTCCCGAGTTCTACCGGGTGGGCCCCGAGGTGTTGGCGGGCTGCACCACCGACCCCCGGCGGCGGATGTTCCTGGAGGCGCTGGTCCGCATGGCTCACGCCGAGGGCGCCACCGTGCTGGCCCAGGGGCTCGCGGATCAGCAGACCCGCGACGTCGCCGTCGAGTGTGGCTGCGACTTCATCCAGGGCGATCTGCTGGGCGCCCAGCGCTCCGACTACGAGTGAGGGTTCGCGTCGGGGCCCTTCAGGGCCTCGTTGAGGATCCTCACCAGCTGGTCTTCGCTCTGGCGGGTCTTCACCAGCGAGCCGACCACCCCGCACAGCATGGCCGGATCGGGCTCCTCGGAGCTGAAGAGGACCACGGGGAGACCGGGAGCCAGCGTCGAGAGCTGCTGAAGCACCTCGGCGGCGCCCCCCTCGGGCAGTCCGGCATCGAGGACGACGGCCTGTAGCCCTCCCTGCCGGATCCGATCGATCGCCTGACCCACCGTGCCCACGCCGATCACCTCCGCGTGGGGCGCGAGCATCGCGCGCATGACGGCGCGCAGCTCGTCGTTGGCCTCGACGTACAGGACGACCGGCCGACCGTCGGTCTCTTCCCCCATCGCCCCTCGCAGGGCGACGGCCAGGCGGTTCGCTTCAATCGGCTTGCTGAGCCAGCACCGCACTCCCAAGCTGGCGTTCGCCTCGGTCTCGCCCAGGTCCAGGCGTCCACTGAGCACCACCACCGGCAGGTTCACCCGGCCGGAGGCCTGCACCCGTCGCAAGACCTCCAGGCCTTCCATGCCCGGCAGGTCCAGATCCAGGGTCGCCGCATCGAAGCTCTGTTGGCAGAGCATCTCGACCGCCTGTGGACCCGTGTTCGCGACGCTGACGTCGAAGCCGCGCCGCTCGAGCACCGCGGCGAGCAGCTCGGCACACTCCTCATCGTCCTCGCAGACCAGGATCCGGGGGCGTGGGGGCAGCGCAATGTCCAAGCCAGCATCCCCATCCGCCAGGCTCGTTCCCGCGGGGAGCACCTCGGTGGGCAGCTCGAACCAGAAGGTGGCCCCGCCGCCGGGCGTGTCCTCGAAGCCGATCCGACCGCCGTGGGCTTCGACCAGCGCCTTGGCGATGCTGAGGCCCAATCCGCTGCCGCCCTTTGACCGACTGTCCGAACCGTCGGCCTGCGCAAACCGGGTGAAGACACGATCGCGAAACTCGGGCGAGACTCCCGGCCCCTTGTCGACGACGTCGATCCGGACCGACCGCGGGCCGCGATGCACGTGCAAGGCGACCGTGCCGCCCGGCGCGGAGAAGCGCAGCGCGTTGGAGAGGAGGTTGTCCACCACCTGCCGCAGGCGGTGGGCGTCGCCGGGGATGCCGGGGATGTCCGTGGCAGGCTCGACCTCGATGCGGACCTCGCCCTGGGCGGCTTGAGCGGCCACGGCAGCGGAGGCCTCGGCCAGGAGCTGACCGATCTGTACAGGTTCGATCACCATCTCCATCTTGCCGCCGCCGATCCGCTCCAGGTCCAGGATGTCGTTGACGAGGCGGACCAATCGCGCCGCGTTGCGGCTGGCGATCGCCAGCATCTCGGCCATGGGCGCCGGCACCGGGCCCAGCGCGCCGCTGCCCATCAGCCCGATCGAGCCGCGCAGCGAGGTCAGCGGCGTTCGCAGCTCGTGGCTGACGGTCGAGACGAACTCCGACTTGAGCCGGTCCAGGCGCCGGAGCTCGGTGATGTCACGGAACAGGCAGAGGTAGCGGTCGGTGCCGGTGTCGCCCACCGCGGTGGCCCGCACCCAGCGATAGCTGCCGTTCTTGTGCAGCATGCGGTGCTCCACCTCGATCGGTCCTTCGTCCCGAAGCAGCCGACGCCCGACCTCGCGCACCGCCGCGATGTCCTGGGGGTGGATCTGGTCGCTGAAGTGGGTGCCGATCAGCTCCTGGGCCTTCCAGCCGAAGATCCCGGCCCAGGCGCGGTTGACCTGCAGGCGAACCCCGGTCCGGTCCATGACCGCCATGGCGTCTGGGAGCAGATCGAAGAATCCGCAGACCTCCTGGGACAACGAGTCGGCAGCGGCGGGCGGGTGGATCGGGCAGGTCAAGGTCCGGACGGATCCCGCCATCGAGCTGGCCAGCCGGTGGAGCCTGCTGATCTCCCGGGGGCTGAACTCCCGCTCCCGCCAGTCCAGGGCGAAGAGCAGCCCCACGCGGGCGCCGGGCAGGTCCACGGGCACGCAGAGCGCCGAGCGAACCGGTCGGGGGGTCCCGTCGAGCTCCTGCCCGAGGGTCCGCAGGCGCGGCGGCAGCTCCTGGGTTGTGAGCAGCACCCGTCCTTGCGGCGGGCGTTCTAGCGTCAGGCCGACCACGTCTTCGAGGTGGTCGCCCGTACGGAGCACGCCCCGGCCATCGCCCCCCGGGGCACCGCTGGAGGTCCAGGCCGCCGCCGCAGCGGAGCCCAGGTCCATCGCCAGCGCGAGCAGGTCCGAGACCCAGGGTTCACTGTGCATCTGAGCGAGCTTCACAACCGACTCCTTCATGCGCAGATCCGATTCCGGCCCGCGTGTTTTGCCGTGTACAGGTGGGCGTCCGCGCACCGCATCAGCTCGTTCAGATCCAGGTCATTCCCCCCCGAGCTGGCGATGCCCCCGCTGAAGGTGACCTGGAAGGGACGACCATCCTCGCCCATGAACACCAGCGTCCGGAGCTGGGCGAGCATGCGGTTCAAGAGCTTCCCCGCCTCGGCGGCGCCGGCACCCGGGATGGCCAGGGCGAACTCCTCGCCCCCCCAGCGGGCACAGGGGTCCTCCTGTCGACACCCGCTGCGCAGCACCTGCCCCACGATGGTCAGGACCTGGTCGCCCACGGCGTGCCCGTGCTGGTCGTTGACCGCCTTGAAGTGGTCGATGTCGATCAGCGCGACGCTGAGGCTCATGCCGGCCCGCCGCGAGACCGAGAGGAGGTGCTGGGCACGCTCCAGGAAGGGGCGGCGAAGCAGCAGGTCGGTGAGCCCGTCACGATCGCGGGCCTCACGGTTCTGCCGAGCGCGCAGGGCCCTCCCCTTGACCCGGACCACCAGCTCCTCGCTGACGACGGGCTTGGCGAGGTAGTCGTCGGCGCCCGCCCGGTAGGCGGCGATGCGCACCTCGGGCGTGAGCTGGGCGGTGATCACGACGATGGGCATCTCGCACCAGCGGGCATCGGCCCGCACCAGGCGGCAGACGTCGAAGCCGCTCAGCCCGGGCATCATCAGGTCGAGCAGCACGAGGTCGGGCGACTCGCGGTTGAGCGCCTCCAGGCAGGCGGCCGGCTCGTCCAGCACCACCACCTCGATTCCATGCGCCCCCAGCACCATCTGCGCGAAGGCGGCGAAGGCCGGATCGTCGTCGATGAGCAGGATCTTCAACGACTGTCGGCCCTCCAAGGCCAGACGCCGCACGATCGCCAAGAAGCTCAGGTGCTGCAAAGGTGAGGCTTCGAACAGGTTGACCCCGCTCCGGGCTGCCTCCGCCCGGCGCGCGACGCTGTCCTGCGTGGAGATGAGCGCGACCTGCAGCTCTTCCATTCCCGGGAGCATCCGCAGGCGTCGCACACAGCGGACCGGGTCGTCGCCAGGGCTCAGCTCCCACTGGACGACCGCGATGTCGGGGCAGGTCTGCATGGCCAGCCGCATCGCCTCGGCCTCCGACCCCGCCGGCACGACCTCGACCCCCATGCTGGCGCCGCAGCGCACCATCTCCGCGCAGAGCGCGAGGTCGGGGTGGACCAGCAGGACCCGCTCGACCCGCTCCTCGTCGAGTCCTTCGACCCTGGCCTGGGGCTCGACCGTGGTCAGCGCGGGCATCCGGAGCTGGCTCCCCTCGGCCTCGGCGACCTGGCGGATCAGGTCGCTCAGGACCGGGACCATCCGCTCCACGCTCGGCAGCAGCTGCGTGGATCCCCCTCGACCCTCGTGGAGGGTCTGTTCCAGCGCCGCAGCCACCCGACTGACCTCGTGGAAGCCGTAGGTTCCCGCGGTGCCGTGAATGCGATGGGCGAGGGCCTCCAAGGCGTTCGCATCGCCCTCCCCCTTCGAGACGGCGATCGCCCCGGACTTCAGGTCTTCGAGCCGGCCGCCCAGCTCGGCGGCGAAGCCGCTCCGGAGCTCCTCCAGCATGGCGCTGAGCGCCGGGGAGCCGGAGGAAGAGACCCCTCCAGCACCGGGAGCGACCCGGCCCTCCATCAAGGCGCCTACGTGCAGGTTCAGCTCGACCAGGTTCGTCGGCTTGCTCATCACGAAGCCAACGCCCAGCTCCTGGCGAAGCCGCTTGACCGCGGCGACCATCTCGCCATGCGCCGAGACGAAGATCACACCGGGGCGCTCCGTCGCGCCCTTCAGGTGTTCCAGGAGCTGTCGCCCCTCGCCATCCGGGAGGGATCCGTCCAGCATCAGGACATCGGGGATCCGGCAGGCCAGGGCCGCCCTCGCCGCGCGGAGCGTGGCGGCTTCGACGACCGCGTGGCCGGCGTGCTGGAGGGACTCCCGCACGAGCACTCGATAGGAGGGGTCGTCGTCCACGAGCAGGACCAACCCTCGACGATCAGGTCCGTTCTGGACCGGGAGCTGGGCGTTCACCGTCCCTCCAGGATCGCGTCGACCATCCCGGGCAGCAGCAGCGGGTCGAAGGGCTTCGTCAGCACTCCGCTGGCTCCCAAGGTGCGCAACCGTTCGTGATCGGAGGAGAGCGCCTTGGCGGTCAGGAACACGATCGGCACTCCGTTCATCCGCGGCAGCTCCCGCAGGCGTGCCAGCGTGGCGGGGCCGTCCATCTCGGGCATCATCACGTCCAGCAGGACCACATCGGGCCTCAGCTCCTCCACCACCGACAAGGCCTCCGCCCCGGAGGCCGCCTCGTGCACATGCCAGCCACCGATGTGTTGAAGGCTGAGGTGTGCCACCCGGCGAATGTCGGACTCGTCGTCTACCAGCAAGAGGTTCCGGCGGTTCATCGTGGGGCTCGTCAGGCGACCTGGCGCCGGGTGGAGGAGAGCTCGTCCTTCAAGGCGGGCAAGCAATACGGAAGATTGGTCAGAGCGGGCGAGCCGGCCTCCCAGTGGATCCGACGGGCGGGACGGCCGAGCAGGTAGCCCTGCAGGAGATCGCAGCCCAGGGCGACGGCCAGCTCGGCCTCTTCGGGTCGCTCCACGCCCTCGGCGACGACCAGCCCCTGCTCCTCGTGGGCCATCGCGACGATCGCCTGGACATATCGCCGCTTGCGGGCATCGTGGTCGCAGCCCGCCAGCGCCAGCCGGTCCAGCTTGAACACCGAGGGTTCCAGGGCCAGGAGCCGGGCGAGGTAGTCCTGCCCGGATCCCAGGTCGTCCAGGGCGAGCTCGTAGCCGGCCGCGCGAAGGCGGCGGCTCTGGGCCGCGACCCGGTCGATGGAGCCGATGGCCCCATGCTCGTTCACCTCCAGCACCACCCGGTTCGCGATCGGGAGGAGCGGATCGTCGGGCGACCCGAGGACCTCGGACATGAACATCGGCACCGAGACGTTGACCATCAGCTTGCCCGTCAAGGCCGGAGAGCCCGCGTCGCGGGCGCATGCCCGCAGGATCTGCCGCTCGAGCTCCTCTTCCCGACCCAGGCTCTCGGCGAGCCCCAGGATCTGGGCAGCGGTCCGAACGGTCCCGTGATCGCTCCGGACCAGGGCCTCGAAGCCGTAGATGGACCCGTCGAGACCTCGGTACAGAGGCTGCCAGTCCATCACGATGCGGCCCAGCACGTCGCTGAACAGATCGTGGGCCGTCTGGTCCACGATGGAGAACGGATGGGCGATCCCGATCTCCTCGCAGGCCTCGGCCATCCAGCGACAGACCGTCGCCGCGTTGACCGAGGCGTTCGACGCCGCGCCGCTTCGGAGCACAACGATGCCCATGCCCGGCCAGCGCTCTCGCATCTTGGTGCCATGGGCGATGCCCGTGGCGGGCAGCAGCTCTTCTTCGATGATCAGGATGTCAGGAGCGACCCGGGTGATCGCCGCCATCATCTCGCTGCGCCGACAGGCCAGCGCGATCACACGCAAGGCCATCCCACGCACGCAGCGCTCGAGGGCGAAGAGCTCATCCAGCCGTCTGGCGAGGATCATCACACGGGTCGCGCCTGGGGAAGCCAGGGTACCGTTGATCGTAAGGGAATTCATCATCACTCCAGGCCAGTCGGCGTCAATTGTTCAGTCCAGGATGGCATGCGGCATGCCGAGGAGGAAGCCCTGCAGCAGATCGCAGCCGGCCTCGATGGCGACCTGGCGCTCTTCGGGGCGCTCGATGCCCTGCGCCACCACGAGGGCGTCCTGGGAGTGCGCCATGGCGACCAGCTCGGCCATGTAGCGCTGCTTGTGGCGGNNCCCGAGAGCTTGTAGATCGCCGGCGCCAGGCCGGCCAGCCGCGCCGGGAGGGGGGCCCCTCCGCCGTGGTCTCCCACGGCGATGCGGTAGCCGGCCCGCTGGATGAGCTCGATCGCCTCCAGCTCGCGGCTGCCGATGTCCAGCAGGTCCCGACCGACGAGGTCGACGACGATGCGGGAGGCGTAGGGCAGGAGGGGGTCGTGCTCGGTGCCCAGCAGGCCGCGATCCAGCTCCTCGACGTCCTGGTTCACGAAGAATGTGCGCCAGTGGCGGGAGGAGTCGAACTCCGAGGCCAGCAGGGAGCGGACGCGCTCGTCCAGCTCACAGACCCGACCCAGGCGGCGGCTGCTGTCCAGCAGCGAGGCGGCGCCCCGGAAGCGGGCGTTGCTGCTGCGCATCAGCGCCTCGAAGCCGAGCACGCAGCCGGTCCGCGCGCGGATGATGGGCTGATAGACCAGGTACAGGTTGGAGAGGATGGACTCGAAGTCCGCCGACTGGTTGATGTGCGAGGTCGACTCCGCGTCGCCCTGGGTCCGGGCGCCCCGCTTCGCCGCAAGTCCCTCCTGGCGCCGCAGCATCCGGCCCCTCATGTGCAGCGCCTGTTCGACGGCCGCCTTGAGGTCCTCGAGACCGAAGGAGGGAGGTACCAGCGCGATGGGATGCAGCGAGGCGATGTCGATCGAGGGCCCGCTGCCTTCGGTCGCGCTGAGCAGGACGATGGCCAGCGAGGGGTGGCGCACCCGAAGCCAGGTGACCAGGTCGGCGCCGGCGTGGGCCTCGCCCTGGCCGAGCACGAGCAGGTCGTAGTCCTGGACGTCCAGGCGCTCCATGAGGTCGCTCTCGGAGGCCTGGACCTCGACCACGGAGCCCATGACGCAGAGGGAGCGACGAACGTCTTCGGCCTGGCGTCCACCATCCATGAGCAGCAACGCGCGGATGTGGGCACCGACGGTGTTGGCGGTCTGGGGGAGTGTGTTGAGTTGAGCGATGGACATCCGGGTTCTCCACGTGGAAGAGGGTTCGCCCCGACTCCCTGCAACCCCCATGCCAGACTTCACCCGGGTCGACGACCGCGCCCCCAGGCCCACCCTGGGGCCGTCCGGGCCTCGCTGCCCCGTGGAACGGTCCCCCAGGAGCCCCTCTGCCTGTTCCATTCGTTCCGCTCGTGTTCCTGGGCGCGAGCCGCTCCCAACGGTTCCACGGCCCTTTGGGTGCTGGCATCACCCTTGCTTGACCAGTGCGCGCACCCGACCCGCGCGCCGCGCAGAGGAGCCCCGATGCTTGTCTCCCACGACACAATGCAGCGCCCACAACGCCCCCTCTCCGACCTGGAGCTCGTCTCGCGAGCGGTCGCAGTGAGCCATGGCCGCACTCTGCTGAACCGCGGTCCGGCCAGCCCGGCGATGGTCTTCATCGTCGAAGGCGAGGCGGAGGTGGTGATTCGAGAGCCCCGGGCCGACGGAGGCTCCTGCCCTGACGAGCTGGTCTGCGGTCGCCTCTACGCGGGGCAGTCGGCCGGCGCCTTCGGTCTGCTTGGACTCCGCCCGCGGCGGCTGGCCAGCGTGCGCACCCGCGGCCCCGCCGTGGTCCGCATCCTCGACGAGGGGGGCTGGACCTGGCTGTGCTCCCAGGACAGCAGCCTGGAGGCCGAGATCCGCGCCCAGGCCGAGCGCGATCTGCACGTGCACGTCGAGGTCCTCTGCCGGCTGGTCTCCCGCATGACCGGCCGGGTCACCCCCGGCTGCGCAGCCGAAGACTCGGACTTCAGGGGGCTGACCTGCCGGCTGGGCGAGCTCGAGGGCCAGCTGCTGGGTACGGAGACGGACCTCCTCTTCTACGACCAGCTCCGGATGCTGGAGCTGGCGGCCCGAGGCGCAGCGGGCGCGGTCTGAGCGCGGGAGTCGGCGCCTGCGGCTCTACACGGACAGCAGCGCGCGCGTGAGTCTGTTCTCGCGCGCGCTGCGGATGGGAGACAGCGGGGGCTGGGGGCCGGACGACCCCCCTCTGCCTCGCTCCGCAAGCGAGGGCCGGGAGAAGGCCAATCAACCCTCTCCCCGCTCGCGGGCCGCGAGTTGGCGCCGCGGGCGGAGGTGGCGGCGGCGAGGGTGAGAGCAAATCAACCCTCCCCCCGCTCGCGCTCATCATTACCCACAAGTTGTCCATTGACGTGTCAACATATCCACCGGAGGTGTGCCGTGGCCCGAGCGGTGGACGAATGGGTACTTCGTGAGTTCGAGCAGGCAACCCTGGGCGACCCGAGACGGAACGCGCGCGCAGCACTGATCGTGTCCGCCCAAGCTGGCCTGTTCGGGGGCTCGATTCCTCGGGCCTGCGTTACTTGGCCCTCCATCAAGGGGTGCT
>DDSR01000022.1:923-5175 GCA_002343455.1 Deltaproteobacteria bacterium UBA2385 | reverse complement strand
CCCCAGCCCCACCCGCTGTTTTCGGATAGTCCGCCTCACCCGGAGGTCCACCATGCCATCCCTCGGCGCGCTCGCCGCCAAGATCCCCACGCCCTTGAAGCAGGCCTTCAAGGACCGCATCTACCCGGACCTGCTCGGCGAGGGCGAGACGGCCCCCGAGTGGCAGCTCCAGAGCTGGGACGGCCAGTGGCACCGCCTGAAGAAGGAGTGGTCCATCCTGGTCTTCTACCCGGGCGACGACACGCCTGGCTGCACCCGCCAGCTCCAGGACTTCCAGGAGCACTACGCGCAGCTCCAGTCGCTGGGCTGCCAGGTCTACGCGGTCAACCCGGCGGGCACGGGCAGCCACCAGGCCTTCGCCGAGAAGTACGGCTTCACCTTCCCGATCCTCAGCGACACCGACGGCGCCGTGGCCCGCGCCTTCCGCTGCCTGGTGCCCTACAGCCCCAAGCCGCTGGTGATCCGCTCGGTGGTGCTGATCAATCCCGAGCGCAAGATCCGCCTCGCCAACCGCGGCGCCCCCAGCGTGGCGGCGATCATCCGCAGCATCCAGGCCCTCCAGCAGGGCACCAAAGAGGGGATGTAGGCCCCCCCAAACTTCGGAGCGCCCGATGAAGCCCGTCGACGACGCCGCTTGGCGCGCCTTTGTGCGCACTCCTTCGTTCAAGTCCTTCAAGGGAGCCCGGGTCAAGGGGGTGCGCGACACGCCGCTCTCGCCCGGTGGGCGGGTGGCCCTGACCCTCTTCGAGGCGGCCCCCGGCGGAGAGCGTCCGCACCCGCGGCTGCGCACCTCCCAGCCCCCCGCGGCCGAGCTCGATCCTCGCCCGCTGCTCGCCCTGCCGGCGACCTCGCCCGCCGACGCCGTCGCCTTCGAGACCTGGCTGCGCGAGGCCTGGACCTCTGCCCAGCCGCGCCTGAGCGCCCCGCCCGCCGAGGGCCCCAGCCCGCGCTTCCGGGCCCACAGTCGCTGGGGCCAGCGCTGCGCGCGCTTCTTCGCCGAGGCCCGCGCCGCGCTGGACGGCTGGCTGGCCCGCGGCGAGCTGCCCGCCGCCCAGGCCGAGGCCTGCCGCTACGCCTGGGCCTGCCTGCGAGACGAGGCCCTGATCGGCGCCCACCCCTTCGACGACGAGGACACCGGCACCTACCACAGCTACGGCAAGGACTCGCCCTTCGTCCACTACCTGGAGGCGATCCTGGACTCGCTGCCAGAGGAGGGCAGCCTCGGCCTCGCCCTGCTGGAGGGCCAGCAGCAGGAGTCGATCCGCCGCCAACGCCGACAGGCCCTTGCCCACCTCGACCACCTGATGCGGCACAAGTACGCCTACAAGGGCATCGTCGAGACCGACATCGAGCGCAGCCTGGGCGGCTTCCTGATCGACCGCCGCAGCCGCCAGATCGTCAGCGAGGACCCGGCCAGCGCCGACTCGCTGGTGCCGCGCTACCAGCTCCTGCGCGTCGACCCGACCTCGACCCACCCCCAGGCCGGCGCCTGGGTGTACCGCGACGGCGACCGGATCCTCCACCAGGGAACGGTGATCGAGGTCCCGCCCGAGCTGCTGCGGGCGACCCCGATCGCCGCCGACCAGCTCAGCTTCCGCCGCGCCCCCAGAGATCCCGCCCTGCGCGCGAACATCCGCCTGGACTGGGACGGCAGCGGCTACGTCCAGCCCGGCGAGATCGGCTGGGTCGGCTGGGCCGGGCACTGCGACATCAAGGCGATCATGGAGGCCCTGGGCATCGCCCTGCTCGACCAGCCGGCGGTGTGTGAGTACCGCTCGGACTCCGACCGCGAGACCACCTACGACCGCAAGCTGCTGGTCGAGATGATCGCCAGCGTGATGGAGCTCGGCAGCGGCTACGATCGGGCCGACGGCAGCGGCAGCCTGCAGCGCGGCGAGCGGCACTTCGGCGGGGCCCGCAACGACAGCCGCCCCGACCGCCTGCAGCTCCAGGGCTTCGGCCCGGGCAAGAGCTTCCGCTGGCCGCTGGGCGGGCGGCAGGAGAGCTTCCGGGTGACGGGCATCGAGGTGGAGGGCCAGGAGCTCGACCTGGAGCGGGTCTTCTACGCCTGGCTGCCGGCCGCCGCGGGCCTGGACATCCAAGAGAACCCTCGCTTCCTGGGCACGGTCGAGGGCGACTACAACCTGATCCGCGTCTCGGGCGCGATCGTCCGCGCCAGCGTCCAGGAGGACCGCTTCGACGTCGCCAGCGGCTACCCGATCAAGCGCGAGATGCAGATCGAGCTCGACCTGCGCCCCGACGCCCCCGCCGGCCGCAGCTACCTGGGCAGCTCGATCAAGGACGCCGCCGCCCGCGAGGTCTACCAGGTCTGGCTGGACCGCAGCACGCCGGGCGCGCCGCGCATCGAGGCCCGGCTGGAGCGATGGGAGCGCGGCGAGGGCGGCTACGCCCCGGTGCCGCAGCCCCTGGGCGATGTGGTCCTGCCGATGGTCGACCCGCTCGAGGTCACCCTCTCCCGCGAGATGCGCCGGGACGATCCCGCCGCCTTCCAGGCCCTGCTCGACCGCGCGCTGCGCCAGGGCCTCAACCTCTGCGCCGACACCGACAAGCAGGCCGAGGTCTGGAACGGCGTGGTCACGCACATCGACGTGGAGCGGCTGGCCTGGGACCGCCAGACCCGCACCGAGCGCTGGCGGGTCGGCTTCAAGGCCCGCTTCGGCGAGGCCGAGCTGGACTACCTGCTCAAGCGCGAGGCCGACGGCCGCCCCTCGCTGTATTGCCCGGTGGCGGGCGAGGGCGACGCCGCGGGACACCCCGACTTCCTCTGGCAGGACTACCCGGATGTGGCCAGCAAGGGGGTCGAGGGCGGCGACTGGGTGGTCAACCGCACCATGAAGGAGCGCGGCATCATCGAGGTCGACTGGGCCCCCGACAACGAAGGCGGGGTCTACGTCCACGACGATCACATCAAGAACGTCTACGAGCTCCTGTACTGCGGGCTGTCGGGGCTGCGCTGGACCCTGGTCCACGGCAACAAGCGCTACGCCTACCGCAGCGAGGCGGCCTGGACCAAGGCCGTCACGCGCCTCAAGGGGCTGCGGCAGCGGATCCAGGCCGAGCCCTCGTAGCCTCGTGATCTCCTCGCTGGCCTTGGGGGAGCATTGACCGCGAGCCCCGCGCTCAAGCAGGATCCGCCCATGCCTCCCCTCGCCCCAGGCTCCCCCGCCGAGCTGGCCGCCTTCGCGGCGCTGCAGGCGCGCCTCGCCGACCACTTCGACCGCTTCGCCATCGACACCCGGCTCCCGAACACGGTCGTCGTGGTGCCCAGCCTCTCGCTCGACGCCGAGGAGCTGGCCAAGGTCAAGGGCGTGCACCACTACGAAGAGCGCATGCTCTTCATGCTGATGCTGCTGCGCCGGCCGCGCACCCGGCTGGTCTACGTCACCAGCCAGCAGCTCGACCCGCACGTGGTCGACTACTACCTGCACCTGCTCTCGGGCATCCCGGCGGCCCACGCCCGGCGCCGCCTGACCCTGCTGTACTGCGCCGACGCCTCGCCCACCCCCCTCTCGGCCAAGCTGCTGGCGCGCCCGCGCTTGCTGCGGCGCCTGCGCGAGGCGCTGGGTGATCCGCGCACCGCCCACCTCTCCTGCTTCAACAGCTCGCCCCTGGAGCGCTCGCTGGCCGTGGCGCTGGGCATCCCGCTGTACGCCAACGATCCCGACCTCGCCGACCTGGGCAGCAAGTCGGGCTGCCGGGAGGTCTTCCGCGAGGCCGGGGTGGTCATGCCCGACGGCTTCGAGCGGCTGCGCGACGAGCAGGACGTGGCCCGCGCCCTGGCCGTGCTCAAGGGTCGCCACCCCGAGGCGATCCGCGCCGTGGTCAAGCTCAACGAGGGCTTCTCCGGCGAGGGCAACGCCATCTTCCGATACGAGGGCCCCGACGGCTGCGTCGACGGCAGCAGCGAGGAGGAGCGCACGCGGCAGTGCCAGGAGCTGATGCCGACCCGGCTGCGCTTCGAGGCCCCGATGGAGAGGTACGAGCGCTTCATGGCCAAGTACCGCCAGATGCAGGGCGTGGTCGAGCTCTTCGTCGAGGGGGAGCACAAGCGCTCGCCCTCCAGCCAGAACCGGGTCAACGCCCACGGGGTGGCCCAGCCGATCAGCACCCACGACCAGGTCCTGGGCGGCCCCTCGGGCCAGGTCTTCGAGGGCTGCACCTTCCCCGCCGATCCGGCCTACCGCCTGGAGATCCAGGAGGCCGGACAGCGCATCGCCGAGGCCCTGGCCAG
>DDSR01000022.1:706-882 GCA_002343455.1 Deltaproteobacteria bacterium UBA2385 | reverse complement strand
ACCTGCGCAAGGGCGGCACCACCCACCCCTTCCTGACCCTGCGCTTCCTGACCGACGGCGAGTACGATCCCGCCACCGGCGACTTCCTGGCCCAGAACGGCACGCCCAAGGTCTACTTCGCCACCGACACGATCTGCGAGGAGCGCTACAAGGGCCTGCTGCCCGAGGACCTGATC
>DDSR01000022.1:0-632 GCA_002343455.1 Deltaproteobacteria bacterium UBA2385 | reverse complement strand
CCAGCAGGCGCGCTTCCTGCACCGCCGCACCCGGCAGGTGCTGGACGAGGAGTGCGCCGCCGAGCGCTGACTCCTCGCGGGCGCCGCTCTGGCCGCTTGTCAGGCCCCCGGCGCGTGGCTAGCTGCATCCCGTGAACAAGAACCGACCTTTCCTGATGACGGCCAACCTGATGGCCCTCGTCCTCGTGGCCGTGCTCGTCCTCTCCTTCCTGCGGGGGGACCTGGCCGACAAGACCACCTGGAGCGAGGTCAAGACCCACGTCGAGGCCGGCCGCATCGAGCGGGTGGAGTTCTCGGGCCCCTACCTGAGCGTGGAGTACAAGCCAGGCTGGAGCCCCAAGGGCGAGGCCACCAGCGACTCCAACCCGGTCAAGATCCGCGTCCCCATCGTGCACGCGGACACCGAGATCGTGAAGGTCCTGGACGCGCACAAGGTCCCCTACTCCTCCCAGGCGCCCAGCTTCCTGGAGAGCCCCTTCCTGTGGATCATCCTGACCATGGGCATCGTCGGCGTCGGCATGCTGATGGTCGCCCGGCGCGAAGGAGGGGCGCCACCGGGCGTGGCCACCTTCGGCAAGTCCCGGGCGACGCTGGCCCCGGAAGAGGGCACCGGCGTCAGCTTCGCCGACGTG
>DDSR01000457.1 GCA_002343455.1 Deltaproteobacteria bacterium UBA2385 | reverse complement strand
TGGCCGCCCGCGGCGCCAAGGTGGGGGTGCTGATGGGCACCGCCTACCTCTTTACCCACGAGGCCGTGGACAGCGGGGCCATCCAGCCCGGCTTCCAGGAGGAGGCCCTGCGCTGCGAGGCCACGTCGGTCCTGGAGACCGCCCCCGGGCACGCCACCCGCTGCGCCCCAACCCCCTTCGTGCAGGCCTTCGCCGAGGAGCGCCGCCGCCTGGAGGCCCAGGGCATCGATCCCAAGCAGATCTGGGCCCGCCTGGAGGAGCTGAACTTGGGCCGGCTGCGCATCGCCGCCAAGGGCCTGCGCCGGGTCGGCGACGAGCTGCTCCCCGTCGACGCCAAGGATCAGCGCGACGAGGGCATGTACATGATCGGCCAGGTGGCCGGCCTGCGTCGGCAGCGGCTGAGCATCGCCGCCCTGCACGAGGAGGTCGCCGCGGGCTCGGCCACCCTGCTGCGGGAGCGGGCTCGATCGGCTTCGGCGCCGACCGAGCAGGCCGCGCGCCCGGTGGACATCGCCATCGTCGGCATGGCCTGCGTCTTCCCCGACGCCCCCGACCTGGACAGCTTCTGGGCCAACATCCTCGACGGGAGCTGCGCCATCGGCGAGGTCCCCGCCGACCGCTGGAACACTGGCATCTTCTTCGACCCGGAGTCCCGCGGCGCCTCGGGCGGCCAGACCTACTGCAAGGTCGGCGGCTGGCTGCCCTGGGTCCGCTTCGACCCGCTGGAGTACGGGATCCCCCCCCGCTCCCTCGTCTCGATCGAGCCCACCCAGCTCCTGGCCTTGGAGGTGGCGCGACGCGCCCTGGCCGACGCCGGATACGACAAGCGGCCCTTCGCCCGGGACCGGGCGGCGGTGGTCTTTGGCGCCGAGTCGGGCACCGAGCTGGGCGGAGCCTACGGCTTCCGCACCCTCTACCGCCAGTACGTCGGCCCCCTGCCCGCCGAGCTGGACGCGGTCCTGCCGCGCTTCACCGAGGACACCTTCCCCGGCGTGCTGGCCAATGTGATCTCCGGGCGCATCGCCAACCGGCTGGACCTGGGCGGCCCCAACTACACGGTGGACGCGGCCTGCGCCTCCTCCCTGGCGGCCCTGGACGCCGCGGTCAAGGAGCTGGTCAGCGGCGGCAGCGACCTCGCCATTGCTGGCGGCGTCGACCTGCACAACGGCATCAACGACTTCGTGCTCTTCAGCAGCGTCCACGCCCTCTCCCGGCGGGGGGAGTGCCGGGTCTTCGACGCCGAGGCCGACGGCACCGTCATCGGCGAGGGGGTCGCCGCGGTCGTGCTGAAGCGGCTGGAGGACGCCCGCCGCGACGGCGACCGCGTCTACGCGATCGTGCGCGGGGTCGGCAGCGCCAGCGACGGCAAGAGCCTGGGCCTGACCGCCCCCCGGCGCGAGGGGCAGATCCGCGCGGTGCAGCGGGCCTGGTCGCAGGCGGGCCTGCCCGCGCAGGAGGTCGGCCTGATCGAGGCCCATGGCACGGGCACGATGGTCGGCGACAAGACCGAGGTGGCCGCGCTCAGCGAGGTCTTCGCCGGGGCGCCTCTGCGCTCGGTCGGGCTGGGCTCGGTGAAGTCGCAGATCGGCCACACCAAGTGCGCCGCCGGCCTGGCCGGGCTGATCAAGACGGCGATGGCCCTGCACACCGGGATCCGGCCGCCCACGGTCGGCGTGAAGCGGCCGAACCCGGGCTGGAACGCAGAGACCAGCCCCTTCGACCTCTCGCCCAGCGCTCGCCCTTGGGGCCCCTCGGCCCGGCTGGCGGGGGTCTCGGCCTTCGGCTTCGGCGGGACGAACTTCCACGTCGTGCTGGAGGCCGAAGCCGAGGCCACCTCGCCGCGCTCCGGACGGGCGCGCTGGCCGGCGGAGCTCTTCCTCTTCAAGGGCGTCGATCGGGCGAGCGCCCTGCGCCGGCTCGACGCCCTCTCGGCCGTGCTGGCGAGCGGGGCGGAGCTCAGGCTGCGGGACCTGGCCCGCTCGACCTCCACCGGGGGCGAGGGCCCCGTCTGGGTGGCGATCGTCGCCGCCAGCCAGGAAGAGCTGCGCAGCCGCCTCGATCGGGCCGTCGGTGGCCTCTCCGATCCGCGGGGCGTCTTCCTGCGCGGTGAGGGCGACAGCCTCGTCGAGCAAGGCGGGAAGCTCGCCTTCCTCTTCCCGGGCCAGGGCAGCCAGCGCCCCTTCATGCTGGCCGATCTCTTCGTGGCCTTCCCCGATCTGCAGGATCTGCTGGAGCTGGGGGCGCCCTGGCTCTCCCGCATCTACCCCCCGGCGGCCTGGAGCGAGGAGGAGCGCGGCGCGCAGGTGCAGGCGCTGACCGACACCCGGGTCGCTCAGCCCGCCCTGGGAGTCGTCGACCTCGCCATGGCCCGGGTCCTGGAGCGCCTCGGCCTGCGGCCCGCCGCCCTCGCAGGCCACAGCTACGGCGAGCTGGTCGCCCTCTGCGTCGCCGGCAGCCTGGAGCCCGAAGCGCTGCTGCCCCTCTCCGAGGCCCGCGGCCGCTGCATCCTGGAGGCCGCCGGCGCCGAGCCCGGCACGATGGCCGCCGTCTCGGCCTCGGCCGCCGAGGCGCGCCGGCTGCTGGCCGATCTGCCGGAGGTGGTGCTGGCCAACCTCAACGCGCCGGACCAGGTGGTCATCGCCGGCCCGACCCCGGCGGTGCGGGCGGCCAGCGAGCGCCTCGCCCTCGCCGGCCATCGGGCCCGGGCGATCCCGGTCGCCTGTGCCTTCCACAGCCCCCTGGTCGCCGCGGCCGAGCAGAGCTTCGCGGCCGCCCTGGCCGCGGTCTCGCTCGAAGAGCCGGCCATCCCGGTCTGGTCCAACCTCAGCGCCGCGCCGCACCAGCCCGGGCGGATCGCCGAGACGCTGGCCCGCCACCTCGCCTCGCCGGTGCGCTTCGAAGAGCAGATCCGGGCGATGCACGACGACGGGGTGCGCATCTTCGTCGAGGTCGGGCCCGGCGGGGTCCTGACCCGGCTGGTCGACCGCATCCTGGTGGACCAGCCCCACCTCGCCGTGCAGACCGACGACGGCGCCGGCCCCACCCTGGTCCGGCTGCTGCTCAGCCTCGGGACCCTGGCTGTCAACGGCCTGAACCTTGAGGCCGAGGCCCTCTTCGAGGGCAGGGGGGCGCGGCGCTTCGATCTGGCCCACCCGCCGGCTCCCAGCACCCGGGACTCCGACTGGTGGGTCAATGGCTTCATCGCCCGCCCGGTGCGCGGCGAGCTGCCCGCGGGGGCGATGATCCCGGTGACCTCGCCGGTGGTGCCGCAGCGGAGCGCGACGGTCGATCCGGGGCTGGAGCGGGAGCGGGTGGTCAGCGACTACCTGGAGGGCATGCGCCAGCTGGTAGAGGCTCAGCGCGAGGTGATGCTCGGCTACCTGGGGGCCCCGGAGCAGCCGAGGGCGCCGGCGCGGGTGGTCCAGGCTAGCGCCGTTCGGGTGGAGGCTGCCCCCGCCGCGATCGCGGCCCCTGCAGCCCCCGAGAGCGTCGAACTAGCGTTGCTAGGTATCGTCAGCGAGCGCACCGGCTACCCCCTGGAGATGCTCGATCCGGACCTGGACCTGGAAGCCGACCTCAGCATCGACAGCATCAAGCGCATCGAGATCCTGGGGCTGCTGAGCGAGAAGCTGGGCATCTCGACCGCCGACACGGCCGACCGGGACGCGGTGATCGAGCAGCTCGCCGGGGTGCGGACCCTGCGTGGCATCGTCAGCTGGCTGGAGCGCCGCGAGCAGGGCGCCGTACAGGCCGCTCCCGCACCCGAAGAGTCAAAGTTGATCGAACAAGAGACATTCGAGCTGCGGCGCTTCGTCCTCGGGGTTCAGGAGCAGGCCGCTCCCGTCGAGGGCGAGCTCCGAGGGCGCCGGGTCATGCTCAGCCAGGACGGCAAGGGGTTGGCCGAGGCTACGGCTCGGCTGCTGGAGCAGCGAGGCGCCAAGGCCCGGGTGGTCGGTCCAGGAGTCCTGCCCGAGAATGGAGAGGACCTGGTCGACCTGAGCGGCTGGAGCGCGGTCGGAGACGGGGCGGAGCCCGCACGGCACCTCTTCGACTGGGTGCAGGCCGCGGCGCCCGGTCCCCGCCGCCTGATCGCCGTCACCGGGCTGGGCGGGGGCTTCGGCGCGCCTCGCGCTCGCCCGGAGCACAGCAGCGGGGGCCCCGCGGGGCTGCTCCGCACCGTGGCCCGCGAGCGCGCGGACCTGGGCCTGAGGGCCGTCGACCTGGACCCCGCGACCCCCGTCGAGGAGCTCGCCGAGCTGCTGGTCCACGAGCTCTCCTCCCTCTCCGGACCCACTCGGGCCGCGGAGGTGGAGGTCGGTTTCTCCGCCGGGCGCAGGGTCGGCCCCGTGCTGGAGGCGCAGGGCACCGGCCCGGAGGATCGGGGCCTCGGCCTGGACAAGGAGGCGGTGGTCCTGGTGACCGGCGGGGCGCGCGGCATCGCCGCCCGGGCCTCGCTGGCCCTGATGAGAGCGGCGCCCTGCCGGCTGATCCTGGTGGGCCGCTCGCCGCTGCCCGAGCCCGAGTCCGACCCCGAGCTGGCCGCGGCGGGCGACCGCAAGGCGCTGCGGGCCCTGCTGGTCAGCCGCGGCACCGGCCGCAGCCCCCGCGAGATCGAGGCCGAGGTCGAGCGGCTGCTGGCCGCCCGGGAGATCCGCGCCAACCTGGCGGCGCTGCGGCAGGAGGCGGTGGAGGTCCACTACGAGGCGGTCGATGTGCGCGACGAGGCTCGCTTCGGCCGCCTGATCGAGGCGATCTACGAGCAGTTCGGCCGCATCGACGGCGTGGTTCACGCCGCCGGGGTGCTGGAGGACAAGCTGCTGGCGCAGAAGACCGGCGAGTCCTTCGACCGGGTCTTCGACACCAAGGTCAAGGGGGCCCGGGTGATCGCCCGGCACCTGCGCCCGGGGGCGGCCTTCGTGGTCTTCTTCGGCAGCGTCTCAGGGGTCTTCGGCAACCGCGGCCAGGTCGACTACTCGGCCGCCAACGACGCCCTGGACAAGCTGGCGAGGGCCAGCAACGGCCTGCTCGCCCGGCGGGTCCTCTGCATCGACTGGGGGCCCTGGGGCGGCGGCGGCATGGTCTCGCCCGAGCTGGAGCGCGAGTACGCCCGGCGCGGAATCGGCCTGATCGACCCCGAGCAGGGCGCTCGGGCGATGGTCGACGAGCTGCGCTTCGGTGACCCCAGCGAGGCCCAGGTGCTCTATATGTGCGGCTCGCCAGAGAGCCTGACGTGAGCCCGACGTGAGCCAGCCGGAAGCGGCCCACGGCGTCGCCGTCGTGGGCATGGCCTGCGTCTTCCCCGGCGCCCCGGACCTGGACAGCTACTGGCGCAACATCCGCCAGGGGGTTGACGCCATCTCGGAGGTCCCCGCCGCCCGCTGGGACCCGCTCTTCTACGCCCCGGACTCCTCCGCGGTCGACCGCTTCTACTGCCGTCGGGGCGGCTTCGTCGACGGGCTGCTCTCGGTCGACGCGCTGGGCCTGGGCATCATGCCGGTCGCGGCGAAGGGGGCCGAGCCCGACCAGCTCGCCGCCCTCCAGGTGGCCGTCGATGCCATGGCCGACGCCGGCTACGCCGATCGGCCCTTCGCCCGCGAGCGGACCGGGGTGATCCTGGGCCGAGGCAACTACATCGGGGCGGGGATGACCCGCCTGGAGCAGCAGGTCCGCACCGCCGAGCAGCTCGTCTCGGCCCTGCGCGATCTGCTGCCCGAGCTGGACGAGCAGCGGCTGGGCGAGGTCAAGGCCGAATTCCAGAGCAAGCTCGTCGGCTACGGCCCCGACACCGCCATCGGGCTGGTGCCCAACCTGACGGCCTCGCGCATCGCCAACCGCCTGGACCTGGGCGGCCCCGCCTACACGCTGGACGCCGCCTGCGCGAGCTCGCTGCTGGCGGTCGAGCACGCCATGCAGGGGCTGCGCGAGGGCCGACTGGATCTCGCCATCGCCGGCGGCGCCCACCTCAGCCACGACCTGGCCTTCTGGAGCGTCTTCACCCAGCTCGGCGCGCTCAGCCGCACCCAGCAGATCCGCCCCTTCGATCGCCGCGCCGACGGGCTGCTGATCGGCGAGGGCATCGGGCTGCTGGTGCTCAAGCGGCTCTCCGACGCCGAGCGGGACGGGGACCGGGTCTACGCCGTGCTCAGCGGGGTGGGCGTCGCCAGCGACGGGCGCGGGGCCAGCATCATGAACCCCAGCCCCGCCGGTCAGCTCCTGGCGCTGCAGCGGGCCTGGGCGCAGTCGGGGCTGGACCCCGCCTCGGTCCACCTGGTCGAGGCCCATGGCACCGGCACCCCCGTCGGGGACGCCGCCGAGCTCTCGACCCTGAACGAGCACTTCGGACCCCTGCCGCCGGGCTCGGCCCGTGCCGCCCTGGGCTCGGTCAAGTCGATGATTGGCCACACCATGCCCGCCGCGGGGGCCGCCGCCCTGATCAAGGCGGTGCTGGCGGTCCACCACCGGGTCCTGCCCCCCTCGCTGCACTGCGAGCAGCCCACCCCCCTGCTGGAGCGCGGTCGCTTCGAGGTCCCATCCGTCGCGCGGCCCGGTCCGCAGCAGGGGCCGATGATCGCCGGGGTCAACGCCTTCGGCTTCGGCGGCATCAACGCCCATGTGGTTGTTCGATCGCACGATCAAGGTTCCGGGCGTCGCCGCTCGCAGGCGCGGGAGGAGCTGCTCTGGCTGGCCCGCGACAGCCGCGAGGCCCTGGCTCGGGCCCTGAGCGAGGGCGCCCCCAGCGGCGGATCCGGGAGCTGCCGCCTGGCCCTGGTCGACCCCAGCCCGGCCCGCCGGGAGCGCGCCCTCAAGGCGATCGAGGCCGGCCAGCCGCAGCGCGGGCGGGACGGCCTCTACCTCGGCTTCGAGGGCCTGCTGAAGCGCGGCGGGCTGGCCTTCCTCTGCCCGGGGGTCGAGGCGGTCCAGGCCGAGCCGCTGCCCGACGTCGCCGCCTGGCTGGGCCGGGCCGCGCCCCTCCTCACCGAGGGCAGCGAGCTGGAGCGCCGCGGCGCCCAGGTGGTCGAGAACGGTCGGCTGCTGGCCGCGGCCCTGGAGCGGGCCGGGGTGCGCCCCGACCAGGTCGCCGGCCACAGCAGCGGGGAGTGGACCGGCATGATGATCGCCGGGCACATCCCCGCCGAACGGGTGGAGGAGGTCCTGGCCAGCCTCGCCCCCGGCAGCCTGGAGGTGCCCGGGGTCGCCTTCCTCTCGGTCGGGGCCGGCCGGCAGCGGGTCGAGGAGATCCTCGGCCTGCCCCTCCCCCTGGAGCTGACCCACGACAACTGTCCGCACCAGGTCGTGCTCTGCGGCGAGCAGGAGGCCGCCCTCGCGGCCCGGGATCGGCTCGTCCAGGCCAAGGTCCTGGCCCACATCCTGCCCTTCCGCTCGGGCTTCCACGCCCCCTTCTTCGCGCCCTACCTCGCCGAGCACCAGCAGCGGCTGGGCAGCCTGCCTCTGGGCCCGCCGCGGCTGCCCCTCTGGTCGGCCACCACCGCCGGGCGCTACCCCTCCGACGAGGCCGAGATCCGGCACCTCGCCGTCGAGCACCTCGTCAAGCCGGTGCGCTTCCGGGAGCTGACCCTGGCGCTGTATGAGGCGGGGGTCCGGGTCTTCGTCCAGCTCGGCACCGGCAGCCTCGCCGGCTTCGTCTCGGACACCCTGCGCGGTCTGGAGCACCTCTCCCTCTCGGCCGCCGAGCCGCAGCGCTCTGGCAAGGCCCAGCTCCAGCGCACCCTGGCGGCCCTCTTCGTCGAGGGCGCCGAGGTCGATCCCGGCTGCCTCTACCCCAAGCCCTCGGCGCGCCTGCCGCTGGACCTGGGCGTGCCCCTGGTGCGGCTGTCAACCCCGCTGCCGACGCGGGTACAGGTCGGGCCCGGGGGGGGAGGCCCGGTGCTGGAGGGCTTCCGCAGCCTGAGCGCCGAGCTGGAGCGCAGCCGGGCGGCGGTCGAGGCGGCCTTCCGCAAGGGCAGGACCCCGGTGCGCGCCGAGCGGACCGAGCACCGGCTCCTCTCGGTGCAGGAGCAGCCCTTCCTCTTCGATCACAGCCTGATCCCCCAGCCGCCCGGCTGGCCGGTGGTGGCCGACTGGAACCCGGTCGTCCCGATGACCATGTCGGTGCGGATGATGATGGAGGCCGCCGCCGAGCTGCGGCCGGGCATGGTGGCCAGCGGGGTCGAGCAGGTCCGCGCGCACCGCTGGATGGGGGTCGAGCCGCCCGTCGAGCTGGAGCTGCACTGTCGGGTCGAGTCCGAGGGCCCCGACCAGGTGCGGGTGCGGGTCCGCCTGGGCGACTACGCCGACGGGGTGGTCCTGCTCAGCCCGGCCTGGCCACGCACCGAGCCCTGTACGCTGGCCCCGCTGGACTCCCCCGAGCCCTGTGAGGTCGACGCCCGCCGACTGTACGACGAGCGCTGGATGTTCCACGGACCGGGCTACCACGCGGTCGCCGGGCTGGACGAGATCGGCGCCGAAGGCGTCGACGGGCGGCTGCGGGCCCTGGCGGCCGAGGGCGCCCTGCTGGACGGAGCCGGGCAGCTGCTGGGCTACTGGGTGATGGCCCGGATGGAGCGCGACCGCCTGGCCATGCCCGTGCGCATCGAGGCCCTGCGCTTCTTCGGGCCCGAGCCCAGCCCCGGGGAGGAGCTGCGCTGCCGGGTCCGGCTGCGCTCGGTCGGGGCGCAACAGATCCGCGCCGATCTGGAGCTCGACCGGGGCGGTGTGCTCTGGTGCCGGATCGAAGGCTGGACGGACTGGCGCTTCGAGACCGACGATCGCCTCTGGCCCGTCATGCAGCGCACCGAGCGGCACCTCTTCGCCGAGCTCTTCGAGGGCGGCCTCGCCCTGGTCGAGGACCGCGGGCGCTCGACCTCGTCGCGCGACTACCTCGCCCGGCGCTTCCTCTCCCGCGAGGAGCGCGCCGCGCTAGAGGCCCTGCCCTTGCGGCAGCGCGCCGGTTGGCTGCTGGAGCGCATCGCCGCGCGGGACGCCGTGCGGGCCCTGGCCGGTCGGGAGCTCTTCCCCGTGGAGGTCGGCCTGGAGGAGCAGGAGGACGGTCGCCTGCTGGCCCAGGTCGAGGGCAGCGAGCCCTGGGCCATCACGATGGGCATGATGATCGGCATGGCGCAGGCGGCGGGCTTCCGGCAGGAGCAGGGCATGGACATGCATTTCATCCGTCGCGCCGCCGAGGCCGGCAAGCCGGTGTCCGGCCTGGAGACCATCGACGACCAGATCGCCGCGCTGGACGGAGCGCCGCACGACGAGCAGGCGTACAGCCTGGGCGAACTGCTGAAGAACCCGCAGGAGTCCGTCACCGAACTGCTGAAGCTGCACACGATGTGGCGCGCCGGCGACGCGGGCGGCCTGGACGGCGAGTTCCGCCACAAGATGAAGGCCGAGATACCGGTCAGCTACCGCCTCGTCAACACCGAGCGCAACGAGGCCTGGGTGCCGCGGATCGCGCAGCGGCTGGAACAGCCGGGCGGCGACAACACCCTGTTCGTGGTCGGCGCTCTGCACCTGCTCGGCGAGGACGGCGTGGTGGAGAAGCTGCGCGCGCGCGGCTATGCGGTGGAGCGGATCTGTTCGGCCTGCGCCAAGGGCGGCGAATGATCCGCCGCGGTGCGGTGCGGCCGCCGGCCTAGACGGCCGCCGGCTCCATCACGATGCAGTCCACCGGGCAGGCCGGCACGCACAGTTCGCAGCCGGTGCACAGCGGGTCGATGACCACGTGCATGCGCTTGGCCGCGCCGATGATCGCGTCAACCGGGCATGCCTGGATGCACTTGGTGCAGCCGATGCAGTCGGCTTCTACCACCACCGCCACGGCGGCCGGCTTGTGCAGGCCGCGCGCGCGGTCGTAGGGCAGCGGCGCCACGCCCAGCAACCGCGCCAGCGCGCGCGCGCCCTCGTCGCCGCCCGGCGGGCAATGGTCCACTCCGGCTTCGCCGTGCGCCATGGCCTCGGCATACGGACGGCAGCCGTCATAGCCGCACTGGCCGCACTGGGT